>JBEHYH010000316.1:0-7691 GCA_048498275.1 Myxococcota bacterium | reverse complement strand
GTTGTACTGTGTGTCTTCCGGCGTGCTCGGCGGCGTGCCGACGTTGCGCACCATCAGGCGGCGCCGCGTCACCGCGGAGCCCACGCTGTTGTACGGCACCGTGCCGAAGTCGAGCGGGTTGGGGTTCACCGCGATGCGCGGGCCGCCGCCGATGCAGATCAGCGGCACCGGCGCGACGTACAGCGGGTCGGTGCCGAGGGAGATGTTCAACTGCGCGTCGAGCTGACCCAGCGCCGCCGGCCGGCACGAGACGAACACCGTCGCGCTCGAGTTCCCCGGCAACACCACCGGCGCGCCGCCTTCGACGAAGAAATTGGCGGAGGTGAGCGCGGTGGAGAGGCTCAGGTCGACGGACGAATGATTGGTCACCACCACCTCGCGCGACGAGATGTCGCCCAGCGGCACGCGCCCGAAGTCGAGCGGCGAGGGCGCCCAGGTGATGGCGTTGTCGTCACCGATGCCGCGGAGCTTCATGTCGCCCGACGGGCAGCCCGCGCCGCGCGAGAGCGTCAGCGTCTCTTCGTAGCTGCGCGCTTCGAGCGGCTCGAAACGCACCGACAGGGTCGCGGAGCTCTGCGCGCCGACGTCGAGCGGTGAGCTGGTCAGCACCGTGAAGAACGACGAGGTGAAGGCCCACGTCGTCTGGCTCGCGGTGAGCGCGCCGTTCTCGAGCGTCGAGTCTTTCGTCACCGTGTAGGTGAGCGGCACCCGCCCGAAGTCGAGCTCCGCGGGCACGTAGCAATCGCGCGCGAGCGCCGCGGCCACCAGCGTCAGCTCGAGCGTGTCCTTGCCCGAGGCCGTGCCGGTGAGCTTGAGCGTGAAGTGCGCGGTGTGCGTGACGCTGACCTGCGTGACGTCGGTGGCCTGCGTCGGCGCGAAGGTGACGTGGAGCGTGCCTTCGCCGCTCTCGTTGATGACCAACCCCGCGCCGTCGACGCTGAGGCTCGAATCACCCTCGTCGCGCGTGATGCTGGCGATGGTCGCCGCCACCCGCCCCACGTTGCGCACCGTGATGGTGGTCGCGCCCGTCTCCGTCATCACCACCGAGGGCAGGGTGTACGTCGCGTCGGTGAGCTCACGGTCGCCCTGCACGAAGACCAGCTCGCCGTACGCCTTGGTCACTCCGTCGGGTCGGCACGCGGCGAGCAGCAGCAGGGGCAGGGCAAAGCGCTTCATTGCGAACGACGCCGAATGAAGCCCAGAGCGCTGCGCCGCGCCAGTCTCGGTCGTATAAGAGCCTGCGCAAATGCGGAGTTTCCTGGTCCTCTCGTTGTTGGTGCTCGCCGGGTGTCAGGACCCCTGCAACGCCTCGACGTGCGTCGGGTGCTGTGGCGCCGACGGCACGTGCCTCGAAGGGAAAGCCGACGACGCGTGCGGTACGCGCGGCGCCGAGTGCGCGGTGTGCGCCAGCGGGAGCTATTGCGTCAACGCCGCCTGCCTCGAGCTCGATGTCGATGCCGGGGTCGTCGATTCGGGCACGCCGTGCGCGTGCGCCGGGTCGTGCTGCCTCGCCGATGGCGGGTGCGCGGGGAGCAATGACTCGCAAGCCTGCGGCGGCACCATGACCTGGTGCGCGCCGTGCGGTGACGGGTTGCGATGTGAAGGCGGCGCGTGCGTGTCGCAGAGCTGCGCCGGGTGTTTCGACCCGCTGGGGAATTGTCACGCGGGCTCGGAGCACGACGCGTGCGGCGTCGGCGGCGGCGTGTGCCAGTCGTGCGGGAGCGACCAGGAGTGCGCGAACAACGTGTGTCACTTCACGCACTGCGGAGCCGACAACTGCAGGTTCGGGTGCTGTCAGGCGGACAACACGTGCGTGACCTCGACGAGCGTCGCGGCGTGCGGCACGAATGGGAATGCGTGCGCGGTGTGCGGCGGTAGCACGCAGTGTTTGAACGGCAGTTGCCAGTAGCTGTGGGGCAGGCGCGGGGTCGTGTGACGCGCGCCGTGCTCGTCGCAGGCTGGCCCCTCACTTCGCAATGAACTCGTGCCAACTGGCGTCGTTCGAACGTGCATCGCGCGGTGTTGAAACGGTCGGGCGTCCGAGTCGACTCGCGCGAGCTCTCGGCTACGAGCAAACCGCGTTCAATTGCGTGCCCTGGTTCGCGCTTTGTCGAAAAACCGTGCGGGCTACGGTTTTTCGACGGCGCGTGATTGGTTCACCCCGGCGTGTATCGAAGCGCGGCTTCGCCCGTCGTGTGGCGCCAACGCGCACTGGCTGCGCTCCTCGCCGCGGGCCCGGGCTCGGCGCTTTCACATTTCAGCGCGGCATATGCGCTCGGCTTGCCAACATTGAATGAGCGCGCGCCCGAGGTGATTGACGTTTCGGTTCCGAGGAGTCGCCGCATGCGACTTCGAGGTGTTCGAGCGCACACCCCGCGTGAAGAGGTCTCGTCGTTCAAGACTCGCGACGGTCTGTGGGTGACGAGCATCGCGAGGACGTTCGTCGATCTCGTGGGTGAGTTGGATGAGGAGCGGCTCGAGTTCGCGTTGGATTCCGTGGCGGTGAAGAACCCGCGCTTGATGCGTTGGCTCGAGGTGGAGCTGGAGTCGCTGCACACGCGAGGTCGTCGTGGCCTCGAGCGGTTCGCGAAGTTGCTCGAGTTGCGGCGCGACGGAGGCACGGAATCGCCACTCGAAGTGAAGGTGTGGCGGGCGTTGCGGAGGTTCGGGCTCGTGCCGGTGCGTCGGCAATTCGAGCTCCCTGGCGTGATGCGTATCGACTTCGCGTGGCCGGAGCGGAGAGTGGCGCTGCACGTGGACAGTGCGGCGTGGCATTCGCAGTCGGAGCGGCGAACACGCGATGCGATTCAGCGGAACGCGTTGCAGTCGTTGGGTTGGTATTCGTGTTCAGTGACGCACGCGATGCTGCAGCGCGAAGACTGGTGTACGCGTTGAAGACGGTGCTCGAAGTTCGGAGCCCGCAGAGTTGCATGCGCTTGAGATGACGTGCGCGCGGTCAAGGGCCTGCGCGTGATGAGCACGGCGACGACTCCGTCAGCCGCGCCCCCCCGATGAAGTCGCGCAGATCGGCCGACAACGGCGCATCGAATCGAATCGGCACGCCGGTCATCGGGTGGGTGAACTCCAGCACCGCCGCGTGCAGCGCCTGACGCGGAAGCCGGAGTTTCAACATCGCCTCCGGCTCGAGCTGATGTTTGCTGAAGCGGTCGAAGAACATCGGGTCGGGCCCGTACATCTTGTCGCCGACGAGCGGGAAACCGGCGTGCTTGAGATGAATGCGAATCTGATGCTGCCGGCCGGTCTCGGGGTAACAGCGCAGCACCGCGAACTTCTCGCCCGCGCGTTCAAACCGCTGCTCGACCACGAACCGCGTACGCGCGGCTTTTCCTGACTCATCAATCCGCACGGCGATGCGGATCAGCTCGGTGCCTTCGGCGATCGGCGCGTCGACGGTGAACTCGTCTTGCGGCTGGCCTTCGACGATCGCGAGGTACTGCTTCTTCACCTCGCCGTTCGCGAAGCGCTTCATCAGCCGCTGACTGGCCTCGAGCGTGCGCGCGAGCACCACGAGCCCCGACGTCTCACGGTCGAGCCGATGCGCGGGGAACGATGGGAACCCGTGCCGGACCTTCAACATCTCGACGAGCGTGTTGTGGTGGTAGCGCGCGGTGGGGTGAATCGGCAGGCCCGCGGGCTTGTTCACGACGAGCAACGCGTCGTCGAGGAACACCTCTTCAATCAACTCCGGCGCAGGCACCGACGGTTCAGCGCGCACGCGGCGACGCACCTGAAACGTCAAGCCCGGCCACACCGGAGTCGACGCGGTCAATTCACGCTCGAACACCACGTCGTTCACGATGATCTCGCGCACGCGCTCCATCGTCGCGCGGCGGATCTTCTGCTTGAGGTACTCGTCGAGCCGCCAGCCCGCGTAGTTGCGCTCCACGGTGAAGGTGAGCAGCGCGATGCCTTCTTCTTCCACGCGGGCTGCTTGTCACATCACCTGTCGTGAGGCGAGGTCGGGCCCCAGTAGCGGTACCCATTCACGCGGAAGGGCACGTTCAACTCGCGGCAGACCTCGGCGAGAAAATCATCGGCCCAGAACCAGATGCGCAGGCGGCCGACGTGACCTTCGCCGTCGTCGAACACGCGAATGATGGCCCGCACGGCTTCGCCGACAGTGTGTTTGCACCAGACCAGCGCGATGTGCGCGCCGCGGTGTTCACGCACTTCGACGCGGGCCGGTTCTTCGACGTAGTCCTCGCGGAAGCGCGGCTCGACGCCGGAATACACACCCAGCATTCCACGCAGCATGCCGTGCGACGACTCAGCGGGCGTGCGGTCGCCGTACTGCATCGCGGAGCCGACCATTTCGCAGGTGGTGTTCGCGGTGAGCAGCTTCCTCAAACCCTCGAGGTCGCGCGCGTTGAACGCGGCGCAGAACGCGTCGAGCACCGGCGTCGGAGGCGGCGTGCGCACCTCAGCGCTGTCCAGATTCTCGAGTTTGCCGCGCCCGCGATGCAGCGCGGCCTTCACCGAGTTCGGCGTGGTCGACAGCACGCTCGCAATTTCTTCGAGTGAGAAATCGAACACGTCCTTGAGCACCACCGCGGCACGTTCTTGCGGAGCGAGCTGCGTCAACAACGTACCCGCCGCCTCACGCGTCTCCCGAACGGGAATCACCGGCGCCGCGATTTCGGGGAACTCTCCAACCATTTCACGGGCACGCCGCACGCGATCGATCCACACGTTCGAGGCGATCTGAAACAGCCACGCGCGCGGGTTCTCGATGCGGTCGAACACGCCGCCCGCGGTGAGGAACGCCTTCGCGAGCGCGTCCTGCACGAGGTCTTCGGCGTCATACGGGCTGCGCGTGAGGTTGCGGCAGAAGCGGTACAACTGCGGCCGGAGTTCATCGATTGCGTCGTGAAACCCCTGCCACGCCTTGCGAATTTGTACGGAGTGGATGTCGGTCATGCCGGTGAGACGCTCCAGAGCGCCGAAAGGATAGGGCGACGCAATCGAACCCGGGGTGCCTCGTAGTGATGCCCGAGAGGAGCTTCACATGCACCGTTTGCTCAAACTGCTGGTCATCATCGCCGTCATCGCCATTCTGGGCCCGCCCGCGCTCGCCTTCATGGCGGTGTTGTTCGGCATCACCATCGGGCTGCTCGCCATCGGTCTCAAGGTCGGCGTCATCGTGCTCGGCGTGTTCCTGGTGGTGTCGCTGCTCAAGGCCATCTTCGGAGCGCCGGCTCCGCGCGCAATGCCGCGCCCGATGCCGAGGAACGATTCGGCCATCGATGACGCGTTCGATGAGATGAAGCGCCGAGAAGACGAGCAGATGGCCGCGTTGGACCGTGAGCTCGCCCGCGCGACGCGCTCGCTCTGACGAAATCGCAACTGAAGTGACGAAGCCGCTTCGCGTCGAGCGAGGCGGCTTTTTTGTCACCCGTTCTTCGCCATGTGCCGCGCCGCGCGCATGCCGAACACCACTGCGGGGCCCAGCGTCGAACCGGGCCCTGGATACGTGCGGCCCATGACGGCGGCGGAGTTGTTGCCCGCCGAATACAGCCCGGAGATCACGCTGCCGTCTTCACGCAACGCCCGCGCATGTTCATCGGTGACCACGCCGCCCTTGGTGCCGAGATCTCCGATGACGAGCTTGAACGCGATGAACGGCCCCTGCTCGAGCGCGCCGAGGTTGGGGTTCGGAATCACCGTCGGGTCGCTGTAGTAGCGGTCGTACGCTGAATTGCCGCGGCCGAAATCGCCGTCGACGCCCGCGCGCACGAAGCCGTTGAAGCGCTGCACCGTCTTCATCAGGTTGGGCGTGCCGAGCTTCTTCGCGAGCTCTTCCAGCGTGTCGGCATCGAACGCCACACCTTCCGCGCGCATCGCCTTCTTCACCTTCGGGTCGATGAAGAACGTGCGGAGGTACCGCCGGCCATGCCGCGCGTCGCACACCATCCAGTACGCGCCGTCCTTGTCGTGCGCGAGCATGTGATGGCCGAGGTCGACGTACGACTCCGATTCGTTCGCGAACCGGTCGCCCTTCGCGTCGACGATGATGTTGTAGGGCATCGAGCGCTCACCCACGATGAAGCCCGCGCCTGACACGCTGGTCGGCGCGACCGACGCACCCCACCACGCGTCATCGAGCAGCTCCGTCGCCGCGCCGTGCTTCATCGCGATGTCGATGGGCTTGCCCAGGTTGCCCGGCGAACCCGACGGAGCACCGTCGATGCCGTGGTACTTCTGCCGCCACGCCTTGTTGTAGTCGAAGCCGCCGGCCGCCAGCATCACGCCGCGCTTCGCGCCGATGTGGAGTGACTTGCCCTCGTGGCTCACGTGCGCGCCGACCACGCGGCCGTCTTCGAAGAGGAGATCTTCGAGCGGCGACGAGAGCCACAGCTCCGTCTTCTTCTGCACGACCACGATTTTCAAGAACGACGCCATCAAGCCCGCGCCGATGCCGGCCAGCCGCGCGCCGCGCAGCAACCCGCCCAGCACGCGGAAGACGAGCCGCACGCCGCGCTTGAAGCCGCTCCACGTCGACCAGGCGCGCGAGAGCAGCCACACGTCGTCGGTCAGCATCGGCACCGCCATCAGGCTGCGCGTGGTCTTGAACCAGTCGCCGATTTCGCGCGTGTTGAACGGTGAGTGCTCGATGGCGCGCCCGATTTTTCCGCCCGGGCGCTCCGGGTAGTAGTCGGCGTATTCGGCCGCGCGCTGAAACTTCATTCCGTATTTTTGCGCGGTCATCACGAAGTCATCGACGCCGTCGACGAACGCCTCCTTGCGCGCGCGGCTGGTGGCGCGGCCTTCGTTGCCCACCGTCGCTTCGAGGTAGGCGAGCGCTTCTTCGCGCGAGTCACCGACGCCATCGGCGCGGAGCAGCGGGTTGTTCGGCAGCCACATGCCGCCGCCCGACATCGCCGAGTTGCCGCCCCATTTCTCGGTGCTCTCCACCAGCAGCACGCTCAAGCCCGAATCGATGGCTCCCAGCGCGGTCGAAAAAGCTGCGGCGCCGCTGCCCACCACCAGCACGTCATACGTCTTGTCGAATTGCATGTTGGACCTCCTGATTCTCGCATCCGGACAGTGTTGTCCGGAGTATGCTGCGCGGCGTGCAACATCGCAAACGCAAGGCGAACCGCGGCCCCGCCGCCGCTGGGGAAAACCGCAGCGCGCTGCTCGCGGCGGCCCGGGAGGTGTTTTCTGAGCGCGGCTTTCACGTGCCGCTGTCGGCCATCGCGAAGAAGGCGGGCGTCGGGCAGGGCGTGCTCTACCGGCACTTCTCGTCGCGCATCGAGATCGCCTTCGCGGTCTTCGAAGACAACTGGGCCGAGCTCGAGGCGCTGGGCCGCGACGAAGACCCGAACGCCTTCGGCAGGCTGTGGCGGCTGCTCATCGAGAAGACCATCGAGGAGCGCGCCTTCATCGAGATGATCATCGACGCGCGCCGCACCATCGACGACTACGACGGCGACGTGCGGCTCAAGCGGGTGCTCGCGAAGTCGCTCAAGCGCGCGCAAGACGCGGGGCTGGTCTCGAAGGAGCTCCGCGCCGACGACGTGATGGCCGTGCAGCGGCTGGTGCTCGGCATGGTCGTCACCTCCCCCGACGGAGCGCCGGTGCGCAAGCAGGCCGCCCGCGCGCTGTCGGTGGCGGGGTTGCTCCCGCCCATCGGCTGACGGCTACTGGCTCGCCTTGATGGTGTCGTCGCC
>JBEHYH010000315.1:0-7700 GCA_048498275.1 Myxococcota bacterium | reverse complement strand
CTCCCGCAGACCGAGTTCCCCATGAAGGGCAACCTGGCGCAGCTCGAGCCGAAGATGCTCGCCGCGTGGGACGAGAAGAAGACCTTCGAGAAAGTGCTCGCCGCGAACCAGGGCAAGCCGGCGTTCACGCTGCACGACGGCCCGCCGTACGCGAACGGCCGCCTGCACGCCGGTCACGCGCTCAACAAGATTCTGAAAGACGTCATCGTGAAGTACCGCAACCTCGCGGGCTTACGCGCCGACTACATGCCCGGGTGGGACACGCACGGTCTGCCCATCGAGCAGGCGGTGGAGAAGGACCTCCGCGAGAAGAAGGTCGACCGCCGCGCGATGTCGCGTGAGGAGTTCCTCCAGAAGTGCCGCGAGTACGCGCTCAAGTTCATCGACATCCAGCAGGGTGAGTTCCAGCGGCTCGGCGTGTTCGCGAGGTGGGACGCGAAGTACCGCACGCTCGACTTCAGCTACGAGGCGCAGGAGATCCGCGAGCTGGCGAAGTTCGCCGCGTCGGGCTCGATGTACCGCCGCAATCGCCCGGTGTTCTGGTGTGTCTACGACCGCACCGCGCTCGCGCTCGCCGAGATTGAGTACGAAGACATCAAGGTTCCGTCGACGTACGTCGCGTTCCCTGCCGCGTCTGACCTCTCGAAGAAGTGGTCATTCCTCGCGGAGAAAAAGGTCGAGTTCGCCATCTGGACGACCACTCCGTGGACGTTGCCCGCGAACCTCGCCATCAGCGTGAACCCGAAGTTCGAATACGTCTTCTACGAGCTCACCGCGGGCCGGGTGATCATCGTCGCGAAGGAATTGCTCGCGAAGGTGCTCGCCGACATCGCACCGGGTGACTTCACGACGAAGCCCACGACGCTCGGCGACCTGCCGTCATTCGCGACGCAGAAGATCCTCGGGTACGCGACGGGCGAAGAGCTCGAAGGGTTCAAGTACCGCCACGTGTTCCTCGACCGCGAATCGCCGATTGTGACTGGCGAGCACGTGACGCTCGAGGCCGGTACGGGGTTGGTGCACACCGCTCCGGGCCATGGCCCTGACGACTACGAAGTCGGTCTGCGCAACAACCTCGACATCTACAACCCGGTGAAGGGCGACGGCCGCTACGACGATTCGGTCGGGCCGCAGTTCGCCGGTCAGTTCGTGTTCGATGCCAACGAGACCGTGCCGAAGCTGCTCGCGGAAAAGGGCGCGCTGCTCAACCAGGTCGGCGAGTACATCACCACCAGCTACCCGCATTCGTGGCGCAGCAAGAAGCCGGTCATCTACCGCGCGACGCCGCAATGGTTCATCTCGATGGAGACGAATGATCTTCGCAAGAAGGCGCTCGATGCCATCGACAACAAGGTGAACTGGGTGCCGAAGTGGGGTCACGATCGCATCTACGGAATGCTCTCGACGCGGCCGGACTGGACCATCTCGCGTCAGCGCACGTGGGGCGTTCCGATTCCGACGGCGGTCTGCAGCGAGTGCGGTCACGCGCTCATCGATGCCGGCGTGATGAACAAGGTCGCCGACGTCGTCGCGAAGCAGGGCGCGAACGCCTGGTACGAAAAACCGCTCAGCGATTTCCGAGCGGAAGGTTCGACGTGCCCGAGCTGCAAGAAAGACACGTTGGTCAAAGAGACCGACATTCTCGACGTGTGGTTCGACTCGGCGTGCAGCTTCGCGGCGGTGATGGAGCCCACGGGCGCGACCACGCCGGTCGACCTGTACCTCGAAGGGTCTGATCAGCACCGCGGCTGGTTCCACAGCTCGTTGCTGGTGAGCATCGGCACGCGCGGCGTCGCGCCGTACAAGACCTGTCTCACGCACGGCTTCGTGGTCGACGGCAACGGTCAGAAGATGTCGAAGTCGCTCGGCAACACCGTCGGCCCCGAGGAGATGATCAAGAAGCACGGCGCGGAAATCGTGCGCTTGTGGGTCGCCTCGTCGGACTACCGCAACGACGTGCGCCTCTCGATGTCGATGCTCGACGGCCTCGCCGAGGGCTACCGGAAGATCCGCAACACGGTGCGCTTCGCGCTCTCGAACCTGTTCGACTTCGACCCTGCGAAAGACTCGGTCGAGAAGCTGCTGCCGTTGGACCAGTGGGCGAGCTCGAAGCTCGACGGCCTCATCACCAAGGTGAAGGCCGCGTACGAGAGCTACGAGTTCCACCTCGTGTACCAGTTGGTCGTCGACTTCTGCGCGAACGAGCTGTCGGCGCAGTACTTCGACATCCAGAAAGACGCGCTCTACACGACGAAGAAGAACGGGCCGAAGCGCAGATCAGCACAAACGGTGTTGTACAGAATTGCGAAGGAGCTCCTCGTGGTGCTCTCGCCCGTCACCAGCTTCACCGCTGAAGAGGCGTTCGCGTTCTTGCCCGGTGCGAAGCCCGAGAGCGTATTCCTCGAGAAGTTCCCCGAGGCGCGCGGTGGTTTCGACGCGAAGGTGGTGGCCGACCTCGACGCGCTGTTCGACGTGCGCAGCAAGGTGCTGCCGCTCCTCGAGAAGGCGCGTCAGGAGAAGCTCATCGGCAAGTCGCTCGAGGCGCAGGTGTTCGTGAGCGCATCGGGCGCCACGAAGGAGCTGCTGCAGAAGTACGGCGCAGACCTGCCGGAGTTCTTCATCGTCAGCCAGGTGCACCTCGGAGATGCCGCCGAGTTCACCGCGCGCGTCGAGAAGGCGAGCGGCAACAAGTGCCCGCGCTGCTGGCAGTACAAGCCTGAGGTCGGCGCGAAGGAACTCTGCGACCGCTGCTCAGATGCGGTGAGCTGAAGACGGTATGACCGCGGTGTGACCGCGAAGATCACCATCAGCCTCCCTGAGAAAGGGCGGCGCGACCAGCATCAGCGGCTACATCGCGACGCTCATCGAGGAGAAGGGTCGCGATGAAACCTTCGAAGAGATGCTCAATCGGTGGGACCGCGAAGACGGCCGCACGCCCGAGGAGATCGCGCGTGGCCTCAAGAAAGCGCGGAGAGATTTCGAACGCGCGGGCCTGCTCCCGGTGAAGAAGGCGAAGCGCAAAGCGAGGTGATGGGTGGCGAAGGAAAGACCGGGGGGGATGGTGTTGGACTCAGGTGCTCTGCTGGCGATCGAAGCGGCGAAGTTTCGAGACGAGTTGCGATTCGCTCATCTGAACGACCTCTCGATCCGCTTGTCAGCGGGAGTACTGGCACAGGCGTGGCGCGGTGGCTCCCGTCTCACAGCATTTCTGAAGCAGAAGCTCGAGGTCGTTGCGCTCAATGCGACTGAAGCGCGTCGCGTTGGCGAGTTCATCGCGAAGCATCTCCGCCCGGGAACGCGGCCTGACATCGTCGACGCGCATACGGCCATGCTCGCGCTGCAGACGCCGAGCCTCGTGTACACGAGCGACGCGGGCGGTCTGGCGCGATACGGCGTGCCGCCGGAACGCCTCGTTCTCGTCTGAAGTGCATGTAGGCGAATGATCAGCTTGGCCTCGATCGCGGGCCGCGCGTACCCTCCGCGCCGTGAGTGAGGATTCCCGCAAGCAGCAGCGCAAGCTCGTCGGCCTGTTGGTGAAGTTGCAGCACAAGGGCCTCGACGAGTTCGCCGCCAAGTACGCGACCAATCTCTCCGAAGGCGGCATGTTCATCCGCACCCGGGAGCCGAAGCCCATCGGCACCGAGCTCAACTTCAAGGTCGAGATCGCCGACGGGCAGCGCGTGCTGCAGGGCATCGCCATCGTTCGCTGGGTGCGGCCCGCGAATGATCCCGGCGGCCCGCAGGGCATGGGCCTCGAGTTCTTGAAGTTGGATGACGCTTCGCGCGCGCTCGTCGACCGCATGCTGGGTTCGGCTGCCCCGAAGACCGCCATCGCTTCGCAGAGTTCAGGCGTCGCGCCCGTGGTCGCGCCGGTCGCGCCGAAAATCGCGCCGCCGCCCGTGGCCGTGGCGCCCGCGAAGCCCCCGCCTCCGCCGGCCGTCGAGATCGAAGTCGAAGCGCCGAAACAGCGTTTGGAAATCGAAGTGGAGTCCGTCGACCCCGAGTCTGCGCCCGCCGACTTCGAATTCGCGCCGATGAAACCGAAGGCGAAGCAGGCGCAGATCGAATCGTTCGCGCCCGGTGCAGTGCCGCCTGTCGAAATCGAGCTCGAAGTCGGCGGCACCGCGGAGCCGATGAGCGGCGAAATCGACATCCCCTTCGATGCGCTGGTCGGCACGACGCCGGAACCTTCCGCGCCGCTGTCGCTGTTCGATGACCTCGACGCGACGCCCGCGCCGCCGGTCGAAGAACTCCCGTTGGATCTCGACATCGAAGTCGAGCCCGAAGAGCCGCTGCCGGTGTTGCCGGAGGTCACGCGCGCGCCGCCTCCGGTGATGGAGAAGCCCGCGACGCCGGTCGTGCTGCGGGAAGAAGTGCCCGCACCGCCGCCCGCGCCCGTGTCGCGGCCCGCCGGTGCGACGGTGTATTTGAAGGACATCAAGCCGTCTGACGGCACCGGGCCCATCATCGGCATCGACCTCGGCACCACGAATTCGGCGTGCGCGATCCTCACCAACGGCCGCCCGCGCATCCTGAATTCGAAAGACGGGCACAACACGATTCCGTCCGTGGTCGGGTTGAACAAGGACCGGCTCGTCGTCGGTCACCGCGCGAAGCAGCAGATGGTCCTCAACCCGGCGCAGTCGATCTTCGGCGCGAAGCGGCTCGTGGGCCGCGACTTCGATTCGCCCACCGTGAAGCAGGTGAAGGAGCGTTCGCACTTCGAAATCGTCGAGGCCGCCGACCGCCGCGCGGGCGTGAAGCTCGGCAACGACATCCTCTCGCTCGAAGAAGTGCAGGGGCTGGTGCTGAAGGAATGCCGCGAGATGGCGGAGCAATCGCTCGGCACTCCGGTGTCGCGCGCGGTCGTGACCTGCCCCGCCTATTACTCGGAGCCGCAGCGTGAAGCGGTGCGCCGCGCAGGCGCGATGGCGGGCCTGAAGGTCGAACGCGTGCTCAACGAGCCCACGGCCGCCGCGCTCGCGTTCGGCATGAACCGCGAGCTGACGAAGACCGTGCTGGTCTACGACCTCGGCGGCGGCACCTTCGACGCCACGATTCTCAAGCTCGAGCAGAACGTCTTCGAGGTGCTGGCGACGGGCGGCGACGTGTTCCTCGGCGGCGTCGACTTCGACAACCAGCTCGTCGACCTGCTCCTCGAGCGTTTCTCGCAGTGGCACAAGAAGCCGTTCTCCGGCGACCGCATCGCGCTCTCCCGTGTCTCAGACGCCGCGGAGAAGATGAAGATTGCGCTCTCGGAGCGCACCAGCTTCGACGTGCACCTCCCGATGCTGGAGATGGATTCGGGAGGCAAGCCACTCGACCTGCGCACCACCGTCACGCGCGCCGACATCGAAGCGGTGTGCAACGAGCTCGTCGAACGCACGCTGGTCGCGGTGCAGGACGTGCTGCTCGACGCGAAGCTCAAGGCGTCTCAAATCGACGACATCATCCTCGTCGGTGGCATGAGCCGCATGCCGCTGGTGCGCGAGAAGTTGAAGGCCGTCTTCAAGAAGCCGCCGCACGCATCGGTGAACGCCGATGAAGCCGTCGCGCTCGGCGCCGCGTTGTATTCAGGCACCGTCGACAAGGTGTCGAGCCTGGTGCTCATCGACGTGGTGCCGATGACCATCGGCCTCGGCAAGCCCGGCGGCGCGTTTCATCGCCTCATCGAGCGCAACACGCCGCTCCCGGCGACGAAGTCGTTCGGCATCTCGACGCAGAAGAACGACGAGACCGAGCTCGAGATCCTCATCTTCCAGGGTGAAGACTCGAACGTCGCCGGCAACGAATTCGTCGGCGCGCTGAGCATCACCGGTCTGCCCAAAGGCCCGGCGGGCGCTGTTCAAGTCGCCGTCACCGTGAGCCTCGATGCGGAGTGCGTCGTCACCGTCGAGGCGAAAGAGTTCCGCACGCGCAAGACGGTGAAGTCGACGCTCGCCACGCGCTACACGAACGACGAAATCGCGCAGAAGCTCGGCATCTCTCAGGCGAAGCGCGAAGAGGCCACCAAGGCGCGCGGTGAAGAGCTCGAGAAACGCGCCGGCGGCTTCTGGGGCAGGTTGAAGAGCCTCTTCAAGCGCTGAGCACGTCGCGAATCGACGCGTCTTTGTCGAACTGCGCCTTCGCGAACGGGCACAACGGCAGGTACGTGAGCTTGTTCTCACGCGCGTACTGCACCGCGAAGTCGAGCAGCTTGCGGCCCGCGCCCTGGCCGCGGAGTGAGTCGTCGACCTCGGTGTGGTCGATGATGAACTTCGTCGGGTTCACCCGCGAAAAGGTCATTTCGGCGACGCGCTTGCCGCCCTGCGCAATGAAGACACTCGCCCGATGGCCCTGTTCTTCGCGTTCAACTTTCAGCTCGGTCATGCGGTGAGTGTACGCTCCGCGGCATGCGTCGCGTTTCACTGCTTTTGCTGTCTTCAGCCGTTCTGTTGGCCTGCGAGCCGCACACCTTCGTCGGTGCACCGAAGAACGCCGCGGTGGCCGTCACGCCCGGCCGCGCCACCATCACGTGGGAAGACGGCGACAACTCGACGCTGACGCTGGTGGTGCGCACGGTGGGCGGTGAAGACCCGGTGGCGCCGACCGGCGCGGGGGTGGTCGGCGAATCGCTCGGGCCCAGCGGCACCATTCTCGCGCGCATCGAGAACGGCACCGGCAAGTACATCGACAACAAGTTGCCCGACAGTTGCGGGCCGTTCGCGTGGCATCTGTGGTCGCGCTCCGAAGACGGGAGCTGGGCGCGCACGCCGGCGTCGGTGAGCTCGAAGCGCGGCGCGCACACGCTGGCGCCGACGGCCGTGGTGACCGACGTGTTGTGGGCGACGGAAGGTGATCAGGTCCGCCTCGCGTGGACGCCTCCTGAAATCACCACCGGCTTCGTGGGTGTCAGCGTGGTGCGCCAGACCGGTCGCGTGCCGACGAGCAATGAAGACGGCACCGTCATCTACATGGGCCCGTCGACGGTGACGAACGAGGCCCTCTCGCATCTCTCGACGACGGAGCCGACGTACTACGCGGTCTACAACTGCAACGTGTGCGGCAAGTGCGGCACCGACGCGCCGAACGTCGAAGTGCAACCCGGCACCGGCCCGACTTTGGACATTCACGACTTCACCGCCGCGTTGAGCGCCGATGGCCGCTCCGTCGAATTGAGCTGGAGCTCGACCTCGCCCAGCGTGCGCATCTTGCGCGGGCTCAACGCCGCGCCGTCAGGGCCGTTCGATGGCGCCGCGACGCTGGTGTTCTCGAGCACGGGAGCGATGACCATCACCGAGCCGCTCACCAACCTGAACCCGCAGGTGAACCAGGTGACGCTGCAGAAGTACACGTACAAGGCGTTCGCGTGCGCGGGCAACGTGTGTGGCGCCACCGCGCCTGAGGCCGAGCTCACGGTGACGTTGCGTCAGGCGCTGCTCGGCGGCGGGTATTCCATCTTCTTTCATCACGCGACGGCGCTCACCGGCGCTGACAAGACAGACGCGGGCGTCGCGAGCCAGTGGTGGAAGAGCTGCGACCCGGCGCTGGCGCGACAACTGACGCCGACCGCGAGCGACTCGGAGATCTACAATTTGAAGGTCTTCTTCGCGAACAGCGGCGTCGAGGTCAGCAAGGTGTACGCGAGTGATTTCTGCCGCGCGCAGAGCACCGCGTCGGGGCTCGAGCTCGGCCTGCCGGTGCTCCCGCTGCCGCTGCTG
>JBEHYH010000314.1:0-7709 GCA_048498275.1 Myxococcota bacterium | reverse complement strand
CGGCGACGGTCAGCAACACGGCGAAGGGGTTCATGCCGCGAAGATACGCGTCATTGACCTGCGAGTGCGCGACGAGCGCGGGCGCGGCCGAGATTCCACGTGAGCAGGGAATCGTGCGTCGGCTTGTCGCCCGGGTACACGCCGAGCTTCAGCAACGTCGGCACCGCGTCGGCGCCGAGCGATTGCAGGTACCAGATATCGACCGGGTGATCGGTCATCGCCAGGTTGTGTTCGGCGATGAAGCGCTCGGGCGACAGCACCGCGAGCGAGAGCAGCGTGGTGCTCAGCAACGTGAGCGCGCCGATGACGAACTGCCGCGGCAACACCCACAGCGTCAGCGCGCGCCACGCGAGCATCGCGCCGACGAACGCGAGCCCGGCGTAGGCCATCAGGCGCAACACCGTGAGCCCGTACGTCGTCTCATAGCGCCAGAGCCGCGCGGTCGCGCTCACCAGCATCGGCATCGTCGCGAGCACCAGCGCGGTCGAGAGACCCTTCAACGCGCGTTCACCGAGTTGGGTGCGCGCCGGCAGCGCCATCAACAACGCGAGAATGCTGATCGCCGCGAAGAGGAGCTGGAAGAAACCTTCATGCGCGGCATCGGCGTAGGTGACTCCATCGGGCAATTCACACGCAGAAGGCGCGAGCGCGCATGGCGTCGAAAGCACTCCGAACGCGACGAGCAGCATCGTGAGCGAACCGAGCAGCGCCGAGGTCTCCAATGAGGTCAGCGACCGCTTCGGCGCGGCGGCTTCGATGAACTCACGGCGGCGCGTCGCGAACGCAAAGACACCGGTGAGCACTACCGCCGCGCACGCGGTGAAGATGCCGCCGCGAATCCACCGGGCGATGGCGAGCGAGAACGCGACGTCGAAGAGGCTGTCCAACTTCGAGCGGAAGATGGCGTCACCCGACGCGAGCAACACCGTCACCAGCAGCACCGGCGGCACGACGATGAACGCGAGCCGCAGCATCTTCGGGAACTGCGTGCGGAGCTGTTCGGACACGTTCGTCTCGCGCAGCTCACTCGAGGCGACTTGAAAGCCCGACTTCACCGAGACGCCGAAGACCGAGAAGGGCGCCGACATCAGCGTGCCGAGCCCCGATGACGAGAGCGCGCGACTGCCGTTCCACCCGAGCAACGCGAGCGAGAAGAGAACGCCCGCGGTCAACGTGCAGAGCACCGCGAGCCAGTACGCGTCGTGCAGCATCGTGGAGCTCATCAGCAGCACCGACTGCAACAACAGCCCGCGATGTTCGCGCGCCGACTGCCAGACCTCACGGCCGCCGATGGCGATGAGCGCCGCTCCGAGCGTCATCGAGAACAGCGCGTGCCCGGCGCCGAACGGCATGCCATCGAGCAATATTTCCGCGGCGAAACCGAGCGTCAGACCGCCCGCCAACATCACGCGTCGGGGGCGAAGTCGTACCTCTGGAGCCGTCATCACCGAAGTCGTCATGCGGCTGCGGCTCTGCAAACGGGCGGCCCGTTCTCAAGTGGCTGAAATCGGTGCCTCACGCGGCAAGTTGCCCACGCGCGATGCGGCTCAAGAGAGTCGGCAAACGCGGGTAGAAGGGACGAATGCTCAAGTACCTCGTGCCGTTGTGTGCAGCGCTCGCGGTTTCATCGTGTGATTCACAAGGGCCCGCGGGGCCGGCCGGCGCCGATGGAAAAGATGGAACCAACGGCGTCGACGGGACGAATGGGACCAACGGAATGAATGGAACCAATGGCGCGGACGGCTCCGACGGCGCGAACGGCACTGATGGAGCTGACGGTGCCGATGGTGCGAACGGCGCAGACGGAGCGCAGGGTCCGCAAGGACCGGCGGGCGCTGACTTCGACGCGGGGGTTCCGATGCCGTTGCCGGTGCTCGGCACGCTGCGCATGCAGAGCTCGACGTTCTCGGGGAGCTTGCCCATCGTGTCGTACTCGCTCGGCCTGACGCACCCGGGTCTGTCGGGCACGGGTGGTGCTGGCGCCGGCAAGCCGAACTTCGATGACACCATCGTGCGCGTGCCGGTCGCGAACGTGGGGCAGCTCACGGCGGAGTTCACCCGGTTGCAGCCTTTCGACGAGGTCGCGATCGATCTCCCCGTGGCCGACGGAGGCGTCGAGACGCTCACGACGATGGGCACCGTGTTCTTCAGCAGTCTGCGTTCACTCGGCACGGTCGACGCTGAACTGGGCCCGCTCTACGAACTGGGCTTCACGCCCGGCCAACTGGAGATCTCGTGGGACGGCCGCACCAGCGCGTGGGACTCGATCAACAACACCGGCACCTGCGGCACTGGTTGCGGCTGCATGATGGGTCAGCCGCTCGGGCCGTACGCGCAGTCGGTCGATTGGTCATGGCCCGCTCCGGTTGCAGACGCCCGCGCGTGGGATTTCTCGCAGCAATCGATCGCCGTGTTCCCGACGGGGAGTGGGGGCGGTGCGACGCAGTTGTCTGCGAGCGGAGCCGACGTCTCGACGCCGTTGACGGCGCAGGGCGTGTGCGCCGTGTATTCGATGGCGGCAGGTTTCCCGTTCGCTGCGGTGAATGTCGATCTGCTCGGTGCGCCGGTCGCGCCTCCGCAGCCTTCGGTCGAGGCGACGTACACCGCGTGCGGCACCGTATTGCTCAGCGGGCTGAAGATCTCCTCGCGCGCTGACGGCCCGGCGATGGCGTTGTCGATCGAATCGTCGGCGTACCTGTATTCGACGCCCGCGGCTGACGGCGGCGTCGACGTCGGCGGCTACCGCATCGACAACAACACCCGCATCACCCAGTGCCCCTGACGCAGAAAGCCAACTGAAGAAGATGGTTCAGGCGGCGCGCGGCGAATCCGCTATGAGACGCCGCGATGGCGATTCTCGAAAGTCAGTTGAACGTTCGTTCGGCGGAATTTCAGTCGAACGCGCAGGCGATGCAGGCCCTCGTCGACGATCTGAAGGCGAAGGTCGCGAAGATCTCCGAAGGCGGCGGTGAAGACGCGCGCAAGAAGCACACGGGGCGCGGCAAGTTGCTGCCTCGGGAGCGCGTGAATCAACTGCTCGACCCGGGCACTCCGTTCCTCGAGTTCAGTCAGCTCGCGGCGATCGGCATGTACAAAGACGAAGCGCCGGGCGCGGGCATCATCACCGGCATCGGCCGCGTCGCGGGCCGAGAGTGCGTCATCGTCTGCAACGACGCCACGGTGAAGGGCGGCACGTATTACCCGGTGACGGTGAAGAAGCACCTCCGCGCGCAGGAGATCGCGAAGGAGAACAGGCTCCCGTGCATCTATCTCGTCGATTCAGGCGGCGCGAACCTGCCGAATCAAGACGAGGTGTTCCCCGACAAGGAACACTTCGGCCGCATCTTCTTCAATCAGGCGAACCTCAGTGCGGAGGGCATTCCGCAGATCGCGGTGGTGATGGGCTCGTGCACCGCCGGTGGTGCGTATGTGCCGGCGATGAGCGACGAGAGCATCATCGTGAAGAATCAGGGCACGATCTTCCTCGGTGGGCCTCCGTTGGTGAAGGCGGCGACCGGTGAAGTGGTGACCGCTGAAGATCTCGGCGGCGGTGATGTTCACACGCGGTTGTCGGGCGTCGTCGATCACCTCGCGCAGAATGATCAGCACGCGCTCGGCATCGCGCGGCGCATCGCGGGCACGTTCAATGTCGCCAAGCGGCCTGACATTCCGCTGCGTGAGCCGCGCGCGCCGAAGTTCTCGGGCAGCGAGCTGTACGGCATCATTCCCACCGACACCAAGAAACCGTTCGACGTTCGCGAGATCATCGCGCGCATCGTCGATGCTTCGGAGTTCGACGAGTTCAAGGCGCGTTACGGCACCACGCTGGTCACCGGCTTCGCGCACCTTCACGGCATGCCGGTGGGCATCATCGCCAACAACGGCATCCTCTTTTCCGAGAGCGCACAGAAGGGCGCGCACTTCATCGAGCTGTGCTGTCAGCGCCGCATTCCGCTCGTGTTCCTGCAGAACATCACCGGCTTCATGGTGGGCAGGAAGTACGAGAACGAAGGCATCGCGAAGCACGGCGCGAAGATGGTGACCGCGGTGTCGACCGCGTCGGTGCCGAAGTTCACGGTGATCATCGGCGGCAGCTTCGGCGCGGGGAACTACGGCATGTGCGGCCGCGCCTACTCGCCGCGCTTCTTGTGGATGTGGCCCAACGCGCGCATCAGCGTGATGGGCGGCGAGCAGGCCGCGAGCGTGCTGGCGACGGTGAAACGCGACGGCATCGAAGGCAAAGGCGGCAAGTGGAGCGCCGAAGAAGAAGCCGCGTTCAAGGCGCCGATTCGCTCGCAGTACGAGACGCAGGGGCACCCGTATTACGCCTCGGCACGCCTGTGGGACGACGGCATCATCGACCCGGCTGATACGCGCATGACGTTGGCGCTCGGTCTGTCGGCGGCGCTCAACGCTCCGATTCCTGAAACGAAGTTCGGCCTCTTCCGGATGTGATCATGTTCACCAAAATTCTCATCGCGAACCGTGGAGAGATTGCGTGCCGTGTGGCCACGACTGCGCGCCGACTCGGCATCAAGACCGTCGCTGTGTATTCAGACGCTGATGCCGGCGCGAAGCACGTGCAGGCGTGTGACGAAGCGATTCATCTCGGGCCCGCTGCGGCGAAGGAGAGCTATCTCGTCGCCGAGAAGATCCTCGAAGCCGCGAAGAAGACCGGCGCGCAGGCGATTCATCCCGGTTACGGGTTTCTGTCTGAGAACGAAGACTTCGCTGAAGCGTGCGCGAAGGCGGGCGTGACGTTCATCGGGCCTCCGGCGTCGGCGATCTCGGCGATGGGTTTGAAAGCCGAAGCCAAGATGCGCATGGAGAAGGCGAAGGTGCCGCTCGTGCCCGGCTACCACGGCGTCGACCAGCGGCCCGACTCACTGCATCGCGAAGCAGATCGCATCGGGTACCCGGTGCTCATCAAGGCGAGCGCGGGCGGCGGCGGCAAGGGCATGCGCCAGGTCGAGAAGTCTGAAGATTTTCTCGCCGCGCTCGAGTCGTGCAAACGCGAGGCGAAGAACGCGTTCTCTGAAGACGCGGTGTTGATCGAGAAGTACCTGCAGAAGCCGCGGCACATCGAAGTGCAGGTGTTCGCCGATACGCACGGCGAGTGCGTGTACTTGTTCGAGCGCGATTGCTCCGTGCAGCGCCGGCATCAGAAGGTGATCGAAGAAGCGCCGGCTCCGGGCATGACGGAAGAACGTCGTCGCGCGATGGGTGAAGCCGCGGTCGCCGCGGCGAAGGCCGTTGGGTACGTCGGCGCGGGCACCGTGGAGTTCATTTCAGAAGGTGATCACTTCTTCTTCATGGAGATGAACACGCGTCTGCAGGTCGAACACCCGGTGACGGAGATGATCACCGGCTTCGATCTCGTCGAGTGGCAGTTGCGCGTGGCGTCAGGCGAGAAGCTCCCGGTGACGCAGGAACAGCTCAAGATTCGCGGGCACGCGTTCGAAGCGCGCGTGTACGCGGAGAATCCTGAAAAGGGTTTTCTCCCGTCGATCGGTACGCTGAAGCACCTGCGTTTCCCTCCGCATGCGGCGTTCGATCGCAGCCAGAACGTGCGCGTCGATTCAGGTGTGCGGCAGGGTGACGAGATCACGCCGTTCTACGACCCGATGATCGCGAAGCTGATCGTGTGGGGTGAAGATCGTGCGCAGGCGCTGTCGCGGATGTCTGAAGCGTTGTCGCAGACGCAGATCGTCGGCCTTGCGACCAACGTCGCGTTCTTGAAGCGGCTCGCCGATTCGAAGGTGTTCTCGTCGGGTGACGTCGACACCGGGCTCATCGCGCGCAATCACGATGCACTGTTCCCCGCGGAGCGTGCGCCCGCTGCAGAAGTGCTCGCGCTCGGTGCGGCTGCGGTGTTGTCGAGTGAAGAATCGGCCGCGAATTCAGACCCGTGGTCGCTGCGTGATGGCTGGCGGTTGAATCAGAACTACGTGCGCACGCTGAAGTTGGGTGGCGTCGACTTGTCGGTCACCTACGCGCACGACGGCTTCATCGTGAATGGCAGCAAGCTCGTCATCTCGAAGAACGGCGATGACTACGTGCTGCGCTTCGGTGAGTCGGAAGTTCGCGGCACTGTCGTTCGCGATGGCGAGACGCTGCAGGTGTTCTTCAACGGCACCATCACGTCGCTCGTGCAGTTCGATCCACTCGCGCACGCCGGAGCGGAAGATTCACACGGTGGAAAGCTCGCCGCGCCGATGCCCGGGAAGATCGTCGCGCTGCTCGCCATCAAGGGCGCGCCGGTGAAGAAGGGCGCGCCGCTGCTGGTGATGGAGGCGATGAAGATGGAGCACACGATCACCGCGCCGTCAGACGGCACGGTCTCGGAGTTCCTGTTCGCTCCCGGTGATCAGGTCGCTGAAGGCGCGGAGCTGCTCAAGTTCGGCGCATGAAGTTCGCGATGACGTTGTTGGCAGCACTGGGTTGTTCCGGGTGCTGCTGCAACGGTATGGAGTTCACCGACAAAGAGCCGTGGAAGCTCGCGGTGCTCAATGAGATCGCGAATCCACAGGTGCCTGCGCTCGACGCGGGCACGGCGAACGTGTTCGAGATCGAAGTGAGTTACCCGCGCGGGTGGTCGCAGGCAGACGAAGACGCCGCGATCGAACGTGTAGCTCGGCGAGAAGTGAAGCGGCTGCAGCGACTGATTCATGCAGGCGCACCGAGCGAAGACGAAGAGCCGGTGCAGCTCGCGGAGCCACAGCTCGCGTACACCGTGCGATTCGTCATGCTGAACCCCGATGCGTCGGGGCAGGGCGGCTTCGCCGGTGACGACTGCACGGCGTGCCTCCCGGAGGCCGTCGCGCATCACGCCGTCTGGGTGCGCAGATCAGGGCACGCGCCGATTGAGTTGAACGAGATGACGCGCTCGCAGCTGCTGAGCGGCGTCGAATTGCATGGTCGATTCAGCGTCGCGTCGCCCGGAGATGCGACGGTGACGGTGCTTAACGCTCCGGCCGAAGGTCACGCGACGCTCCGGCTCGTCGAGAGCTGCAAAGCGAACGTGCTGTTGGTCGAGAAGAAGATCGAGACCAGCCCGCGCAAGTTCGAAGACAAGAGCTGGTTCGAGCTGCGCGAAACGCCGTGTGCGGGTGACGCGATGACGTCGCGCAAGATCGTGGGGCCCACGTTCGAGAGCGGCGGTGAGGCTCCGTCGCAGCGGTTGATTGAGTTGCTGAAGCAGCAGCTCGATGCGCTGGGCATTGCGCACTGAGCGCAAAAGAAAACGCGCCCCACCGAAGCAGGGCGCGTCTTGAACTGCCCTTCGAATTACTTCTTCAGGTCGAAGCGATCGTTGTTCATCACCTTGGTCCAGGCAGACACGAAGTCCTTGGCGAACTTCTCCTTGCCGTCGTCAGCCGCGTAGAACTCGGCCAACGCGCGCAGCTCGGAGTTCGAACCGAAGATGAGGTCGACCGACGTCGCGGTCCACTTCGGAGCGCCGCTGATGCGATCGACGCCTTCGTACAGACCTTCGGTCTTCGACTTCTGCCAACGCGTCGACATGTCGAGGAGGTTCACGAAGAAGTCGTTGCTCAACGTGCCCGGCTTGTCGGTGAACACGCCGTTCTTCGAGCCATCGGCGTTCGCACCGAGCGCGCGGAGACCACCGACGAGCGCGGTCATCTCGGGCACTGACAGACCCAACAGGTTCGCGCGGTCGACGAGCGCTCCGGTCGGCGAGAGAGCGT
>JBEHYH010000313.1:0-7721 GCA_048498275.1 Myxococcota bacterium | reverse complement strand
ACGCTGCTGCCCACGAGCGCAACTGTCAGCGGCGTACGCGGGGAATACTTCCGGAGCTCAGCATCGAGCTGCGACAACCGGACGTTCTCCTCGGGAGTCAGCAGTTGCGCGCGCAGATCATCGCGCTCGATCGCCAGCTTGAGTTCTTCGAGTTCGTGGCGAATCAGACGCGCTTGACGGTCTGCACTCGACTCCTCGCCGGGTGATGCGGCGAGACACAACGCAACCAACAACGAGACCATGTTCTTCTCACTTCGTCGGCCCTGAAGGCCGCGAACAGTAGCTCAGATGTCGGCGCCGCGAGGTACGGTGCCGCCGGTGAGCGTTCTCGCTGACAGCTTCGGCCGGCTCTGCTTCGTCGATGTCGAGACGACGGGCCTCGATGCGAATCGCGACGAGCTCATCGAGGTCGGCGCGGTGTTCGTCGAAGACGGTGACGTCACCGAGCGCAAACGCTGGCTGCTCAAGCCGGCGACGCACGTGCCTCCGATGGTGCAGGCGTTGACGGGCTTGAACGACGCCGCGCTCGCCAGCGCGCCGCGCTTCGCCGATCTCGAACCCGACATTCGCGCCGCGCTCAGCGGGTGGACGCTGGTCGCCCACAACGCGCATTTCGAACGTTCATTTCTTCGCGAGACGATCGCCGCGAACCCGGTGCTCGACAGTTGCGAGGTCGCGCAACTGCTGTTTCCACTCGCGCCCAGTCACTCACTCGATGCGTTGATCAAATGGCTCGGCACGGGAGACGCCGCCCGTCACCGCGCCATCGACGACGCCGAAGACACCTTCGAGATGCTGCTCGCGTTGGTGCTGCGGTTCGCGAATGAAGGCACCGCCGCGCAACTGCAGGCGATTCGCGCACAGCTCGCGCCGGGCGCGCTGAAGACGTTCATCGAAACGCTGTCGCCACCGGCCCCGAAAGCGCGCGTCACCGTTCCACTGAAAGACGGTTCGCAACTGGTTCGCTGGTTGAACGCGCCGCAGTTCGTGTGCGCCGAGTTCGAAGATGAACCGCTCGCCGAGCTCGCGCTGGGCGCGCTGCGCGATTCGCGAGAACCCATCGTCGTCGCCGTGCCCTTCCCGATGTTCCGCGAGCTGTCTGCGCGCAGAGACGTGCCCGTGTTGGCGCGGCAGCCAGTCGATCTGCTCGGGTTGCGTGATGCGCTCCAGACGCGTGGAGACACGGAGCAAGCGTGTTTCGGTCGCGCGTACCTCGCGTCATGGCTCTCACGGACGCCGACCGGAGAATTGGGGACGCTCAGCGCCTTCGTTCGTTCGCGTCTGCCGGAGTTCGAACCGCTGCTGGCACCGCTCCCCACGCCGCAGGGAGATCGCGCCGTCATCTCGCACGAGCACGCGCTGGAGTGGCTCGCTGGCGGTAGCACCGCGAAGTTCGTGTTCGTCGACGCCGAACGTCTGCCCGACACCGAGCGCCGGCGCGTTTCGCAGACCTTGTCGCTGTGGGAGCTCGATCAGCAACCGGAGCTCGCGACACAGACCGCCGCGTTGTGCGCCGCGCTCGCTGCGAGCACCGAGAGCACCACGCTCTCGCCTGCGGTGCGTGAAGCGCTGAACGAACTGAGCAGAGCGCTCGGTGAGCCCGTCGTGGGCCAGGCACCTGCTCCGCCGGGGTTCGAGCTCGTCGTGCGTCACGATTCACTCAGCTACGCGCCGATTCGCCCGGCCGAACGCGTCGCGCGAAAGCTGCGGCCGGGCATCGTGTTGCTCTCGTCGTTCTCCGGCGGCACCCGGTGGGCGAACACCAGCGCGCTCACGTCGACGATTCCGTTGCGCGGTGACGTGCGGCGCCACGCGCCGGTGAACGTCGAGCAACTCCCCGCGCTGCTGCGTGAGACGAACGCCGACGTGCTCGTCGCCCCCGGGCCTCTCGAGCCGCTCATCACGTCGCTGCTTCAAGCCGGCGTGGCCGTGAGTCTCGGAGCGATGCGCGATGACACCATCCGCGTCATCGAATGGCGCCGCGACACGCAACGCATCAACGCGCGCAACTGTGTGCTCTTCGGAGTCAAAGACTGGCGCCGCGCCGCGAAGCTGGTGAACGCGGCGACGCTGACTACTTGTTGAGGCGTTCTTCGAGCGTGACCTTCAGCTTCTGAATCGACTCCGCGTCACCGGCGCGCACGGCGGACAAATCAGCTTCCGTTCGTGCGCGCAGCGCCGTGACCATCTCCGAGAACACCGCGAAGAGATCTTGAAGTTCGTCGCTCGGGCGCAGGCCATACGTCGGCGGGCGAACGACCCCCGACGCCACTTCACGCGCCATGCGCTTGATGCGGAACAGCGGGCCGACGATGCGATGGGTGATCACGATCGCCACGAACGCGACGCCGACGATGAAGAGGAACAGCACGCCGAGCATCACCCACAACGTCTGCTGCTGCTGCTTCTGAACCTCGATCGACTGCGCCTGCGCGGCCTTCTGTTCGGCTTCGTATTCCGCGTCGATCTTCTTGCTCTTCTCGGCCAGCGACGAGACGAGCGCCGGGTCGTCCATGTTCGCGGTCAGCTCGTTGTTGACGGTGCAGGTGCCGAGCTCGCGGCTGGTCTCGGCGGCCTTTTTGCGCGCCTCGACCGACTCCGAGAGCTGCGAGAAGAGCGAGCTGGTGGTGCGCACGATGAACACGCCCAGGAACGCGGCGATGACCAGCGAGAGCGCCACGAAGTACGCGGCGAACTTCAATTGGAAGCGCGCATCGAGAAGGAAGTTCCGCAGCTTGCGGTCCTTCGCGCCTGCAATCGGTTGTGTCTGCGTCTCAGACATGGGCCGTCCTCACGACTAGTTCTTCCACTCCAGGTCATTGGCCGCGTCGTCCAGCACGCGCGGCACCATGGCCTTGATCAGACTCTCGGGCTTTCCGCCCGCCGCCTTCACGTTCCAGGTCCCCTTCAGGGCCTGCTCCGGGTACGACATGATCAACATCTCGACCTTGAGCCCCTTCTCAGAAGAGCCGGGCAGCAATTGCATCCGCAATTGGTAACCCTTGAGCTTCTTCACACGAATCAGACTGGCTGCCGACTTCTTGTCTTCGTTCGAGGGGGCGATGTTTGCTCCAAAGTTCGAGAGTTTTTCGCGCATCAGCTTGTCGGCGAGCGCGACGAGGTCATCAGACAGGCCGCCGACCTTGTCCTGCACGGGCTCGACCTGCAGGTAGAGCGCCCCGGGAATCACGGGAGCCTGCGAGAGCGCTTTTTCCAACGCGGTGCGCACCTGCTTGTCGGGTTCACCCAGCGCCGACTTGAGGCAGGTGAGCGCGTCGGCCGAACGCAGATCACCCAGCGCCGATGCGGCGGCGGCGCGAACGACCGATTCAGAATCCTTGAGCGCTCCGCACAGCGGCTTCACCGCTTCATCGGCGCCGGTCTGCCCGAGGAGCAGCACCGTCTGCGCGCGAACACGGGCGTCTTTCGCGCCCGCCAACTGCTTCGTGAGGAACGAAACGCGCGCGTCACCTTCCGCGAGCGCGGTGAACGAGACCACCAATGCAAGGAACGCCGGCCGCACTTAAGAACTCCATTGTAGCGACACGTCACGACGACTTTGTCGGCGAAAGTGACACGCAGAAAGACCCACATGCCGGCCCGTGGTACGTCTCCGACGCGATGAGTTGGAAACACTTCATGACGCGCATCAACGGGCAGCGGGCGCAGGTGCTGCTCGACAAGCAGTTCGAAGACAAACCGCTGCCGAGCGCGCAACTGCCGCACCTCGCGACCATCACCGTGCACAACCAGATGGACCCGTCGGGAGCGCTCTGGCACCCCGATGAAGCCCCGCGGCTCGAGAAGCTCGAAGCCTCGCTGATGCAGGAGCTCGAGAAGTTCTCCAACGGCTGGGCGATCTACCTCCGGCGCGTCGCGTTCGAGGGCCGCCGCCAGTACTTCGTGTACTTCGGTGACAACGCGAAGGTCGGCAAGGCCGCCGTCTCGTTTCAAGACGCGAACCCGAACTACAAGGTCGACGTGGAGTTCTCCGAAGACCCGAATTGGCAGGGCTACGCGAGCTGGCTGAAAGACGCGCCGCTCGTCTGAGGAGTCAGGACAACACGGCAGCCCCGTGGAATAAGGACTGCCATGTCTTCTCAAATGACCGCCGCGGAGATCCGCGAAGCGTTCCTGTCCTTCTTCGAAAAAAATCAGCACCGCCGCGTGGCGTCGTCGAGCCTCGTGCCCGCGAATGACCCGACGCTGCTCTTCACCAACGCCGGCATGGTGCAGTTCAAAGACGTGTTCACCGGCCGCGAGACGCGCGACTACAAGCGCGCGACCACCACGCAGAAGTGCGTGCGCGCCGGCGGCAAGCACAACGACCTCGACAACGTCGGCTTCACCGCGCGTCACCACACGTTCTTCGAGATGCTGGGCAACTTCTCGTTCGGCGACTACTTCAAGGCCGACGCGATCCGCTGGGCGTGGGAGTTCGTGACGGAGGTCCTCAAGATCCCCGTCGAGCGGCTCTCGGTCACGGTGTTCAAGGGCGAAGACGGAATTCCCGCTGACGATGAAGCGCGCGCGCTGTGGGTGAAGGCCGGCGTGCCTGCGCATCGTGTTCACGCGCTCGGCAAGGCCGACAACTTCTGGTCGATGGGCGACACCGGCGCGTGTGGCCCGTGCTCTGAAATCTACGTGTACCTGCCGGACGGCGCGGTCGACGAGAAGAACAAGCCCGGCGAGTCAGACACGTGGCTCGAGATCTGGAACCTGGTGTTCATGCAGTTCGAGCGCAAGGCCGATGGCTCGCTGGTGAACCTGCCGAAGCCGTCGATCGACACCGGCGCGGGCCTGGAGCGCGTGACGGCGTACGTGCAGGGCAAGAAGTCGAACTACGACACCGACCTCTTCACGCCGTTGTTCGGCGTCATCGAGAAGCTCTCGGGCAAGAAATACGGAGCGAGCTGGAATTCGATCACCGACGCCGCGATGCGCGTCGTTGCTGATCACGCGCGCGCCGCTGCGTTCTTGATCGCCGATGGCGTGCAGCCGTCGAACGAAGGCCGTGGCTACGTGCTCCGCCGCATCATGCGCCGCGCGATTCGCCACGGTGATCACAACCTCGATCTCAACGAGCCCTTCTTCGCGAAGGTCGTCGATGTGGTCATCGACGCGATGTCGACGGCGTACCCGGAGCTCAAGGAGAAGCGCGCGTTCCTCCTCGAGGTCGCGAAGCATGAAGAAGAATCGTTCCGCCGCACGCTGAAGGGTGGCCGCGGGCTCATCTCTGGCGAGTTCGAGAAGCTGCGGAAGTCGAACAGCAAGACGTTGTCGGGCGCGGTGGTGTGGGACCTCCACCAGACCTACGGCTTCCCATGGGACCTCACCGAGGTCATCGCGAAGGAGGAAGGGTTCGGCATCGACAAGGTCGGCTTCGACAAGCTGCTCGACGAAGAGCGTGAACGCGCGTCGGCGGGAGCGCTCGGTTCTGAGAAGGGAATCGCCGACATCTACATGAAGCTCGCGGGGTCGCTCAGCGAGACGAAGTTCGTCGGGTACGAGGGCGTCACCGGTGAAGGCCAGGTGCAGGCGATCGTCAAGGGCGCGGCCCAGGTGCAGAGCGCGAGCGCGGGCGACGAAATCGAAGTCGTGCTGAGCGCGTCGCCCTTCTACGGCGAGTCGGGCGGTCAGGTCGGCGACACCGGCGTGCTCACTGGCAACGGAGTGAAGGTGCTGGTGATCGACACGCAAAAGCCGGCGGGCGGCTTGCTCGTGCACAAGGGCAAGGTCGTCGAAGGTTCGCTGAAGCTCGGCGACACGCTCTCGGCGCAGGTCGATGCGGCGCGCCGTCAGAAGATCCGCGCGAATCACTCCGCGACGCACCTGCTGCACAAAGCGCTCAAGGTCGTGCTCGGCGAGACGGTGAATCAGAAGGGCTCGATCGTCACGCCCGACATTCTGCGTTTCGACTTCTCGCACTTCTCCCCGATGTCGCAGGAACAGATCGATCGCGTCGAAGATCTCGTCAACGGCTGGGTGCGCGACAACAAAGACGCGGAGACGAAGTTGATGGGTCTCGCGGAGGCGAAGGCGGCGGGCGCGGTGGCGCTCTTCGGCGAGAAGTACGGCGATCGCGTGCGCGTCGTCACCGTACACCCCGAATCGACGGAGCTGTGCGGCGGCACGCACGTCTCGCGTTCGGGCGACATCGGCTACTTCCGCGTGCAGCAGGAATCGTCGATCGCCTCGGGTGTGCGCCGCATCGTGGCCATCACCGGCGCGGCGGCGGCGAACTACGCGCGTGATCAGGAGCGCATGCTCCTCGCCGCGGCGGCGCTCTACAAGTCGACGCCGGAAGATCTGCCCAGGCGCATCGAGACCTCGCAGAAGCGCATCAAGGAGCTCGAAAAGAAGATCGAAGAGCTCCAGCTCAAGGCGAGCTCCGGCGGCGCGAAGAGCGGCGAGAACGTGCAGGACGTCAACGGCATCAAGGTGCTCACGCAGCGCATCGACCCGGCCGACGCGAACGTCTTCAAGCAGCTCGCCGATCGCTACCGTGATCAGTTGAAGAGCGGCGTCATCGGCATCGGCGGCGAGACCAGCGACGGCAAGGCGCTCATCGTCGTCGCGGCCACCAAGGACCTCGTCGAGAAGGGCTTCAAGGCTGGCGACGCGGTGCGCGTGATGGCGGCGGAGCTCGGCGGCAAGGGCGGCGGCAAACCGGAGCTCGCGCAGGCCGGCGGCACCGACGCCTCGAAGCTGCCGCAGGCGTTCGACAAGCTCGTGGCCATGGTGCGCGGCGCATGAAGCGCGCGCTCGCTCTCGGTCTGCTGCTGTGCGGCTGCCCGAAAGACGAGCCGCGCATCGACGAGAATGATCCGCTGATCCGCAAGCTGAAGGCGGAACAGGAGCGCTTGAACAAGAAGGCGCTCCAGAAGCAGGCAGATCAGCAGGCCCTCGACCCGCTCGCCCGCGTCGCGACGACGATGGGCAAGCCGGAGCACCTCCCGATACCCGCTGGCGTGTCGGCGGATCTCGGCGACATCGCGCTCAAGCTCACCGATCTGCAGCGCATGCAGAACGTGGGCAACGGCAACGTCAGCGTGTCGACGACCGACTGGTTCGTGCGCGTGGTGGTGCTGGCGCGCGCCAAGCAGGCGACGAAGCTGCCCCTCGATGGTGTCGAGCTCGTGAACGGCGACAAGACCTGGAAGATCGCGCGTGACGCGCAGCGGCTCGGCCAGGGCTCTGAAAACCCGGTCGAGCTCAACACCGCCGCTGATCAGAAGGTGATCACCTACTTCGAGCTGCCCGAAGCCGCGTTCACGAAGGGCCTGAAGATTGTTCTGACGGGCCCCGGGAGCAGAGTAGAACTGCCCCTGCAATGACGTCGCCGCCGAATGAGCCGAAGAAGGTTCCTCTGCGTGTACGTCTGCCCTTCGCGACCGAGGCCGACTTCATCGAGCGCTACGGCGCCAACGTCACCCGCGGAGGCATCTTCATCGCCACGCGTTCAGGCAAACCTGAAGGCACGCTGCTGACGTTCGAGCTGGTGCTGCAAGACGGCGCGCGGCTGATGCGCGGTGAAGGTGTCGTTCACAAGCTCGTGGTCGATGAGCAGCCCGGCAAAGCCGGCATGCTGGTGCGCTTCACGCGCATCGATGCGCCGACGCGGGCGCTGATTGATCAGATCGTCGAAGCGCGTGAAGCGCCACCGCCGGCTCCGCCCTAGGGGGCGTGCGGATAAGACCCGTCCTGCGCCGCATTGTAAT
>JBEHYH010000312.1:0-7735 GCA_048498275.1 Myxococcota bacterium | reverse complement strand
GACCCCGATTCATCAGGCGGCGCTTCACCGCTCTCGACCGTCTCGTCCTTCGGCAAGTGCGAGATGCCGACGACCTTCTCCTGTGCGTCGTCGAGGGTGATGAGCCGCACGCCCTGCGTGTTGCGGCCGATGACGGAGATCTCCTTCACCCCCATGCGGATCAACACGCCGCCCGAGGTCACCAGCATCACCTCGTCGTCGTCCTTCACCTGCACCGCGCCGACCACGTGGCCGTTGCGCTCGGTGGTCTTGATGTCGATGACGCCCTTCCCGCCGCGGCCCTGCACGCGGTATTCGTCTTCGACCGTGCGCTTGCCGTAGCCGTTCTCGGTGACGGTGAGCAGCATGGTGTTCTTCTCGACGACCTCCGCCGAGACGACGTCGTCACCTTCTTCGAGCGTGATGCCCTTCACACCGAACGCGGCGCGGCCCATCGAGCGCACCTCGGTCTCATTGAAGCGGATCGACATGCCCTGCGCCGTCGAGATGAGGACGTCCTTCGTGCCGTCGGTGATCTTCACCGCGACCAGCGCGTCGCCGTCATCGATGCCGAGCGCCTTGAGGCCCGAGCTGCGAACGTTCTCGAACGCGGTCAGGTCGGTGCGCTTCACCACACCCTTGCGCGTGACGAAGAGCACGAACTTGTTCTCTTCGAACTCACGGGTGACGAGCACCTGCGCGAGCTTCTCGCCTTCCTGGAACTGCACGAGGTTGACGATCGGCTTGCCCTTGCCAGTGCGCCCACCGATGGGGATCTCGTGCACCTTGAGCCAGTACAACTGGCCGCGGGTCGTAATCGGCATCAGGTACGCGTGCGTGCTGGCGACGAAGATGTCTGACACGAAATCTTCTTCCTTCGTCGTCGCTCCCGTCTTGCCGCGGCCGCCACGACGCTGCGCGCGGTACTCGGTCAACGGCGTGCGCTTCACGTAGCCGGCGTGGCTCAACGTCACCACCATCGGCTCGTCGGCGATGAGGTCTTCGTTCGACATCTCGCCGATCTCACCGACGATTTCCGTGCGACGCGGCACCGCGAACTTCGTGCGCACTTCGATGAGCTCGTTCTTGATGACGCGGAGCAGAGACGACTCGTTGCCGAGAATGTCTTCGAGCTTCGCGATCTCCCGCGCGAGCGCGAGCAGCTCGGCGAACAGCTCTTCCTGCTGCAGGCCGGTCAACCGCTGCAGGCGCATCTCGAGGATCGACTTCGCCTGGTCTTCGCTGAAGCCCGGGTCGTACGAACGCGAGATGCCGCCGTACGTCGGCTCCTCGTTCTTCGCGCGGGCGGCCAGCGCATCCATCGACGTCTTCGCGGTCGCGAAATCGGCCTTCTTCAGGTTCTTGAAGCTCGGCACCTCGTAGAGCGCCGGCGACAAGATGTTCATCAACGCCCAGCGCGCTTCGTCGGGGTCCTTCGACGCGCGGATGGTCGCGATGATGTGGTCGAGGAAGTCCTTGCCGCTGGTCGCGACGAGGAGACCTTCGACGATGTGCATGCGGTCCTTCGCCTTCTTCAATTCGAAGCGCGAACGGCGCGTGACCACTTCACGGCGGAAGATGATGAACCGCTCGATGATCTCCTTGAGGCCGAGCGTGCGCGGCTGGCCCTGGTCGATCGCCAGCATCTGAATGCCGTACGAGATCTGCAGGCTGGAGTTCTGGAACAGGTTGTTGCGCACCACCTCGGTGTTGGCGTCGCGCTTCAACTCGATGACCACGCGCACGCCCTGCAGCGACGACTCGTCGCGAATGTCGGAGATGCCTTCGACGCGCTTCTCGCGCACGAGGTCTGCGATGGCACCGACCAGCACTTCTTTCTTCAACTGGAAGGGGATCTCCGTGATGACGATGCTCTCGCGCTCGGTCTTCTTGTGGACCTCGATCTGCGTACGCGCGCGCACCGTGATGGAGCCGCGGCCCGTCTCGTACGCGCGGCGGATGCCGTCACGCCCCGCGATGATGCCCGCGGTGGGGAAGTCGGGGCCCTGCACGAACTTCATGAGCTCCTGCCAGGTGGCCCTGGGGAAATCGATGAGGTGCACCGTGGCGTCGATGATCTCGCCCAGGTTGTGCGGCGGCACCTTGGTCGCCATGCCGACCGCGATGCCTTCGGAGCCGTTCACCAACAGGTTGGGGAACCGCGCCGGCATCACCATCGGCTCGGTGAGCGAGCCGTCGTAGTTCGGCGCGAAGTTGACGGTGTCCTTGTCGAGGTCGGCCAGCAGCTCGTCGGTGAGCCGCTCCATGCGCACTTCGGTGTAACGCATGGCTGCCGGTGAATCGCCGTCGAGCGAACCGAAGTTGCCCTGACCTTCGATCAGCGGCGCGCTCATGCTCCACGGCTGCGCCATGCGCACCAACGCGTCGTAGACGGACTGATCGCCGTGCGGGTGGTACTTACCGATGACGTCGCCGACCACGCGCGCCGACTTCTTGTACGGGCGGTTGTAGGTGTTCGACAGCTCGCTCATCGCGAACAGCACGCGGCGATGCACGGGCTTCAAACCGTCGCGAACGTCGGGCAACGCGCGCCCGACGATGACGCTCATCGAGTAGTCGAGGTAGCTCTGACGCATCTCCTGCTCGATGGAGATCTGCACCAGATTGCCGGCGTTCGACGGCGGCGGAGGCGGTGCGGGAGGCGCGGGCGGGTCGTTGATTTCGTCGCTCATTGCTGGGCGTGGGAACTACTCGCAACGGCCCTGTTGCACAACGACCAAAAGGACCATTTTCCTCAGTAATCACGATACTTTAAGGCCACCCATGAGCGCCCCAGAACCGCGGACGAAACAGGCTTACGAAACGGCGCTTTCAACGCTCGTCGGGCGCTCGATTCGGAGCGTGTCGTACTTCGAACTCGACGTCGGCAGCAGCGAGCCGCTGTGGAACAGACTCAGCGATTCGTACGACTCGCTCGACTTCGGTTTCGAGTGGCGGCTCGATGATGAGACGTTGTGTTCGTGCATCTGGGGCTGGGAATTCGCCGCACACGACGTTTCGATTTCGTTCGCGAAGTTCGAAGCGCTCCAGAGCGCGAAGCAGTGGGACGTCACTGAGCACTGGCGCGCGCGGGGGCTGCTCGAGAATCGCATCGTGAACGTCGAAGTCACGTGGCTGGGCGCGCTCGCCGATGCGACGCGGCTCTATCCGCAAGGTGTGTGCGTGCGGTTCAGCTCAGGCGCATCGATCGTGATCTCCGCATTCGAAGCGCCGAACACGGTGAACGCTGATCACATCACCGTCTTCTTCGATGAAACCGAAGCGTACTCAGCGCTTCGACCACGGTTTCTGCACTGAGCGGGTCAGGGTCTCAGGCGAACGCCGTACTTCCCGCCATGCACCTCGTGACCTCACTCGCCGAAGAGGCGTACGAACGCGAGCTCTTCAAGCTCCAGGGGCGTTCCATTTCAGAAGTCGAGTACGTCGAACTCGAAGGCCGCGGCGACGCATTGCGAGCATGCGACTCCGACGACTTCGAGTCGCTCGACTACGGCTTTGAATGGCGACTCGATACCGGCGTGCGTTGTTCGTTCATCTGGGCCTGGGAGTTCATGAAACAGAAAGTCTCGTTCTCGCACGAGAGCCTCACGCTCTTCGGGAGACACTGGGACGCCACTGAACGTTGGCGCAGACGCGGCATGATCGAGACACGCATCGTTCGCGTCGAAGTCGACTGGCTCACCGCTCTTGACCCGGCGATGCATCGTTATCCGCAGTGCGTGTACGTGCATTTCGAATCAGGCGCGTCAATTCACGTCGCCGCGCGCGACGGCGTGAACGAACCTGCGGAGAGCCACCTGCTCACCACGTTCTTCGTCGCAGCACATCGATGAAGATCAGAGCTTGCTGAACGGCTTCTGCAGTGAACCGGGGCGGCAGACTTCGATGAGCAGCTCTCCGTCGCGGCCGTCGTAGCGTTTGAGACCCGGGCTCGCGGCGAAGAGATGTTTGGTGAGCGCACTCGCGAGCGCGTTTGCTTCTGCCGAGAAGATCAGCGGATCAAATCGCAGCTCGACGGCGACTCGTATTTCGCGGGCTCGCTGCGTGATTTCGAATTTCACCGCGCCACATTCGCCCGGAGGAATCAGACCCAACGTCTCCATCGGGTGCGGATGACGCGCGACCTCGGCGCGACCTTCGAGAAAATCACTCACGTCCTGCGACGCCACGAGGAGCCCGTGCTTCCGGCTCCACACCGACTGCGCTTCACGCCCGCGCGCGCGAAAACCACGCTCACCCGCTTCGCTGCACCTGGGGCCCAGCGTGACGAGGTCGCCGGTCCAATAGCGGACCAACGGCATGCGCGTGACGAACGGCACAAGCGTGGTGACGACGAGAACGCCGGTGCCGCTCTTGATGGGTTTCTTCGTCAGTGGGTCGACGACCTCGCTCACCATCGGTGGCGGGAGCCAGTGATGAAAGCCGCACGCGTCACACTCGAGCGCCGGAGCGGGCAATTCTGAGAGCGAGAAGTTGTCGACCACCCGCGCGCCCCACACTTCTTCGACGAGCACTTTCCAGAACGGTGAGAGACGAAACGAGGTGGTGCCGATGAGCGCGAGTTTGAAGCGCGACGGCGAGATTCCGCGCGAGAGAAACCATGACGTCAGCGGCATCAACGCGCCTGCGTTGATCACCAGCGTGGTGACGCGACGGCCGTCGGCTTGCGGACGCGAGAGCATCTGCTCCACGAGCCGCAACGACTGCGCGGAATACGTCCACGAGACGAGCAGGCGCCCTGCGGCGACATCGCGCGCGCCGTGATGCGCGGCGCGAACCTCGAGCGTCCACCCGCGCTGCGGAACAGAGCCGAGCGTCTCAAAGAACGCCTTCGTCGCCGCGGCTTCTTCTTCAATGCGAGGAATCTGCAGCACCGGCCCGCTCGCGTGATGCGTGCCCGAGCTGATGATTCCGGTGAACGCGTCAGGTGCCGACAGCAGCTCACGTTGATGCGCAATCGCGTCGGCTTTGTGCAGAAACGGCAGCGCGGAGAGCTTCAACGCGCGCACGTTCTTCCAGCGGCGCCGGTAATACGGCACCGCTTCCGCGGCGAATTTCAGCGTGGGCCCGAGGAGCGCCGCGCGCGTCGCCTCACGGCTGCGCAACGGCAATCGTTCGAGTGAAGGGAACTCAGTGGTCACTCACCGCCGCCGCCACCACCTGAATAGCTCGGCGGGCTCCAGCCACCACCACCGCCGCCGGCTTCGCTGCCGCCCCCCGCGGATCTCGTCGACACCGGCGCGTTGTTCGTCGCCACCTTCGTCTTCGCACCCCAGCCCGCCGACTTCGTTTCAGTCTTCTTCGTCTCGGTCTTCTTGTGGGCTTCAGGCTTCTTCGTGGTGTGCGCCGTCTTCGCTTGCGGCCGTGAGCCGGAGATTTTCGACATGCGGACCTCTGTGTGTGGGGAAGGCCCCAGCGTCGCCAGCGCAGACGGCAATGTCAACGAACCGCGCGCCGCAGCCGGAAGGCGAAGAACCCCGCGATGAACAACGCGCCGAGCGCGACGAAGATCCACCCGCGCGACCTGGGTTCACGCACGCTCAGCGTCGCGGGCGCCGATGTGTGACCCGCGGCGTCGATGGCCACGAGGCGCACTTCGAAGTTCTTCGGGTCAATGCATGCGCCGCCGCGATGAACGCACTCCGCGCACTCGATGTTCGGCAGCCCGGCGCGCCGCCACACGAGGTCCGGCTCCGCGGGAAACCCGGCGTCGGCCGCGGCGATGGTCACCAGATATTCGAGGCCGGGTTGATCATCCGTCGAGGCGGTGCCCGACAACTCCCAGAAATCGAAGGTCATCGAGAGCAACGAGCCCTCGTGCAGCCTCGCGCCGGTCAACACCGGAGCCGTCGGCGGCGCCGCATCGATGCCGGTGCCCGTCACGAAGCCCGCCACCTGCTTCGTACCGAGCCTCACCGAGTAGCCCGCGTCAGCCGCCAGCAGTTCACGCGGGCGCAGGGTGACGAACCGATGCGTCGAGCTCTCGGAGCCCGTCACCTCACACGGCACGTCTTCTTTCCCGGGAGAAACCAGCGACCACCCGGCGTCGGGCGTCTTCGCCAGTTGACCGAACACGCGCACCTCCGCGTTGAGCGGCACCGCGCGTGAACGGTCTCGCGGGCTCACCTCGTAAGAAGGCGTACCCGCGAGTGCACTGTTGGCGTTCGCGTGCACCGCGCTGAACAGCACGGCGAACACGAGCGCGCGCCGCATTCAGCCGAACGCCGCGGCGAGCTTGTCCAATACGTTCTGCTCCGCCTTGCTGACGCGGAACGCGAGGCCGAGAAAGCCGCCGGAGATCTCAGCGACCGCGCGCGCGCGATCGAGCACGGTGGCCTTGAGCAGCTCACGGTCAGAGGCCGACAGCTTGCTCGCGAGCTCCTTCGTGTACGCGGCCCAGAGGTCGTGCCACTTCGGCTCCGGTTTCTCCTTGAGCCAGGTGTCGAGGTAGTGGTGCGCCGGCGACCGCTCGTCGACGCCCATGGCCCTGGCGAGCGAGTCGATGATGGCGTGCTCCTTCGCGTCGACCACTCCGTCAGCCCACGCCACCTCGACGATGGGGAAGAGCGACATCACCAGCGTCGCCGCGCCGCCGACGTTCAGGCTCGCGAGCACGTCGAGCAACTGCGCGTTCGCGATGCCGGTCAGCTTCTGCAGCTCGGCCTTCGTCGCCTGCTGCGCCGCGGAGACCTTCAGCTTCGCGACGAGCTCGGCGTCGTGCTTGGCGAAGAACTGCTCTTCGAGGGCGAGGCGGCGTTCATCCAGGGAGTTGTGTGACATGTTGCCTCGCTCTTGCCAGCGCCGCGCGTGCGCTTCAACTCCTTGCTGCATCAGGGGAAAGGCAGGTCTTCCCAGCCGGCGGTCACGAGCGCTTCGCGCACGCGTTGCACGTCGGGGTCGCCGGCGGGGGCGCGCTTCAAGAAGGCGAGCCACGCGAGCGCCGCGGTCTCCATCGCGTCGGGCTCGGTTTCCCGCAGCGAAAGCCACGTGAGGGCCAACACGCGATGACATCGAAGTTCTTCGTAGTCCTCTTGAAGACACCGCTCCGCCGTCGACCGTGCCTCGTCATCACTGCGCGACGACAACGACGCCTCGGCCTCATCGGCGATGAGCGCCGCCGTCTGCCTTTCTTCCTGCGAAGGAGGCGGCCTCGCGGCGCGGGCTTCGGCGGTGACGAACGCGCCGTACAGGGTTCGCGCGTCGATGCGAATCGCCACCTTCTCGGGCCGGAGCATGACGATGACGACTTGTTGAAACGGCCGGAAGTGCGACGCCAGCTCGGGCGTCACTTCGATTTCTGGCTGTGGCATCGCCCGCTGAATGCAGCTCTCGGCCGACATGCTCAGCGACCCCGACGCGGTCACCTTCGGCGCGCTCAGCTTCACCCTGCCGTCTGCGAGGCTCACCTCGGCCGTCACCGTGACGATGCCCGCGCTCGCGTCGCTGCCAACGCAGCCCACGACCGCGCGCGCCATCGGTTTCGCGAGCGCGCGCTTTTCAGACAGCGCCGAAAAGTCGCACACGTCGAATGGGGCGTGCGTCGCAAACGTGTGCGTCTTCAAGCCGCGCAACACGCACTCGACGAATTCCTTCTGCGCAATCGGCTCATGGTGAAGACCGACGACCTGCGTGCGTTCGGTCGAGTCACTCAACGTGAAGAAGACCACCATCGGCGCGTCGGTGTCGACCTCGAGCGAGCGCTCGCACGCCGCGGCCTCCTGCGCGCACGCGACGT
>JBEHYH010000311.1:0-7748 GCA_048498275.1 Myxococcota bacterium | reverse complement strand
TTGGTTCCTCCACCAGTCGACGCAGCGCCACCGCCCGTTGATGCGGACCCACCGCCGGTTGAAGCCGTTCCTCCGCCGAGCGAACCGTCGCCGCCACCCGTGGTTGCAGCACCGCCGCCGGTTGAGCCGGTTCCTCCACCAGTCGACGCAGCGCCACCGCCCGTTGATGAGGACCCACCGCCAGTCGTCGCCGAGCCGCCGCCGCTCGAACCATCACCGCCACCCGTCGATGCGTTGCCGCCGCCGGTCGTCGCGCTTCCGCCACCCGTCGCCGCCGTGCCTCCGCCCAGCGCACCGGAGCCGCCACCCGTCGCGCCGTTGCCTCCGCCGTTGTTGCTCACGAAGCACTGCCCCGCCGTGCACGTGTTGCCGAACGAGCACGCATTGCAGGTGGCTCCGTTCGCGCCGCACGCTGCCTGCGTGTTGCCGAGCTCGCAGGTGTCGCCCGCGCAGCAGCCGGCGCAGTTGCCCGGCCCGCAGGTCTCGGCGGCGGTGCCGCACGCGCTCGCCAGCATCAGTGAAACGGAAAGGAACAGGCGTCGAAGAGTCATGGTGGCGGAGTGACCCGGGCCTGCTCCACGACGCGCACGAAAGAACCCGAGCTGGCCCCCGAAAAGGCTTTCAAGTGCTCGAAATGATTGCTCTTTGGAGAGCCGGTAAACCCGAGCCGCCGCTAGGAGAGGATCTCGACTTCAGCCAGCAGGCGCTTCTTGAGCTTCTCGTCGGCGGTCGCCGCGAGCTCCTTGAGCGTCGCCTTCAGCGCCGCGTGTTGCCGTTCGAGCTCCGCGACGCGCGCGGTGAGCTCTTCGGTCGCCTCTTCGATGCGCAGGTCGACCACGCTCTGCAGCAGATCGAGCTCCGTGCCGCGGCTGAACACCTCGGCTTCGGTCTTGCGCAGCGACTTTTCCATCGCGCGCAGCGCCTCGGAAAGTTTGCGCCGCTCCGCCAGCACGCGCCGATGTTCAATCGCGTGCTTCACGCGCTCGACGACGAGCATGATGCTCTCGAACGGTTTGAGCAGGTAGTCATCGGCGCCGAGCTTGAGCGCCTCGAGCACCGACTCGGTGTTGACGAAGCCGGTGATCATCACGCGCGCGCAATCAGGCAACCGCTCGTTCACGTAGCGCAGCAACTCGAGCCCGCTCGCGCCGGGGAGATTCTTGTCGGTCACCACCGCCGCGAACTGCTCGCGTTCCAGCAACGCCATCGCGTCTTCGGCGGACAACGCGGTCTTCGTGGGGATGCCCGCTTTCTTGAAGCCGGCGGCGAGCACCGTGACGATGGTCTGTTCATCGTCGACGATGAGAACGGTGGCGGGGGGCGTGGCAACATCAGCCATGCGCGGCAGTCTCCGCTGCTCGCGCCGCCCGCGCAAACAGACATTCTGACGACGCCATGCACGCGCAGTGCGACTGAACGTCGCGTCTCAAAAGGCGTCACGCATGTGTGCGCGCGGAGCGTGCGGCGGCACACGGTTCGCAACGTCGCGCGCTCTCCTGGGAGTCCTCTCGACAAGGAACTCCACATGCGTCGTCGTCATCCGCGCGGTCTCTCGCTGATTGAAATCATCGTCTACATCACCATCGTCGCCATGCTGCTCACCGCGGTGAGTGTCTACGCCATCGGCGTACACACCAGCTCGCAGCGGCGCACCGCGTGGCTCGACGCGCAGACCGCCGCCAGCGCGCTCGAGATGTACCGCGGTACGCACGGCCACTACCCGCCGGAACGCGATGGCTTCGCCGCGCTGGTGAAGGCGAAGTTGCTCAAGAAAGAACCGAAGGACCCGTGGGGCAACGCGCTGACCTACACGGTGCGCGACGGCGAGCCGGTGGTGATGAGCTTCGGAGCCGACGGCGCTCCGGGCGGCGAAGAGGCGAACGCCGACATCTCCTCGCTCGATGCCGAAGTGGAATGAGCGCGTTAGACGGCTGCGCATGGCGCATTCGTTCTTCATCCACTCCACCGGCGCGGGCCCCTTTCTCTGGGACGGCGTGCCCGACGACGTCACCGCGGGCACCGTCGTGCACATGCCGGCGAACCTAGGCTACCCGCCGAATGAAGTGCTGGAGCGCGGCACGAAGGTGAGCGCGTTCGACGACGTCGGTCATCTCCTCAAGCTCGTGCCGAGCGAGGGCGACGTGCATCTCTACGCGCATTCGTACGGCGGCTTCGTGGCGATGGAGCTCGCGAAGAAGCTCGGGGCGCGCGTGAAGTCGATGTTCCTCTACGAGCCGGTGCTCTTCGGAGCGCTCGCCGCGGCGAAAGACGGCGACCCCGCGGCCATCGCGCAGGCCAATGAGTTCCTGCATCACGAGTGGTTCTTGAAAGACGAGCGACGCGGCGGCACCGACCCGTGGCTCGAGCACTTCATCGATTACTGGAATCGCCCGGGTTCCTGGCAGCGCATGAATGAGTTCATGCGCGGCTACTCGCTCACCGTGGGGTGGAAGATGTTTCAGGAGGTGCGCTCGGTGTTTCACGACAACCAGCGCTTCGACTCATTCTCATTCCCCGACGTGAAGCTGACGCTGGGCATGGGCGAACGCAGCCCGGTCGCGTCGCGTGAGATGGTGCGGCAGGTGGTGCGCGTAAACCCGCACGCCAGGGTGCTGGAGCTCGCGGGAACCGGACACCTCGCGCCGCTGACCCACGCGGCGAAGCTCCACGAGGCGATGCGCACGCACAGCGCCTCACCTTGACGCGTCACGGCGCGCTCCGTAAGTCACTGGCACCTGTCCGGACACAAGTGTCCGGTGTCTCGACAAGGAGTCTTCCGTGGGCGTTGATACGACTGAATCGAGCTTCTCCGCGCCGGTCTCGCGCGTGGAAGATGGGCTGTATCTCTCGGAGAAGCCCACGCTCTTCGAGCGGCTCAAGGTCGCGGTGAAGGCGCTCAAGGTTCTCGAGAAGCAGCCTGATGATCCGATTGCTCCGGCGTTGTTCAACGCGGCGATCGACGGGCCGATTTTTCAGCGTCACGCCGAAGCGCTCGCGAAGACGCCCGAAGGTCAGGCGCTGCTCAACGAGCGCCCGACGCTGCAGGCGCACAACATCGACCTGAAGGCGCTGGAACAGTTGCCCGAAGGCACCGTCGGCCGCGCGTTCGCGAAGTACTTCTCAGACAACAAGATCTCCCCGTTCTCGACGCCATACGAGGTGCGGAATGATCAGGACTACGTCGTGAAGTGGTACCGCGAGACGCACGACCTGCATCACGTGCTGACCGGGTACGCGACCGACGCGGTGGGCGAGATGGAGCTGCAGGCGTTCGCGTGGGGAAATCTCGGGCTGCGCACCAGCCAGTTCATTCTGCTGGTCGCCGCGCTCGTGCGGCCGCACAAGCTGCCGCCGATCTGGAAGTACTCCGACCGGCTGCGCGACGCGTACCGGCGCGGCAAGGCGTCGAAGAATCTGTTCTCCGCGCGCTATGAGCGGTCGATGGAAAAGACGCTCACGCAGATGCGCGAAGAGCTCGCGATTCCGCCCCGGGCGGTGGCCTGATCAGCCCAGCAACTGCTCGATGGTGTTCACGAAGTCCTTCTCGGCGTCATCGACGACGCCGTCGACTCCGATGAACCATTCGGCGGCCTGAATCGCCGCGTGGCGGTTCGACTTCAGCAGCGCCATGTTCGGCTGCGGCAACGGCTTGCCCAGATGCAGGTGCTGCAGCAGAGACGCCGTCGTCTCGTCAGGCACCTGCCACTGCTTGCAGAGCGTCGCGACCGCGGCGCGTTCCTTGTCGTCGAGCGTGTCGTCGGCCCACGCGACCTGAAGAAGCAGCTTCAGAATTTCGATGTTCACTTCCTGGGAATCCGACGGGCGGTTCATGACGCCAGTCTACGAGCGAACGCGAAGCGCAGCGGGGAAATGCTGATCAATTTCGGCCGTCACTGGCTGGAGGTCGATTTACGTGGCCTTCGATGTCGGTACCGCGCACATCGCGAGAACGAGGACGCCGCTGGCTCCACTGCGGAGCGCGAGCGGCATCGACTCTTCGCCCGACGCGAGCGTGAGCAACAGCAACGCGGCGCTGAGCAACGCGCCGCCGACGCCGAACGCGCACCGCTTCCAGAACACGTTCGGGAACAGCTTCTGGGCGAGGAGCACCACGAACACCGGCGCGACGCAGAGCGGAAGGTAGAGCCGCGAAAAGTCATCGACCGTCGGCACCGGCGGGAAGTTGCCCGCGCGCGGAGGCACGACCGCGAAGGCCCACGCGTTCGCCGCCATCGACGCCCACCCGTCGGCGACCTCCGCGCCGATCTTCCCGCCATCGGCGACGGTGCGCAGCGCCAGCATCCACCAGAGGATCCCGGTCGTGACCGTGAACCCCAGCAACATGATCATCGAATCGCGGCCCTGACCGAGCCACAGCGCGTGCGCGGCGGCGGCGATGATTCCCGCCAGCAACAACTCCGCGCCGCGCTGCGTCTCGTGCTGCATCAGCTCGCCAGCGCTTCGACGAGGCGGGGCACGTCAGCCGCCGCGGTGCTGCACAGCGCGACGCGGAGCGCGCCTTTCTGCGGCACCACGTAGACGCCCTGCGACTTCATCTTCTCGGCCTGCTGCTCGGCTTCCGGGTGGAAGACGGTGACGAAGAAGCCGCCTTCGTAGCGCGGGTACTTGAGCCCTCTGGGCTGCGCCGCGGCGTTGAACGCCACCACGCGATCGGTGAGCAGCTTCTTGAGCGTCTCCCGCTCCGCGTCGCACGCGGCTTTCAAGGTCTGATCAGTCAGCAGCTTCGTGACCGCGGAGAGGCCGCCGTGCACACAGTTGCTCCACGTGCCGCGGCACGCGTACGCCAGGGCCGCCTGCGTCGCCGCGCGCGCCTTCTCCTCGGGCTCGCACGAGATGAGCGCGCCGACGCGGAGCCCGTAGTGCGTGAACGACTTGCTCGCGCTCCAGGCGAACAGCAGGCCGGTCTTGCCGAGCAGCGGCTTGAGCTCATTCATGAAGCCGCGGATGTCGCCGGCGCCCGCGTAGAGCCAGTACGCCATGTCGACCAGCAGCGTCACCGGCTTGCCGGAGTGCTTGAGCAGCACCTCGACCACCTGCTTCCACTCGCCGCGCGTCATCGAATAACCCGTCGGGTTGTTGCACGGGTCATTCAGGAAGATCAGCGCGCGGCCCTGCGTGTTCAGCAGCTCGCCGAGCTTCACGTCGAGCGCGCCCGCGTCGAGCTGACCCGCTTCATTGAACATGCGGAAGGTGTCGAGGCCGCGCTCGTGCTCTTCACACAGCGTCAGGTACGGGCCCCAGTAGAAGTTCGGCGTCAGCAGCTTGTGGCCCGACTCGAGGTAGTTCATCAGCGCGTGGCGCAGCGCGCCCGTGCCGCCGGGGGTCGCCACCGCTGTCGCCGCCGAACGCAGCTCCGGGTGACCCGCGAACGTGTCGTCGATGACGGCTTGATTGAACGCCGGCGTGCCGGGAATCGGCGCGTACGCCGCCCATTCGCGCGCGGGCACCTCGTGCAGCGCCCTGGTCACCGTGGACAGAATCGAGAGCGAACCGTCTTCGTTCATCAAGCTGCCGATGGTGGCGTTGATGATCAGCTCACCGGCCTGCTTGCGGCGCGTGGCTTCTGCGTTGAGGGCGAAGATGACGTCTTTGTCGGGGCGCGTCTGGCGCTGGGGGATGAGGTGCAACATGCCCCGCTCTCTTGCGCAGCGAGAAGCGGAGGTGAAGCCTTCTTTTCAACCTGCGGAGACGAAGGTAGGCAGAGTTCCCCTTTACCAGCGGCGACCCAGGCCACCGCCGCTGACAATCCTGGAGTTCCAAAACATGAAGTTGTTCCGCGCGCTGCTGTTCCTGCTGCCGTTGGCGTGCAGTGAGACGCCCGAGTTTCACGGTGACCCGAGCCCCAAGACGATTCGCCAGACGAGCGCGATTCAGGGCGGCACGACCGACACCACGTCGACCAACGTCGTCGCGATTCTGTTGTCGACGCCGCAGGGTGTTGCCATCTGCACCGGGTCACTCATCGCACCGAACCTCGTACTCACCGCGCGTCACTGTGTCGGCGACATCGACGAAGACTTGAGCAGCTGTAGCGTGCAGCCGTTCGGCACACCGTACGCGGTTTCAAACTTCCGTATCGGCACCAGCGCCACCGAAGCAGGCACGTATTTCAACGCAGGTCAGCTGGCTCCGGTGAACAACACCACCTGGTTCGCCGCCGCGCAGATCATTCTCGACACGGATACGGCGACCAGCACCAGCGCGAACAACACCATCTGTGGCGGTGACGTCGCATTGATCCGTCTGTCGACCAACATCTCCGGCATCTGTCCGCTGATTCCCCGCGTCGATTCGATCCTGGTGCAGGGTGAGCAGTACACTGCGAAGGGCTTCGGCGTGACCTCGGCCACGGGCCAGCAGGGCGCTGGCACGCGTCGCACGGTTTCCGGCCAGAGCGTGTTGTGCATCGGCTCCAGCTGCGGCGGCGGTGGCCTCAGCAGCACGTTGGAATGGCTCGGCGGCTCGAGTGCGGCGCAAGGTACGTGCGAAGGTGACTCCGGCGGCCCGTCGCTCGACTCACTGGGCCGTGTGACCGGCGCCGTTTCGCGCGGCCCCGGCAATGCCTGCAACCAGACGGTGTACGGCTCGGTCTACGGCCACCGCGGGTGGATCAAGGCGCAGGCGCTCGCGGCGGCGACGGCTGGTGGGTATGCGGCTCCTTCGTGGGCGAATGGTGCCTCGACGACGGCCAACCCCTGCACGGGTGTCGATGGCGGTATGGGCACCGGCGGGGGGACGGGTGGCGGCACGGGCGCGACCGGCGGAGGTACCGGCACCACCGACCCGCAGGGCACGTGCGCTTCGGGCGAGGTGTGCTCCGACTTCACTGATCAGGGCGACTACCAGTGCATCGGCTACGACAGCAGCAGCGGCGACTACTCCCTGCCTTCGGGCTCGGTGGCGTGCACGTCGAGCGGCGGCACGTTCACCTGTGCGGCTGGCAAGACTTGCTACAACCTCGGTCAGGGCAACTACTACTGCTTCCCTGATTGTTCTCAGACCTCGCCTACGGGCGGCGGCACGGGCGCAACGGGCGGCGGCACGGGCGCAACGGGCGGCGGTACGGGCGCAACGGGCGGCGGTACGGGCGCAACGGGTGGCGGCACGGGCGCGACGGGCGGCGGCACGGGCGCGACGGGTGGTGGCACCGGCACCTCAGGTTGCCAGAGCGGCGAATTCTGCGCCTCAGGCTATGGCGTGTGTCACCTCAACAACGGCGACGACCCCGCCGACGCGACCGTCTGCTCGCAGACCCAGGCGTGCACTGGCACCGCGGTCTGCTACGCCGATTCGCAGGGGGCGACGACGGGCCACTGCTACCGCGACTGCACGCCTCCCGCCGACACCTGCACGGGTGGCAACGTCTGCGTCGGTCTCGACTCGGAGTCATCGTACTGCCTGAGCCCCACCACGGGCGGCGTGCCGTCGAATGCGACCGATTGTTTCGCGGCGCCGCATACCTGCCCCGGAGCGCAGACCTGCGTCTGCACTGCGGGCACGACGTCGTGCACCGCGGCGAAGTGCGTTGATGTCTGCGCGACCGGCGCCGGCGGCGGCACGGGAACGACGGGTGGCGGTACGGGCACGACGTCTGGTGGCGGCACGGGCACGACGTCTGGCGGCGGCACGGGCACGACTTCTGGCGGCGGCACGGGCACGACGTCTGGCGGCGGTACGGGCACGACGTCTGGCGGCGGTACGGGCACGACGTCTGGCGGCGGTACGGG
>JBEHYH010000310.1:0-7757 GCA_048498275.1 Myxococcota bacterium | reverse complement strand
AAGACCGCTCACCGCGCGGTTTGGTCGATTGGGTAGGACCGTGTAGGGAGTCACCCGAAAATCGCCTCCCGCGAAAAAAGAAAGAAAGACTGCACACGGTGTCAGCACCCGGTGTCGACAACACGGACAGGGTTTCAACGCTCTACCGAAAGTTCGGTGGAGTCATCTACTCGCGCGCGCGCCGCCTCTTGAAAGACGACGCCCTCGCGGAAGACGCGACCCAGGAGGTTTTCGTGCGAGTTCACCGGCACATCGAGAGCGCACCCGACGACGCAGCGGCGTTGGCGTGGATCTACAGAATCTCGACGAACTATTGCCTCAACGTGTTGCGCGATCGCGCGCGCGGGGCGCAACCGACCGAGCCCGACGAGATGCCGGAGGTCGACAGCGGCCAGAGCCTCGAGTCGCTCTTCGCCGACACCGACACCGCGCAGAAGTTGATCTCGCGCGCGCCCGAGAAGCTGCAGGACGTCGCGGTGCTCTATTACATCGATGGCCTCGAGCAGGAGCAGGTGGCGAAGACGCTGGGCATCTCGCGGCGCACCGTCATCAACCGGCTCCAGGAGTTCGTCGACCGTTCACGTAAATTCGTCTCGCGGGAGGGCGTGGAATGAGCGGCCATCTTTCGAATCAGGCGATGGATCTGATGCTGCTCTCGGCGTTGCCGGCGGCCGAAGCCGAAGCGGCGAAGACGCACCTCGGCACGTGCTCGGCCTGCACCACGCGTTGGCAGGCGTTGCAGGCTGACGCGCAGCGGTTTTCGCAGTTCGTCTTCCCGCGCACGGTCGAGAAGGTGTCGTCGCGCGCGAAGGGCGGCTTCTTCTCGCGCTTCAAGTTCGCGGTGCTGGTGCCGTTGGCCGGTCTCGCCGCCGCGTTGGCGGTCGTCGCGTCGACCGGCGGCGGGCAGACCGAAGACGACCTCTATGTCGGCATCAAGGGCGACCCGACGCTCGAGGTGTTCGCGCAGCGCGGCGGTGGTGATGCGTTCGCGGTGACCAAGGACGTCGCGCTGAAGCCGGAAGATCGCATCCGCTTCGTGGTGAACCCGGCGGGCGGCAAGTACCTGCTGGTGGTGAGCAAAGACGGCGCGGGAGCGATCAGCGTCTATTACCCCTTCGGCGAACAGAAGAGCGCGCTGGTGGCGAGCAACACCAAGTCGGAGCTGCCGGGCTCGGTCGAACTCGACGCGACGCTGGGCACCGAAAAGCTCTTCGCGATCTTCTCGAATGAACCCGTCGCCGCCTCGGCGGTCGAAAGCGCGCTCAAGGCCGGGGAGGCGCTCAAGCTGCCCGGTGCGCGCGTGGTGGAGAAAGACTTCACGAAGGCCGCTCCGTGATTCCACTCGCTGCACGCCATCACCTCTCCCGCCTGAGGGACAGGTCGGAGCCGACGGCTCCGGGTGAAGACCGCGCTCCGTGTGTTCGGCCCTCACCCCGACCCTCTCCCATGAACGGGAGAGGGGGTCTGGTGCTGTTGGTGCTTCTGCTCGCGGCCCCGCTCGCGAACGCGGAGACCAAACGCATCGCCATCGTGGTCGGCAACAACGCCGGCGGCGGTGACAACGCTCCGTTGCGTTACGCGGAGAGCGACGCCGGCAAGATGGCGCGCGTGCTCGTGGAGCTGGGCGACGTGAACGCTGACGACGTGCTGCTGCTGCAGGGCCGCCGCGTGGCTGACGTCGAACGCGCCATCACCGATGCGCGTGAACGGGTGTCGATGCTGCGCGCGACGCCCGACGTGCGCACCGCGCTGTACTTCTATTTCTCCGGTCACTCCGATGGCGAATCCATCGAGCTGGGGCCCGAGCGCCTCGCGTACGCGCGCCTGAAAGCGCTGCTCGCCGGCACGGGAGCCGATGTTCGTCTCGTCGTCGTCGACGCGTGCCGCAGCGGTGGTGGTCTGCGCGAGAAAGGCGGCAAGCCGGCGCCGGGGTTCACCATTCGCCTCGCCGACACGCTGTCTGCGACGGGCGATGTGTTCATCACCTCGTCTGCCGCTGATGAGTCGTCGCTCGAGTCGAGTGAAGTGATGGGCAGCTTCTTCACGCACAACTTCATCTCCGGCCTTCGCGGCGCGGCCGATACCTCGGGCGACAAGCTGGTGACGCTCTCGGAGGCGTACAAGTACGCGTACGACGCGACGGTGAATGCGACGGCGATGTTGTCGGTCGGCGCGCAGCACCCGAACTACGACTACAAACTCTCGGGCCAGGGCGAGCTGGTGCTGGCGTCGCTGCAGAAGCCGTCGGCGGTGCTGGTGCTGCCTGACGCTGACCGCACGCTGGTGACGGACTTGAATCGTGATCAGGTCATCGTCGAGACGCTCGGTGGAGCGAAGGAAGTCGCGCTCGCTCCGGGCAACTACGGCGTGCGCGTGTTCAAGGGCGGTCAGGGCTACGGCGGCCGCGTGACGTTGTCGCAGGGCTCGCGCGCCATCGTCGACATGGCGTCGCTCTCGCCGATTCGTTCAGCGACGGCGGTCGCGGCGAAGGGCGGCCCGGTGGTGTCGCAGACCCTCGAGAAGCCCGTGGAGAAGTCGGGCGTGAATCTCGGCGTCAGCCTCGGCGGTACCGGCCGCATCCTCGCGCGCGAAGGTTCAACGGCGGGGCCGAAGTGGCAGCTGCGCATCGATGTCGAGCCGTTCACCTCGACGTTCGTGACCTTCGGCGGCGGCCGGCTCACCGGTCAGCTCCACATTCTCGCGCTCGGCGAAATGAGCTTCGACCCCGGCACGGAAGCAGCCGCGGCCAATGAAGCCGGCGGGCAGTTGCGCATCGGCTACCGCATCGCGCTCGATGTCTGGCGTCTGACCTTCGGGCTCGGCTTCGAAGTCGGCGGCGGAGTGCTCGCGCAGCGGTACGCGCCGTACAGCGCGGCGGGGGTGATCGCGATCGCTCCGCGGTTCATCTTGAAGGCGCACTTCACCGACGTGATCTCGCTCTTCGTGAGCGCCGACTTGACGGTGACGTATCTGAACTACGGCGAGACCGTACAGACCGCGACCGCGCGATGGATTCCGCGGCCGACCGTCGCTGCCGGTTTGATGTTCGCGTTCTGAAGCGTCAGGCGGTGAACGCGCTTTTGAAGTATGCGCCCGCGCATGGTCTCTGCCCTCTTCAACCCGAAACGCTGGCGCACCGTCGAAGGCTTCAACTTCAAAGACCTCACGTTCCACCGGAGCGTGGACCACGGCACCGTTCGCATCGCCTTCAACCGGCCCGAGGTGCGCAACGCGTTCCGCCCGCGCACCGTCGACGAGCTCTTCAAGGCCTTCGAAGCCACGCGCTTCATGACCGACGTCGGCGTGGTGCTCCTCACCGGCAACGGCCCGTCACCCAAAGACGGCGGCTGGGCGTTCTGCAGCGGCGGCGACCAACGAATCCGCGGGAAGGACGGCTACCAGTACACCGCCGAAGACAAAGACCTCGACCCCGCGGGCCTCGGGCGCCTGCACATTCTCGAGGTGCAGCGGCAGATCCGCTTCATGCCGAAGGCCGTCATCGCCGTGGTGCCGGGGTGGGCGGTCGGCGGCGGTCATTCGTTGCACGTGGTCTGCGACATGACCATCGCCTCGAAGGAGCACGCGGTCTTCAAGCAGACCGACGCCGACGTCGCGTCGTTCGATTCAGGCTACGGCAGCGCATTGCTCGCGCGTCAGGTCGGCCAGAAGAAGGCGCGTGAGATCTTCTTCGTCGGCCGCAATCATTCCGCCGAGCAGGCCGCGGCGATGGGCATGGTCAACGCGGTGGTGCCGCACGAGCAGCTCGAAGAGTTCGCGCTCGACTGGGCCGCGGAGATCAACACCAAGTCTCCGACCGCCATCAAGATGTTGAAGTACGGCATGAACCTCCCCGACGACGGCATGGTCGGGCAGCAGCTCTTCGCCGGCGAAGCCACGCGGCTGGCGTACGGCACCGAAGAGGCGAAGGAAGGCCGCGACGCCTTCGTCAACAAGCGCAAGCGCGACTTCTCGAAGACGAAGTGGTCGTACTGAGAACGGAAAAATCCGCTCCGTGACAATGCGCACGGGGCGGCTCGCCACGGTGGTCACAGTCCTCTAGAACGCTCTTTCGGGCGTGTCGGGGGGCACCAGTCAACCAACGAGGCTTTTCAATGCGCATCCGGGCACTTCTGGTCTCGGCGCTTTTCACGAGTTGTTCGTTCAACCTCGACGTGCCGCAGAACCCGCCGGGGAGCATCGTCGGCGTTCTCGACACCGCGCAGGCCACGACCGGCGTTTCGCCGGAGGGCATCGACGTCAACGCGGTCGACACCCGCGGCCTCCGTCGCAGCGCGCGCACGGCCGCGAATGGTGAGTTCTCGTTCGCGGAGTTGACGCCCGGCCTCTACACGCTCGACGTCACGCCTCCGGGGTTCGCGCAACTGGTGGTGGCCAACGTCGCGGTGCCCGGTGGCGCCACCACCGACGCCGGCGTGCTGCGGCCCGCGTACCTGCTCAACACGCCCGATGAAGCGCAGCTCGTGGGGCTGGTGTCGGCGCCCGGCGGCGGCTCGGTGGTCGGCGCGACCGTGGAGTTCCTGCTGCAGCCGAACGACGACCGCGTCGGTTCGGTGGTCGTCGGGTTCGACGGCGTGTTCCAGACGCGCCTCGCGCCGGGCACGTACCACCTGCGCGCGAACCACCCGAGCTACGTCACCGCCGAGCGCAACGACGTCGAGCTCACGAAGGGTCAGCGCCTCGACCTCACCTCGATGCCGCTGGTGTTCGGGCTCAACCCCGCGACGCTCACCGGCGTCGTCACCCGCGAGGTCGAAGGCGCCACGGCGGAGCTCGCGCCCGGCGCCACGGTGCGCTTGAGCAACGGCCAGACCACCACCACCGAGACCGACGGCACGTTCATCTTCAACAGCCTCCCGCCGGGCACGCTCGGCCTCAGCGTGCAGCAGGCGAACTACCTCGACCCGCAGCCGCAGCGCACCGTCACGCTGCAAGGCGGCGACCTGGTCGACGCGGGCACGCTCACGCTCAACCTCGTGCGCGGCAGCATCGAAGGCACCGTCGAACTGTCGGACCACGCGGTCATCGACGTCATCAGCGTCAACGCGGTCAACAACGGCACCGGCCGCTCGTATTCGACGGTCGTCTCGCCGGTGACGGCGACTCCGTGGCTCGGCACGTTCTCCATCAGCGGTCTGCCCATCGGCAGCTACACGGTGCGCGCGCAGAAGCCGCGCTACAGCCAGGCGACGACGCAGGCCTCGGTGGTGGCCGCGCTCCCGGCGACGCAGGCGGGTCAGTTGATCCTCGCGCTGCAGCAGGGCGAGTTCCTCATCGACGACGGAGACCCCAACAACACCCCCGGCTACACGCGCACGCGCCAGCTCACGCTGAACTTCACCGGCTTCCCCAGCACGGGTGTCACCGGGTATCGCGTCGGTGAAGACCCGTCGCTCGCTGACGCGGGGTTCCTCCCGTACACCGGCCTCACGCAGCCCTACACGCTGGTCAGCGTCGGCGATGGCTCCAAGACCATCTACGCGCAGTACCAGGACGTGAACGGCACCAGCCCCGTGTTCCAGAACAGCATCGTGCTCGACACCACGCCGCCGCCGGCGCCGACGCTGAGCATCACGCCGACGGGCACGCCGAACGGCTCGCTCAAATTCTCGAACGCGAATCAGGTGCTGCCGCTGGTCATCACCGCGTCTGACGAGACCGGGCTCGCGGGCATGTTCATCCGCGAAGACGCGACGCTGACCGACGCGGGCGTGCTCGATGCGCAGCGCAAGGCGGTGCAGGCGACGACGACCTTCAACCGGCCCACGAACGCCGAAGGCACGCAGGAGGTCTACCTCCAGGTCATCGACCACGCCGGCAACGCGAGCCCGCTGGCGAGCGACTCCATCATCATCGACATCACGGCGCCGCAGGTCAGCGCGGGCACGGTGACGCTGCCCTTCGCGCCGCCGGCGACCGAGGCGGGCTTCACCAATTCGCCGTTCGTGAACGTGAACCTCGCGGTGACGGCGCAGCCGAACGGTGAAGCGCTCTACGAGAAGCTGGCGAACGGCGCGGGCATCGACCTCGACGCGGCGCTGTACGCGGCGCACCGGCCCGTCGTGTCGTGGATCATCACGCCCGGAGATGGCGCGAAGACGGTCTACGCGGTGTTCCGTGACAGCGCGGGCAACGAGTCGGCGGTGGCCAGCGGAGGCATCACGCTCGACACGGTGCCGCCTTCGCCGGTGACGCTGACGCCGGTGTCTGCGCTGGTGCGCTCGCCGTCGGTGAACGTGAACGTGTCTTCGGGCGCGAGCGACCTCGCGATGACGCCGCTCTGGCTCTCGGGCGACGGCAACTTCACGGGCGCGGCGATGGCGATGCCGGGAGCTCCGGTCGCGGTGACGTTGCCCAACGGCAGCGGCGTGTACCCGGCGAACGTCTACGCGCGCTTCCGCGACAAGGCGGGCAACACCACCACCATCTCCGCGCCGGTCACCGTCGATCGCGACGCGCCGACCGGCAGCTTCTCGGTGCGCGGCGCGCTCGCCGACGGTGAGGCTTCCACCACGCTCACCGCGACGCCCAACATCACCGTGGTCGCCGACGCCATCAACGGCGCCTCGGGCTACCTGCTGGGCACGCAGTCGCTCACCTCATGCCCTGATCCGCTCACGTCGCCCGGCTCGTACCTCGCGATGCCGCCGTCGGGTCTCATCTCCACCACGCTGGCGGCCGGTGCGCAGGTGCGCGCGTGCTTCACCGACGCCGCGGGCAACAGCTTCGGGCCGGTGAGCTCGAGCAACTCCATCACGCTCGACACCGCGGGCCCGACGGGCTGCGTGCTGGCGCTCACCGGCAAGAAGGTCGACGGCGCCACCGCGGCGCCGGCCGGCAAGACCGGTTGGCTCGACATCGGCGTCGCGATCACCAACTGCAGCGACCCCGCGGGCGGCGTTCAGGCGCTGGCCATCAACGGCATCGCCACCTGCGGCAACTCGCTCACCGGCTGGGCGGCGCCGGGGCAGCTTTCGACCATCAGCCTGACGCCGCCCGATGGCACCAAGACGGTGACGGCCTGCGTGCGCGACGCCGCAAGGAACGTGGTGCAGCTCACCGCCGGCACCATTCAGCTCGACACCACGCCGCCCTCGAGCGCGTCCATCGCCGTGGAGTTCAACGACGGAACGCTCACGCTGAACGACTCGAACCTCCTCGGCCACCGTCTCGACAAGTGCGACGGCGGCTACCCGTGCCTCGCGCTGCAGACCATCGACTGGGCAGACGCGGTCGGGCTCCAGGTGTCGTTGCGTGACACCGGCCGCGGCGCCTCGCCGGTGACCTTCCTGCTCACGCCCACCGTGCCCGCGCTGCAGACGGTGTGGGCCGTGCCCGGAGACTCGATGACGTCGAAGCAGGTGCAGTTGCTCGGCGTGACGCCGTACGGCACCGCGCCCGACGGCACCACGGTGGAGGTCATCACGTCTTTCATCGACGACGTCGGCAACGCCTCGACGCCGCAGAGCTCGACGGTGGTGGTCGACGTGATTCCTCCCGAGAACCCGGTGCTCACCGGCGTCTCCCCCGGCAATCGCAGCGCCACGCTCTACTGGCAGCCCTCGCCGTCGTTCGGAGACGTCGTCGGCTACGTGCCGCGCGCCGATGTGCGCCGCGGCGCGCAGGTGCCGAAGGCGTCGCTCAGCGGCGCGGTCATCGGCCTCGACAATCGCAACAGCTACAACTTCACCGTGCTCGCGGTCGACGGCGTCGGCAACGAATCGACCCCCGACGCCGGC
>JBEHYH010000309.1:0-7795 GCA_048498275.1 Myxococcota bacterium | reverse complement strand
AACGCGAACACCTCGGCGAGTGAGGTCGCGAGCTCGCGCTTGAGCGCGGCCGCGGCGAGCGCGCGTTGCCCGACCGGCAGCGCGTCGAGCTTCAGCGGCGCATCGATGAGCGACGTGCGCACGATGTCGAAGCCCGCGATGACGGGGATCACCACCAGCAACACCGTGAAGAGCATCACCAACGCGCGCACCGGCGGGGCTTTCGCCTTCGCGACCGCGACCACCTCGCCGGGAGGCAGCCCCCGCGACAGCGCGTTGCGCGCCCCGAAGCAGCGCTCCGAGGTCAGCACCGCCGTGAACCCGCCGCTCAGAATCGCGGGCAGCAGACTCATGAAGCAGAGGTACGGAATCACCCGCCACGTCTCGCCGCCCCAGCGGATGAGCGCGGCGCTGACGAACAACGCGAGCGCGAGCCACGCCTGCAGGTTGTGGCGCACGGTGTGCTGCGGCAGCGCGTGCAGTTCTTCGAGCGCGCGAATGACCGTGCCGCGCGAGACGTCACCGTCCATCACCGCGGAGAACGCGGTGATCTTGCCCCTCGCCCGCCACAGCAACACCGCTTCACCGAAGAGCGCTCCGACGACGAAGAAGAGCGGCAACAGGTCGGAGCGGCCCCAGCGCTTCGACGCATGCAGCACCCAGGGCACGACCCACATCACGCCGGCGAGGTTCGCGCCCAGCACGGGGAACAGGAGCCACCCGACGCCGCGCCGCTCGAGCCACTCGCGGTTCATGACTTCACCTCACCGACGCGCTGCAGACCCTCGGCGAGGCTGATCAAGCGATCATGCGCGTCACGCATCTCGCGCGTCGCGAGCGTCGAGGTTTCGGTGTTGCGCAGAATGTCGCGCATGGCGATCGCGAGTTGGTCCGTGCCCACCTGTTGCTGCGAGGTCGCGAGGCTGATGCTCTGACTCGCGGTCGAAGACTGGTTCGCGTCGTCGACGATGCGCGCGAAGCCTCCACCCACGCGTTGCGCGAGCGCGGCGCCGGCGTCGGTCGCCTTCACCCCGGCTTCGGTCGCCATCACCGCCGCGTTGGTGGCGTCACGAATCTCGTCGATGAGCCCGCCGATTTCGCGCGTGGAGGTCATCACCGATTCAGCGAGCCGCCGCATCTCCGCGGCGACCAGTGAAAACCCGCGCCCGACTTCGCCCGCCTTGTTGCCTTCGAGCTCGGCGTTCAACGCCAGCAGGTCTGACTTGTCGGCGATGCCATCGATGAACTCGATGATGCGGCCGACCTGCTGCACGCGTTTGTTCAACCGCACCACGGAGTCGGCGATGGCCTGATTGCCTTCGCGCACCTGCGCCATCGCGCGCAGGAAACCGTCAGCGCTGTCACGGCCCGAGCGCGCGGCGGTCAACGTGGCGGCGGCCAGCTCCGAGACGCGCTGTGCGTTGCGCGCAATCTCACGGGCACTGCGGGCGAGCTCTTCCGTCGTCGCGCTGGTGGTGTCGAGGTGCGCGCGCTGCATGCCGAGTGATTCCGCCGCCGGCGCTTCGTGGCCCGAGAGCGACGCCGTCGCCGCGGTGATGGAGCCGGCGGCGGCGCTGAGGCTGCCGAGCAATTCGCCCAACTGCAGCTCCATCTCGCCCAGCGACGTCACCGCCGCCCACGTCTCGTACTCGGAGGGGATGAGGCGCGGCGCGCGATAGTCCCCGTTCGCCAGACGCTCGGTCGCGGCGGCCAGCTCGGTCAACGGCTGCCCCGCGAGCTCTCCGGCGCGCATCGACGTGAAACCCACGACGGCCAACACCACGAGAATCAACCCCAGCGACGCGAGCGCGCCTTCGGGTGTGGCGTTCGCTTCACCCTCGAGCAGCGCCTCGAGCAACTGCTGATACCGCGCGAACCCGAGCTCGAACGCGAGCAGCAGCGGCGTGGTCAGCGCGCACAACGTGTAGCCGACGAGTCTCCGCGAGAAGACGAAGCGTTGCGGCAGCAGCGTGTGCAACGTCTTCAACTGCAGGCCGGCCTCGACCAGCTGCCGCAGCAACTCGCGTGAGCGCGGCACCGTGAGCAACATCGCGAGCGCGCCCACCAGCGGTGACGAGATGAGGCTGATGAAGGCGACGCGCAGCGCGCTCCCCCACGGCACGCCGGGGAAACCGGCCCACGCCAGCCCGGTGAGCGTGCCGCCGACCACCATCACCAGCAACGCGCTCCAGAACGTCGACTCGGGTTGCTGTGCGACCTCGACCGCCGCGAGCCCGAGGTTCTCGGTCGTCGGCTTGAGCGTGCCGTCACCCAGCGCGCGCAGCGTCGTCATCCTCCGGCGCAACGAGAAGTTGATGAGCTCGCTCGCCCCGGCGCCGGCGACCACCACCGCGATGGCGAATGACCAGCGCGTGCCTTCGGGGAACTCCACGTCGATGAGCCAATAGAGGGCCGCGATGAGGCCGCCGACCACCTGCGCGGGCGTCACCATGCCCGTCAGCCAGCGCGCGCGATGCTTGAAGTCGACGCTCACTTCACGCGCTCCAGCGAGATGAGCGGCCAGAGCGTGCCCGCGACTTCGACGAAGCCCGAGAGCGCGCCGCCCCACACGTGCTCGAGCATCGCGGGCGCGTGCAGCACCCGCAGCGGCTCCGCGTGCACCTCGACCGAATCGACCGCGAGCGCGCGCCCGTGATGCCGCAGCACCTTCGCGGTCTCCGGCGCGACGGCTCCCGTTTCAAAACCGGCGCCCGCGTACGGAGCGCTCGCGTCGAAGCCACCGAAGTCGGTCACCTCCCGCGCTCTCACCGCGAGGCGATGCACGCCGGCCTGACACAGCACCACGCCTTCGAGCGTCTCGGGGAAGTGCACGTGGCTTCAGGCCTGCGCGAGAAAGTCGATGAAGGTCTGCGTGTCGATGACCGCCACCTCCCCCGCCGACGCGCGCGCCGGGCCCCGCAGATGCTGCTGCACACCGCTCTCACCGAGTCTGTCGAACGAGCCTTCGAGCGTCGAGACGCCGAGCACCTTCGTCGCGGTCAGCGCCACCGAGCCCTTCGGCGTGCGCAACAACACTGCGCGGCGAAACGCGCCTTCCATCGGCGTGCCCACCAGCCGCGTCAAATCGACCACGGGCAGCACTTCACCGCGATGCGCGAAGACCCCGAGCAGATGCGCGGGAGCGCCCGGCACTCTCGTCAACGAGGGCACCGTGACGACTTCAGACGCCGTATCGGCCGGCACCGCGTACAAGCTGTTGCCGACCGCGAAGACGAGATGTCCGTGAGACTCAGCCACGTGTCATTCAAAGCACAGCTCGTCTCGGGAGGGTTTCAAATTGGCGCTGCTGACACACCGCACGTACGGTGGTTCGCATGACTTCGTTGTTGCTGGCCGTACTTGCACTCACTCCCGACGCGGGGACGATTGACGCGGGCACGCCTCCGTGGACGATGGCCGACAAGCTGGGCGCGGGGAAAGCCGACCGCGCGGCGTTGATCGCCGACCTCACCCGCGATGGCGGCGGCGTCGGCGAGAGCGCGTTGACGAAGGCCGAAGCCGAAGCGCTGCTCGACGACCCGCGCGCGCAGTTGGTCTATTCGGAGAAGACCATCTCCATCGTCGCGCCCTCGATGGTGCAGCGGCACCGGCAGGAACACATCGACCTGATGGCGCGGTTTCTTCAGCCCGAGCGCGTGGCGGCCGGAGTCGCGTTTCGCAAAGAGAAGGACACGGTACTGACCGCGACGCAGACGAAGACCGGCGTCGAGCCCGAAGTCATCATCGGCATTCTCATGTGGGAATCGAAGCTGGGCACCATCACCGGCGACTACGTGGCGTTCAACGCGCTCGCGAGTCAGGCGTTCTTCACGTCGGAGGCGAATGACATCGCGCTGTACCGCGAGCGGCTGAAGCCGAGCGACAAGCAGACGGGCCGTGTGGAGACGATTCGTGCGCGCGGGCGGAAGAACCTGGTGGCGCTGATTCGTCAGTGCAAATCACGCGGCATCGACGTGCTGACGGTGAAAGGGAGCTGGGCCGGAGCGCTCGGTTTCCCCCAGTTCATGCCCGCGAGTCTGCGCTGGGCTGAAGACGGCAACGGCGACGGCAAGATTGATCTGTTCGAGATGGATGACGCCATCGCGTCAGTCGGCAAATACCTGCAAGCCGCGAACTTCAAGAAGAGCCCGCGCGACGCGGTCTACGACTACAATCATGAAGCCGCGTATGTCGAAGGCGTATTGGCCTTTGCGAAAGCGGTGAAATGCGGAATCACCGACGCGGGTAGCTGCTTCGCCGAAGACGCCGGCACGCATTGACCTCAGTTGAAGTCTTCGAGGCGGGCGGTGCCGTTCTTCGCCAGCGTCACGAACACGCTGTTGTCGCCCCACACGCGGCCCATCTTGAACTGAAACGCTTCGGTCGCCGGGTCGAAGCCCACGGCTGACTCATCAGGCTTCGTGATGCGCGTCAGCCCGCTCGCGCTCGCTGCGGCGGTGCGCAGGTGGTACTCGAAGATCGAAGCCGGCTCCGGGTCTTGATTCACGAGCTCCCGCGCCTCGAAGCGCGCCATCATCAACGCCAGTGAACGCGCGGTGCTCAAGTCGGCCGAACCGAGCGTCACCGGGGTCACCGTGTCTCCGTTCACCATCGAGAGCTGCACGTCGCGCCCGTTCTTCCAGGCGGTCAGCGTCTCGCTCTTGCCGGTCGCGATGTCGGTGCGCTCGACGTACCCGACGACCTTCGCGCCGGGCGTCGTCTTCTGCAGCGTCTGCTCCAGCGCCGACACGACGGGCCCGGTCACCGGCATCGCATCGGTCAGCATCTCGATGTCTTGCGGCCCGTTCGCGCCGAGCGTCAGCCGCGCCGTCACCATGGTGTCGTCGCTGCGATGAATGTCGACCTCGACTTCCTTCCCCGCGGGCTTCGTGCCCACCAGCCGCACGTCGATGGTCGGCAACGTTCCACCCGCCCACGGCAGCAGCGCGGCCTTCGTCGCGGCCACCACCTCGGGAGGCGTCGGCGGCACACCGGCCTTCACCGTGCCGTACGCCTGCGCGAAGCGATTGCCGAGGTCGGGCAGCTTCGCCTTGATGGCCTCGACCTCCGCCTTCGAGACGTACTGCGTGCCGCTGGTGTTGATGCTGCCGAGCCGTTCGAGCGCGCGCTTGATGGCCTCATCGACGACCATGTCGACGTCGAGCCGCACACCGGGGTGGCCATCGATGAGCCCGGTGATGGCGCCGCGGAGGTCGTCGCTGCCGACCTTCGTCGCCTCCGCGCGTGAGATGAGCTTGTTGCTGCCCGCGAGCGCCTTCGCTTCTGCGGCGTAGGAAAGACGCAACTGCCCCACGACGTCGCTGGTGCGGATGAACATGCGGCGCTTCTTAACTCACCTCTCCCCCGGCGCGCGCTTCACCGATGCGCAGCGAAGCGGCTTGGCCATTTCCTTCTTCGCTTCGTCATCGGAGATGTGGCCGACCATCGCCAGGTCTTGCAGCACGCGGTCACGCCCGTTCTTCAGCATCGTCTGATCTCTGCAATCCATGAGCGTGTCGTGAAAACCGAGCGGCGCGATGGCGAGCTGCAGCTCCGCGATCTCCGCGAGCGACAGCTCGGTGACCGGCTTCTGCAACACCCGCAGCGACGTCGCCTCGATGCCGATCACACCGCGCTCGAACGGCTCGGCCGCGAGGGCGAACGACACCAGCTCTTCCTTCTTCAGAAACTTGTGGATGCGGTCCGACGCGACCATCTGCGAGAGCCCGCTCTTCGAGCCGAGATATTCCGCGATGCGATGCGCGAAGATGAGCTCGCACGCGCCGTCTCCATCGAGCATGCGGTTGCCGGTGCTCGCCGCGAGCCGCTTCATCCACGGCCAGCCGTCTTCGCGGGGCGACTGAAAATACCCGGGGCAGCCGGTCTCGGTGATGACGCTGGCGATGAGCAGACGCGGCAGGCGCGCGAAGTCGGGGCGGGGCCAGGTCACGTCATCGCGATGGTTCGCCGGCTTGCGCAGCTCGATGCTCTGCCGTTCGCTCTCGATGGTCTGGCGCAGGTGCATCTCGATGTCGTTGGCGCTCTCGATTTCGGTGGGCAGGTTCGCGGCGGTGTTCAGCCACACCACGGGCACCACGATGAACACCGTGATGGCAGCCAGCACCGCCAGAAACAGCGTCAGCTTGATGAAGGTCTTCAGCGCTCGCACGGCGCGCACCATACGACGCCGGGAATGATACAGCGCGCACGCAATGTCGTGGCACCACGCCAGCATCGTCGGGAGCGAAGCCGCGGGCCCCGGTCTGCGCTGGATGCGCCTCGAGGTGCCGCAGACCGTGGCGCTGAGCTTCCGCACTCCCGGGCAGTTCGTGCGGCTTCGCGTGGGCGGCTTCGAAGCGCACTTCGCCATCGCGTCGGCGCCGGGGAGCGCCTGTTTCGAGTTCTTCGTGCGCACCAACGGTGACGCCGCGCAGGCCTGGAGCGCGCTGCCCATCGGCGCCATCGTCGAACTCGGGCTGGCCGAAGGACCGGGCTTCCCGATTGATCAGCTCAAGGGCCGCGACCTGTTGTTGGTCGGCACCGGCACGGGCTGGGCGCCGCTGCGTTCGGTGCTGCTCTCGGTGCGCAAACGCCGCGGCGACTTCCACCGCGTCGAAGGGCTGTACGGCGTGCTCACGCCCGAGCACATCGTCTTCGAAGAAGAATTCGAGTCGTTCAAGGCTGATCAGATCGACGTGCGCGTCACGGTCACGGAGCCCATCGGCACCTGGGCAGGCCCGATCGGCCGGGTGCAGGCGCTGCTCCCCGCTGATCAGCTCGAGAACACCACCGCGCTGCTCGTGGGCCAGCAGGAGATGACCGAAGAAGTGACCGCCCTCTTGCTTTCTCGCGGCCTCTCAACCGGCCACGCCTGGCTGAACTTCTGACTTTTCTTTATTTCCCCGGTGGGATCTAACGCCTCCATGCCGTTGCGTTACACGCGCGTCACATCACCCGTTGGCTCGTGGCTGCTGTTGAGCGATGGCGCGGCGTTGACCGGTGTGTACCCCGAATCGCACCGCGCCGTTCCTCCCGAGCTCGACTCGTGGTCGCGCGACGACGCGTTCTTCGCGGGCGTGGTTGATCAGCTCCGCGCGTACTTCGCCGGGCACCTGACACAGTTCAACGTGCCGCTCGCGCCTCAAGGCACCGCGTTTCAGAAGTCGGTGTGGGACGCGCTGCAGGAAATCCCGCTCGGGGCGACGACGACGTACGGCGCGCTGGCGGCGCACGTCGGCAAACCTTCGGCGGCGCGCGCGGTCGGTGCGGCGAACGGGAAGAACCCGATCTCGCTCATCGTGCCCTGTCACCGCGTCATCGGCGGCAGCGGTGCGCTGACCGGTTACGCCGGCGGTGTCGAACTGAAGGCGTGGTTGCTCGAGCACGAAGCGACGATGGCGCGACGCACGAAGGGTGGGCTGACGCCGCCCTCGTTGTGTGCGGTGTCGCGCAATTCGATGCAGCTCTCGTTCTGAGTTCAGGGTTCGGGCGTCGACGTGTTGTTCTGCGGGTCTCTCGTCGCGCGCGTCACGAAGTCGTTCGCGTTGGTGTGCGAGTCGTAGCCGTTGCCCGCGCCCGCCTCGTTCGTGCTCATGCTCGTCGAGGTCGAAGTCATCGACGCCTTCCGTTCGATCGACGCCGGCGCATACGTCGCCGCGGAGTTGCCCCACGCCCCCAGCGGCGCGCCTCCATCGACGCCCCAGCTCACGGAGTCACCCACCGTCACACCGTCGGGCAGGTACACGCGCACGCCGCCGGCGGTGCCGTTGAGCGACAGCGTCTTCGCCGCGAGCTCCGGAGCGCCGAAGACGCTGTC
>JBEHYH010000308.1:0-7822 GCA_048498275.1 Myxococcota bacterium | reverse complement strand
CAAAAATATGTTACTACAGATGTAGGCTTACCTACGCTAAACGACAACACACAAATGACGCTTGGACAGCTGAGCATTCTGGCGGCCGAGGCCGCCGCTGAAGGTGGCGGAGAAAAGAGTTTCCTCGAAGGCATCGCCGAGTCGTGGGTCGAAGGCGGCTGGCCGATGTACCCCATCGCGCTGGTCTTCGTGATCGGCCTGGCGATCTCCGTCGAGCGCTTCATCGTTCTCTTCGGCAGCGCGGCCATCAACAAAGACGGCTTCATCCGCGGCCTGAAGAAGCACATCTACGCGGGCGACCTCGACAAGGCGATCAACTATGTCGCCGGCCAGAAGCCCACGCCGCTCACGAACGTCCTCAAGGCCGGCCTGATGAACGTGCCGAAGGGCGAAGAAGAAGTGCAGGCGTCGCTCGACGAGGCCTCGCTCCGTGAGACGCCGCGCCTCGAGGCCCGCACGGGTTACCTCGCGATGCTCGGCAACGCCGCGATGCTCATCGGCCTCTTCGGCACGGTGAACGGTCTGATCAACGCCTTCAAGGCCGTTGCGCACGCCTCGCCCGCCGACCGCGCCACCATCCTCGCCGGCTCCATCGGCGAAGCGATGAACTGCACGCGCTTCGGTCTGCTCGCGTCGATCCCCCTCCTGATCCTGTTCTCGGTCCTCAACGGCCGTACGCAGTCGCTGATCAACGACATCAACGAGTCGTCGGTCGCCGTGCTGAACCTGATCGTTCAGAACAAGGACAAGTTCAAGAACCTCACGGTCCCCGCCGCGGCGGCCGAAGAGTAAGTCTTGCCCTTTCAGGCGGGCGGGGAGAACCCGCTCGCCTGATGCGCTGTCTCTCTTTTTCGTAACCCCTTACGGGAGCCTTTCATGGCCGGTGGTATGGATCTCGGCACAAGTGGCAAGGGTGGCAAGAAGCCGCTCGATACTGCCATCAACCTCGTGCCCTTCATCGATTTGATGGCCGTTTTGATCGTGTTCCTGATCATGACGGCCGTGTGGACGCAGCTCGGCCGCCTTCAGGTGGCGCAGCAGGGTCAGAACTCCGACCCGACAGATGCACCTCCTCCGACGACGCAGCCGGTGACGCTGCTGGTGACGGAGAAGGACATCAAGCTCTCGGTCGGCCCCCTCGCGCAGGACCCGATTCTCATCACGCGCAACGAAAAGGGTCAGATTCAGGTCGAGACGCTGGTCGCCAAGCTGAAAGAGGCGAAGAACCAGCAGCCTGATCAGGCCGCCATCACCATCTCCGCGGAAGACAGCGTCAAGTACGAAGACCTCGTGCGGCTGATCGACACCGTGGTTTCTGATGGCACCACCCCTCTCTTCCCCTCCGTGTCGGTTTCACCGGCATCGGGCGGGTAACAAGGAAGCACGTACGTCATGGGTATCGAAACTCCGGGCAAGCGGTACGGCAAGCGGCTCCAGCACTCGAAGGTGTTCGGGCACGGCGCGCACGGTCACAAGGCGGCGTTCGCCGACCTGAACGTGACGCCGCTGGTCGACATGTTCGTGATTCTGGTGTGCTTCCTCATCGCCAACTTCGCGGCGTCAGGCGAGCTGCTCTCGATGTCGAAAGACATCCAGCTCCCTGAAGCGGTGCACTCCGAGGAGCTGACGCTGGCTCCCGTCGTGCAGATCTCCCAGCAGGAGGTCGTGGTCTCCGGTGCGTCCATCGGCCGCGTCGACGACCTCTCTCGGGAGGACTACAGCAACATCCCCGCGCTGGAAGAGAAGCTGCGCGAGCTGAAGAAGGAGTTCGAAGACCTGCACAACCAGGCCGGCGACTCCGGCGCCTTCAAGGGCGACGTGAACATCCAGGCTGACAAGCAGGTGCCCTTCAAGATCATCAAGAAGGTCATGTTCAGCTGCTCGTCGGCCGGTTACGGCAACATCGCCTTCGCCACGCTGTCGGCGAGCGACAAGAAGGCCGAAACCGCGATGCGCTGAAGTTCTTCAAAACTTCGAAGTGCAGAAGCCCCGGGAGAAATTTCCCGGGGCTTTTGTGTTGTTGGTGGTTTTTGACTACGGGAGGCGCCGCATGGAGCTGCTCAAACAATTCAAAGAGTTCATCGACCCGAAGCACCTGATCGAGACGTTCAGCTACCCGGGTCTGACGGCGATCATCTTCCTCGAGACGGGCGCGCTGGTGTTCTTCCTCCCGGGCGACTCGCTGCTGTTCGTCGCGGGCCTGTTCGCAGGTGAAGGCACGTTGAACCTGCTGTACCTCCAGCTCCTGCTGATCCCCGCGGCGGTCATCGGTGACGCGGTCAGCTACGCCATCGGTGCGCGGCTCGGGCCCGCGCTCTTCAACCGGCCCAACGCGAAGCTGCTCAAGCCTGAGTACCTGAAGGCCGCGCAGGCGTTCTACGAGAAGCACGGCGGCAAGGCCGTCATTCTCGCGCGCTTCACGCCCATCGTTCGCACCTTCGTGCCCGTGGTCGCCGGCGCGGCGAAGATGCCGTACCGCCGCTTCGTGGGCTTCAACATCATCGGCGGCGCGTCGTGGATTCTCTCGATGACCGTGGCCGGGTATTTCCTCGGGCAGTTCGAGATCGTCTCCAAGCACATCGAGCTGATGACCATCGGCGTGGTCTTCCTCTCGATTCTCCCCGGCGTCATCGCGTGGGCGAGGTCGCGCTTCGGCGCCAAGCCCGCCGAGACCACCGGCGCATGACGACGGCGCTCGACGCCGCGCGGGTGGCGGTGAAGAAGCTGAAGGTGTTTCCGTTGCCTCCGGTGGTGCTGCTGCCGGGGAGCGCCGCGCCGCTGCACATCTTCGAGCCGCGCTACCGCGAGATGGTGAAGGCCGCGGTGGAATCTGACGGTCTCTTCGCGATGGCGCAGGTGCTGCCGGGTCAGGAATCGCTGCTGTCGAGCGCTCCGAAGCTCGAAGACATCGTGTGCGTCGGGCACATCGGGCCGCACGAGGCGCTGGAAGACGGCCGCTACAATCTGGTCATCGTCGGCATCGCGCGCGCACGGTTGAAGCGTGAGCTGCCGTCGACGGCGCTGTACCGCGAGTTCGAAGCGGAGCTCCTCGAGGACACCGACGTGCCGGGCGCCGATGAAGCGCTCAAGCAGGCCGTGGTGGAGCTCGTGGCTCGCGTGCCGACCGACGTCGGGCAGCGGGTCGCGCAGGTGGCGTCGCGCGTGACCGGCGGAGCGCTCGCCGACGTCGTGGCCAGCACGTTCCTCACCGACCCGCAGCGGCGCTTTCAGGTGCTCTGCGAGTTGAACGTCGAGACGCGCATCGAGATCGTCACCGAGGAGCTGCTCTCGCTCGTCGGGCATCTCAAGCCGCGCAAGCCCGACGCGTTCATGAACTGAGCGCGTCCTGGAGGTTTCGAACCTCCCGGACACCGTTGTCTTTCAAGAGGGGAAGACGCATCATCAGAATCTCCATCGTGGGCATATCGTGGGCACAGCTCGAGAGGACGACTACGTGGTGAAACGTGCGGCAAAACAAGGGCGCGGCGGCCGGTGGCTGGGTGGCTACATCCGCCATGAGAAAGACGGCACGGCAGTCTTCATCATCGAGAAAGAAATCAACAGGCGCCGGTTTCACATCTCGACGCACTGCCATGACGAGAAGTCGGCGATCGCGCAGTTCACGCGCTTCGAGGCGAACCCGCTGGGTTACTCGCCCGCCGGTGAAGCCCCCCGGAACGCGGTGGTGATGACCGCCGAGCTGATCGGCGAATTCCACGAGTGGCACCTCGCGAAGAACAATGGGCAGTACGCACGCGCGGTCGCGAGAAGTCTCGGTCAGTGGATGAAGGCGCTCGGAACCAGAAACCTTCGAAGCATCGAACTGAGCGACCTCAAAGCCGCCCTCACGAAGTGGAAGGTCAACAACAAGCGCAACGTCATCGCCATCAAGGTCTTCTTCGCGTGGCTGCGTCAGGAGAAGGGAGCCGTGAAGCACGCGGAGGACCCGACGCTCGACTTGAAGGTGCCGCAATCCGACCCCGCGAAACACAAGCGCCGGCGCGCCACCGACTTTGCGCTGATCGAGGAGGTCTACCCGTATCTCCACCCGCGGATGCAGGACACCATCCAGGCGCTCGCCGCGACGGGCTGGCACATCAGCGAGCTCCGGCGCTTCATCGCCGACAAGACGACGAAAATCGAAGAGCCCGGTGTCGAGGTTCTCGACGCCAACGGCAACCGCGTCGTGGCAGTGCTGGTTGCCTGGCACAAATCGAAGAAGTGGACCCGTACCTCCATCGTTCACCAGAAGCACCTCGACGCCATTCGCCGGCTCAAGGAACACGGCTCGATTCCACGCAAACACAACCTCGCCATCGCGACGGCGATGAAGCACGCCGACGCGCGACGCCGTGAGTTCGACCCGGCGTGGCTCGACAGGGAGCCATTCGTGCTGGGCACCATGCGCCACTCCGTCGCGACGTGGAGCATCGACCTCGGAGCCACCGTGGAGCAGGCCGCAGCGCACCTCGATCACGCCGACAAGCGCACGACCGAGCGCTTCTACGTCGATCAACTCGTGCCGAAGCCGCCGATACCCACGCGCGTTCTTCAGTGACGTGGGCGCTTCTTGTGTTTGTTGATGATGTCCTCGAGCGCGGAGAGGCTCTGGTTCGGCCTGGTCACGCGCCGCGGCTCGGTACGTCTGGGAGTCGACTGAATGGGAGACGCGATGCGCTCCAATTCGGAGCGCGAGATCATTCGGCAGCCGTCGACGTCTGACGGCATCAACACTCCCGAACGCACCATCGACTTCAGTTTCGTGAGCCCCACACCCAGATATTTCGCCGCCTCGGGGTACTTGAGCAGCAAGGGTTGCGGCTCCGCTCCGATCGACGATTGCTTCAACAGCGCCCGCACTTCCTCCAGCATCAGACGGATTTCGTCCAACTCCTGAGACATTGGTACCCCACCCTGCGTACAGGAGATCAATTCGATCGCCCGGCGACGAGTCAGCGACTCGCAGAGAACGTTCTACACGGAGGGTCCGACAAGCAGACGCCCGCCCGAGGAACATCGAGCACTTAGCCATGGGTATGTGACCCGGGCTCAGCGCTGCTTCTTGTTGAGCACTTTGACGACGGCGGCTTCGAGCTTCTCCCAGCCGGCCTCGTCAGTCGGCACGCCACCGAATTCAGAAAACGCAGTATCGCGACCCGCGCGAAGCAACCGGCGGATCACGTAGCTGCGGTCGATGCCGCGCGTCTCGTCGCCACGGTGCGTGGCGAGAATCTTCCAGAGCCGAACGATGGCCTCCATGTCCGCGATGAGCGATTTCGGCATGCGCAGATTGATCTGCGTCATCGCCTCTTCCTTCTCCAGCGGGTTGTAGAGCGCCATCTCGAGAACCTGAGCTGCAGACATAGAACCCTCCCGTACGGTTGCCAACTGAACAGATACGCAGCGTATAGCAGTCGCCACCTCCATTGTCTATGCGTTGTATATTTTACGTATATACACTGTATTGACATGGCATATACGATTGGGTTATCTTCTCGTCAGGCCGCGACACAGGCGGCGGGGGAGTAGCGGGCAGCGCTTCGCGCGCTGAGCCGGGCGCAGCACGGACACGGAGCAACGAAATGACGAGTCGAGATGCCGGTGCGCGCGATCGCGCGGCCGTGACGCGCGAGGTGTTGCCGAGGGACGCCACCGGTCACCGGGAGGTCACCCCACGGGCGCGGAAGACGCGCTTCCGCCTCGTTCGTCTCCTCGATGGAGCGGTGCTCTCCGGAGGGCCGACGCGCGCCTCGTGTGAAAGGCAGCTCGCGGTCATCAACGCCTACGGCGCCATCGCGGAGATCGTCGACCCGAAGAAGGTGACCGCGTGAGCGCTCTCGCGAAGCTCAGCGCCGTCGGGGCCTCGACGCCGGCTTTCGCCATCAGCTACCGGCACGCCGACGGCACTCCCGCCCCATTTCATGGGCGCGTCGATGCCGACTCACACTGGTCGGCGCTTCGAAAATGGCGCGCCGAAGACGCCGAATGGGCGACTCAGGGCTGGCCCGCGCACACCCCCATCGCGGTGTCGCTGATGGGCTTCGACGAAGAGAGCGGCAACTGGTTGCCCATCGAATGGGTGCCGGTCGAACAGCTCGAAGCCGAGGCTGACGACGACGCAGCCCACGCCGACTCGTTGCACGACGCCGGGCTGGTGCGGTGATGCGCGCGCTCATCTGCGCCTTGTTCGGCCACCGCCCCGCCCGCGGCGTGACGAAGGCCCTGTCTCTCTATTTCTGCTGCGCGCGCTGCGGTGACTGCGTGCGCGGCGATCTCGCAGCGAAAGGAAAGAAGCGATGAATGACGTCAAACACACGCCGGGGCCGTGGACGGTGACGAGCGCCGGGAAGGTCAAGGGAGCGGACGGCAGACTCGTGGCGCTCGTCTGGTTTCAACAACCGAACAGCGCGCCTCGTACCGCGAATGACTCGCTCATCGCCGCCGCTCCGGATCTGCTCGCGGCGCTGAAAAAGGCACTCGCGGAGAGCGTCTGTGACGAGGGCCGCTGTCTCCACGCGTGGCACGCCCTGGCGCGCGCCGCCGTCGCGAAGGCGGAGAGCCGGTCATGACCACGCACCGCGACCTCAACGCGATCATCGAGGCCATCGGTTCGCTGCATCGGCTCGCCATTTCGGAGCTGGCGGAGCTCCGCGAAACCGTCACCGCACAACAACGCCTCGCGACGAACATCAAGCAGGCCGCGAACGCGGTGGTCGCCGCGACCACCGGGAGCGACGCCGAGTTTCGGCGGGCCGTGTCGTTGCTGGTGACCGCGGTGCTGGGGCCGATGCACGACGCGCCGGCCGACAAGCCCGCCCTGCTTCCGCTGGGTGACGACTCTTTTTGATGTTCGCGCGCCCGAACTCTTCATTCCACGCGCGAGGAGCGGCACCGTGACCGCGAAGACCTACAGGTCGCGTGTCGAGGATGCGTGGCGCTCGAAGATTGAAGCGTTCGGCGCACGGATGCCCGCGCAGGAGAACCAATGACCGCCGCTCCGAAACTCGCCCGGCGCGCGAGCCTCACGCTCTCACGCCCGCTCGCCTCGCTGGACCTCGAAACCACCGGCCCCTTCGTCGGCGTCGACCGCATCGTCGACATCGGCATCGTGACCCTGTTCCCCGACGGGCACGTGGAGGAATGGCAGACGCTGGTGAACCCCGGCGTTCCGATTCCCGCGAGCGCCACGGCGATTCACGGCATCACCGACGAGCTGGTGAACGCGGCGCCGCGGCTCGAAGCGATCGCCGGCGAAATCATCGCGCGGTTGAGCGGGTGTGACCTCACCGGGTTCAATCTCAAGCGCTTCGATCTCCCGTTCCTGAAGGCCGATCTGGAGCGCGCCGGCGTCACCTGCGAGCTCGCCGGCGCCGTGGTCGACGCGATGCAGATCTTCCATCGCTTCGAAAAGCGCGACCTCGCCACCGCGCATCTCCACTACTGCGGCTACGACTTCGACGGTGCGCACCGGGCGTTGACCGACGCGCACGCGAGCCTGCGCGTGTTGCAGCAACAGGTGCTGGTGCATTCGCAAGACGGGTTTCCGGTGACGCCCACCGCGATCGCCGAAGCGCTCCGCGGCCCCGGCTTCGTCGACGACGAGGGCAAACTGATTCTCCGCGACGGCGTGGTGTGCATCGGCTTCGGCAAGCACCGCGGCCATTCACTGCTCTGGGTGTGGAAGCGAAACCGCGGCTTCTTCGACTGGATGATGCGCGGCGATTTCTCGGAGCAGGTGAAGCAGGTGCTGTGCGCGTTCGCGTTCGACCGCGGGCTCGAGACGCGCTGAGGACCTACCACACCGTTAGTCCCTGCTGCACCT
>JBEHYH010000307.1:0-7825 GCA_048498275.1 Myxococcota bacterium | reverse complement strand
CACCTGCCCTGGAGTTGGCCTTGGCAAAGATCTCGGCACAGCGCCGCCACCCGTCATCGCAGAGCCACCGCCGGCCATTCCGTCACCGCCGCCAGTCGCAGAACCTCCACCGATCGTTCCGTCACCACCGCCGATCGCGGTGCCGCCACCTGTCGTCGCGAAACCACCGCCCGCTCCATCGCCGCCGCCGGCCGTCGTGGATCCTCCACCTGTTCCATCACCGCCACCGACCTTCGCTGAGCCACCACCGGTCACCCCGGAGCCGCCCCCGGTCGATGCGCTCCCTCCTCCGGAACCAGATTCAAAACCGCCCGGGCAGGCGAACAGCGACAGCGACAGGAACAACGGCAGCGCACGGCAAAACATGACGACCTCGGGGAAAAAGACCACGCGCCAGTATGGATTTTGAAAATCAAAGTCAATATATCGGTCTGGAAGCGACGGCGTTCTGCGCGGTTAAGGTGCAGCCCGTGGAACGTGTTCAGACCATCGCCGCCGGTGCAGCGCAGGAGGTGCCGTCGCTCGCGCCGATGGATGGGACGGTGCCGCCCTTCGACGACCTCGCGCGCGACGCCCGTGAAAAAGGTGGCGAAGCGCTCACGCAGCTCGAGAACGCGGTGAAGCGCTGCCCGCCGACGCTGCGCGGCTCGGAGTCGCTCATCGCGCTCCTCGAAAGTCAGGCGCTCGACGGGCTCGAGTTTACCGGCGGCGTCAACGCGCGCGAGGTGGCCGTCGAGAAGCTGCTCACGCTCGATGTGCACGCCCTGCGGGTGCCACCTGAACAACTCGAATGGCTGCGCGGCCAGCAGTCGCGCCGCCGGTTGGCGAAGGTGATCGCGGTGCTCGTCGCGGCCGGCAGCGTCGCCTTCGCGGTCGGCGAGTTCTTCTGGCTAACGACCTGAATGCTCAGGCCAGGGAGCCACTTGTCGGACCCCTCCTGTACAAGCCTCCGCACGTTGGTGGTTGTACGCAACGCTTGTTCAGTATAGGAAGTCACACGCATCTCACCCGAGGGGACCATTCAGATGGCGAACACCGAAAAAGAAAAAGCGATTGAGTTGGCGCTGCAGGCGGTCGAACGGCAGTTCGGCAAGGGCAGCATCATGCGCCTGGGCAACGACGAGTCGACGTCGAAGGACATCGCGGTGATTCCCACGGGCTCCGTCGGTCTCGACATCGCGCTCGGTGTCGGCGGCGTGCCGCGCGGTCGCATCATCGAAATCTACGGGCCGGAGTCGTCGGGTAAGACGACGCTGTGTCTCCACATCGTCGCTGAAGCGCAGAAGCGCGGCGGCGTGTGTGGCTACATCGACGCCGAACACGCGATGGACGTGGGCTACGCCCGCAAGCTGGGCGTGCGCACCGACGACCTGCTGCTCTCGCAGCCCGACACCGGTGAACAGGGCCTCGAGATCGCCGAGATGCTGGTTCGTTCCGGCGCCATCGACGTGCTGGTCATCGACTCCGTCGCCGCGCTGGTGCCGAAGTCTGAGCTCGAGGGCGAAATGGGCGACGCGCACATGGGCGTGCAGGCGCGCTTGATGAGCCAGGCGCTCCGCAAGCTGACGGGCACCGTCTCGAAGAGCCAGACGTGCATGATCTTCATCAACCAGATCCGCATGAAGATCGGCGTGATGTTCGGCAACCCCGAGACCACCACCGGCGGTAACGCCCTCAAGTTCTACGCGAGCCAGCGTCTCGACATCCGCCGGGTGGGCGCCATCAAGAACGGCGACAACGTCATCGGCAGCCGCACGCGCGTGAAGGTCGTGAAGAACAAGGTCGCGCCTCCCTTCAAGGAGGTGGAGTTCGACATCATGTACGGCACCGGCATCTCGAAGGAGGGTGACCTCATCGACCTCGCCGGCGAGCACGGCATCGTCGAGAAGAGCGGCTCGTGGTTCGGCTTCAAGGGCGAGCGCATCGGCCAGGGCCGGGAGAACGCGAAGGAATACCTCCGCGAACACCCCGACGTCGCGCGGGAGATTGAAGCGCTGCTGCTCACCAAGTTCGGCGTGAAGAACAACCCGCCGCTCTCGGTGGTCGAGTCGCCTCCTGAAGAAGAGGTCGAAGAGAAGAAGTCGCGCAAGGCCGCGAAGTAATTCGCCGTCTTGCGGGTCAGAGACCGGCGCTTCGCGAGCCTCCACTCGCGGGCGCCGGTTTCGTTTTGCGGGGCGGGTCAGAAAATTGCGGCGCTACAGCGCTGTGCCACCGTGTGGCGCATGAATGACCGCCGCGTTTCCGACCGCCGCACGCGCTCCATCGTCGCCGAACCCATCTCGCGCAAGCGGGAGCGTCGCGACGAAGAGCGCCGGGAATCTCCGCGGAAGGAGATCGCGCTCGACGTGCGGGAGCCCGGCAAGAAGTCGCGCTCGTGCGTGGGTGACCTGTCGATTTCCGGCGCGTCCTTCATCACCACCACGCCGCCGATGAGCGACTCGGTGCAGATGATGTTCAGCGTGCCCGGCTACGTCGGCCCCATCATCGCCTCCGGCGTCGTCGTCGCGCGCCGCGGAGCGGTGAAGGGCACGCAGGTCAGCATCGTCTTCACCGACATCGATGTCGAAGCCGAGCTCGCCATCGCGCAGTGGGTGGAGACGCGCCCGGCGTCGGCGGCCGCGTAGTTGCCGATGCGGCGCATGGAGAAGACTGTTACTCCCGGCTCGTCATGAGCCTGGGCAAGCCGGGGTGGCTCGAGCAGCTCACCCGGCAGGTTGTTTCAACGCACACCTTCGATGAAGCGAGCGCTTCGGCGAACGCGTGCCGTTCGATGCCTCCGGGCCGTGGCCGCGCGCGAAAGTACCTGCGTGGGTTTCTGCGCGAATCGGGCCTGCTCTACGGAACGCCGCAGCAGTCGGTCGAAGAGAAGGGCGCGGGCCCCGAAGAGCAGCTCTTCCTCGCCGTGCTCCGCGTCTTCACGCGGCTGGCGCTCGACCTCGCCGAGCTGTGCCACGCCGGCCCCGGCCCGCGGCCTGAACAGGTGCTGGTGCTCTTCGCGGCGCTCAGCGGAGAGGTCGACCTCGCCGAAGAGCTGCACCAGCGCATCCTCAAGGCGAACAAGAGCTGGCCGCTGCCGCGCAAGCTGTGGCTACAGGTCGAAGAAGCGCTCGCCCGCCGCGCGCTCTCGCTGGCCGCCGACCCGTATTACGGCCTCGTGCTCCACAACGGAGCGCTCTACGCCGACGCCCAGCTCTTCGGCCGCGTCGCGATTTCGTACTTCGGCAAGCCGGGCTTCCCGCGCGAAGAGCTCGAGCGCCGCCTGCACTTCGCGTCGCTCCAGAAGGCCCGGCTGGTGGAGGTGCTCGTCGGGCTGGTGAGCGCCGAACGCAAACCCGGCTTCCCCGCGCGGCGCGCGATTCTGCGGCAGATCGACGACCTGCTACTCCCGGAGGAGCTCGCTGAACGCACCACCGAGTTCGCGCGCAAGGCCTTCAACAAGCCGATTTCCATGAAGCGGCTCACCGATGGCATCAAGAGCCGCGACATGAAGCGCTTCATCCTCGAGCAGACGTTGCTGGCGTCGCTGGTCGACGGCTCCCGAAGTGCGCGTGAAATCGAATGGACCCGTGAGCTCGGCGCTGCGCTGGGCTTCACCGCCGAACAGCTCCGCACCACCGAGCTCGAGATGGCCGCGTACTACGCCAAGCATCGCCACCTGGTCGACGTGTTCAGCCTCGCGCACGGCGCGGAGGTGATGGGCGAAGAGTGGGTCGACGAGTTCTCGGTGACGATGAAGAAGAATTACCGGGCCCTGCTCAAGGAGCTCAAGGAGACCGGCGAGCTCTCGGTGCTGCTGGGCCGCGCCGCGCGGGGGCAGAAGCTCACCAGCGCCGAGAAGAAGCAGATGCGCGAGCAGCTCATCGATGTCGCGAAGGTGGTGCCCGCGCTGGCCATTTTCTCGGCGCCCGGAGGCGTGTTGCTGCTGCTGGCGCTGGCCAAGGTCTTCAAGTTCGACTTGAGGCCGAGCGCTTTTCACGACGACGAGTCAGGACAGGAATGATCGGTCGTCGGTGAAGTTGCGTTGACAAGCGCGCACGGCGCAAGGTAGTTGCGGCGCATCTCCGGGGAGTGGCTCAGCCTGGTAGAGCACTTGGTTCGGGACCAAGGGGTCGCAGGTTCGAATCCTGTCTCCCCGACTGGAGAAAGCCCCCGAGGTTGTTGGAGAAATCCAACACTTCGGGGGCTTCGTTTTTTCCCCGACCGAGGTTCCGCACCACCGGCGCACCACGGCGTTCAACCATTGCCGTCGGCGAGAACGACAGGCGCTCCAGATGCACGCGCGCGTCTTCCGCTTCGAGGTGGCCGTAGAGCTCGGTGGTGATGGTTGGATCTGAGTGGCCCAGGAGCCGTTGCACCACGCCCAGCGGCGTACCGATCTTGAGCAGCAGCGTCGCGGTCGTGTGGCGCAGGTCGTGGAATCGCTCGTCACGGTGCGCAGGTAGACCATCGCCTGAAACTTCTCGGCGACCACGGTCTCGCGCGGATAGCCGGTGAGAGAAGGCGCGGGGAAGTCGAGCAGAGCCGGGTAGGTGATGTTCTGCGCTCCCGGGGTGACCACGTCGCCGAACCCGACGTCGAGCTGCATCGTGACGCGTGCCCGACCGAGCAAACAGACGAAGCGAATGCGTACGCCCTCGTAGTCGGCGTCTTCCTTGATGCGTTCGGTCTTCACAGTCGCAGCGTCGAACACCAGGCCATCGGGCTCGACATCGGCTGTGCAAACCTCGCGGATGACGCGCTCAAGATTCTCGAGCGAGTTGTCGAGGCGTCCGAGGAAGTCGACGTCCTTCGTCGCGCGTGCCAGCGGTGCGTCCCACACGTGCAGCATCAACGCTCCCTTGAGGACGAAGTGCGCACGGTGAGGAGTCGTGGAGAGACGGTAGAGAAACCGCTCCATCGCGAAATACTGAAGCAGCTCTGAGAAGGGTCGCTTCGTCGCGCGCGCTCGGTTCTGGAGTCGCGCTTGTACCGATGCGGCGAGGTTGATGGTCACTGCATCGCCTCCAGGTAGGGACGCATCGCGCGTTCGACGTGCCGCATGCGGGAGTACTTGAGCAGCGCATCGAGCTTCTTTTGTCGGCGTGTCCGCCACATCCGCAGCGACTCGAGCACGACGTCCATGCCGAGTTGGTTTCGAAAGCGGAAGCAGTCGACGAGCGTTTTCTCCGGGTCGTAGATGCGAACCGGTACGCCATCGAGTTGGTGCGTCTCAATGCCTTGATGGAACGCCGGCCCGGAAAACCAGAAGAACTGCGTGGGTGGGTAGTCAAGGCGCGGCTTCGCGCTCCCTCGTTCGAGTGCGATGTCGAGTGTGTGCGGAACTTGTGTAGTCAGTTCGTGGAAGGAGAGCGCCGAGATGAGGCAGAGCACTCCGTTTGGGACACGCTTCGCCATGGTGACGAGATCTGGGTACGCAAGAGGTTCGAGCGTCGAGAGGCGGTACACGCCGCGGGAAACAGGTTCGACGATGCCGGCATCGCGCATGGCGTAGAGCGTTTTCCGGTTGATGCCCATGTCGAGCGCTTCGGTCATGCGCAGCCCGCCGCCGTGCTTGCGGAACATCGCGACCTCTCGTGCGAAGGCTCGATTTGTCACCGAGACATAATATCTTCAAACATTAAGTAAGTGAAGAGCTGTTGTTTCCCTGTCGATTCTTTACGTGAGGGCACTGAAGTCTTCGCCCCGGACACGGATCGAGTTGAGGACCCTGAAATGCGGAAGCCGACCGGACTCGATGAGGGCATAGACCGTGGCCTTGCTCACCTTCAGAAGCGCAGCGACTTCGACCCCGTGGAGCGCAGACTCAGAGTCTGTTGAATCTTGCTGCGTACCGTTCGGAGAGGCCGACAAGAGAGCCATGCGTTCAAACTTCAATACGATGCGGCAGGCACACCATTGCAGCTCCTTGGGCACTGGAGCTCTTAGTTTTCCGGGAGAGCAGCGCGGGGCGGCACATGCAATGACACGATTGACGAACGCCGCCCGCGTTAACCACTTCACTCTTCAATGAAGCTTATCTACCGTCATTCCTATCTTTCCAATCGCGCAACGCCTTGACCGAATCATAGGCCTCCATCATTGCGCCAAAAGCTCGATACGCATCTGTCAGATAGTCCGGGGCGCCTGGCGTACCAAGCCAGTTAGTGATTTTTTTGTAAATTTCCTTGTCCGTAAACATTGCAACCAAATCATCTAGCGCTTCAGCTGGCGCGTGCTCGACCAACTCTTCTCGCGCGCCATCATCAGTTAGCCCCCACAGCTCAGCATACACACGCAATGATTCAAGCCCCGATGGAATCTTCCCAGACGATATCGGCGCGTTTCGCTTAAAAAACGCTCCGTAGCGTTTCTTGAGCCCATCTAAGTCTAAGACAATAAGTCGATTATTCATGACGTGATTCCCTATTTCTTCAATGTTTTTGCATATGCATTGAATTCCTTGAAATACGCCTTTTGCACTTCCTCGGGAACACTGGCTGCATCCAGCATTCCCTTCCAGAGCGATGTTGTTTCGTCCTTCGTCAGCGCTCCCCACTCAAATGTCTTCCCTGTTTTAGCTGTTCGCCGCATAGGCAAATACATTTATTCCGCCAGAAACCCCAATCGGGTCGGGACTGGTCCATCGCGCCAGCCAGGGGGCGTAATAGCGGGCGCCGTGGTAGTTGAGGCCGGTTTCATCGTCTCGCTCCTTGGTGGTGTATCGGTAGCGTTTGAGGCTGACTTCGGCGTTGGTGTTGTGGACCTGAAACGCCGTCGTGCCGTACGGGTGGTATTCCTCGTAGGAGATGGGGGCGGCGACTTCATTCAGTTCGACGCTGCTGCTGCCGAGGTGGTTGCTGAGTTGGTAGCGAAGACGTGACGTTGGAGTTGCGACATCGCTGCCGTTGTCGATAGTCAACGTCTCGACGAGGGCAATGCGCTGCTTGTCGTCCATGACATGCAGCGTCTCGCGGGCTGTTTCGATGGTGACGCCGTCGGCCTGGTATTCGCGCCAGACTTCAAAGCCGCCGAGGTAGAGCCTCTCGCTGCGGCGGACGCCGAGTTGTGACTCGAGGACTTTGCGGACGCGTTGGCCGGCCGAGTCGTAGACGTAATACGCGGTACCGCCGCCTCCGAGGTCGGCGCTTTGGAATTCGTCTTTAAAGTTCCACGCCATGCTGGAGACGTGCGGCAGGGACAGCATGTTGCCGGCGTCGTCGTAGTCGTAGCTTTCCGTAAAGCGCCGAAGGGCCTGCAAGTCGTTGGGGTTGAGGGCGCTGCCGACAAAGGGGAAGTCTCTGGTGTTTCCGAAGTCAGGCGCGAAGTCTGTTTGTCCGATGGACTCGCGGCCAGAGGCTTCGACGAGTCGGTAGAGGGCATCGTAGGTGTACGCGCACTCCGGAGTGACTTGCTGGTTGTCGTAGAAGACGGTTTTCAGCGCGGCGTCTGTCAGCTTCAGAATATTGCCGACAGCGTCGTAGATATAGCCGATGTCCTGCACCACAGAGACACTGGCAAACAGCTGGCTGACGAGGGCGTCTGAATTGGCCGGCCGCGTCGTCTTCAGGTTGGTGAGTCGGAAGGTCTCTTCGTCGTACGCGTATTGAGTCGTGGCGCCGTTGGCGTAGGCGATGGCTTGGCGTTGGCCTTTGGCGTTGTAGGCGAGGTTGCTGACGAAGGGCGTCTCTGTGGAGGCGCCGCGCAGCTTCACGTCGACGGCCTCGAGGAGGTTGGCTTCGTTGAAAGTCGGCCGGTACACGCTGCCGTCAGGCGCGGTGACGGCCAGCGGGCGGTTGAGGGCGTCGTACGCGGTGGTTCACGGGTGCAGACCGGCGCCGCATCGGGC
>JBEHYH010000306.1:0-7874 GCA_048498275.1 Myxococcota bacterium | reverse complement strand
GAGCAGCGCGACGGTGGGTGACACGGCGACGATTACCGCTTCGCGCGATGGCGTCACCGCGACGTCGACGGTGACGGTCGGCGCTCCCGAGCTGGTGACGCTGACCATCGACGGCGCACCGACGGGCAACCTGCCGAAGGGCCGCACCGCGGCGCTGACGGCGACCGGGACGTTCAGCGACGGCACCAGCGGTACGGTGCTGAGCGGGCTTTCGTGGAGCTCCTCAGCGTCGGGCATCGTCTCGGTGGTCGCGACCCCGTCAGGCGCCACCATTCAGGCGCTGAGTGATTCGGGCTCGTCGGACATCACGGTGAGCTCGCTCACCGCGGGTGTCACCTCGGCGCCGGTGACGGTGGGCGTGCAGGGCCGCGCGGTCGACACGGTGGCGGTGATTGCGGCGACGATTCCCCGTGGGCGCACGCAGCAGCTCTCGGCAAACGTGACCTGGTCTGACGGCTCACAGGCGGTCGTCGGCGCCGGAGCTTCATGGACCTCGGATGCGCCGGCGAACGTCGGCGTCACGTCGACGGGTTCGGCGACCGCGTCGGGTGCCGAGGGCAGCTCCGCCACGGTTTCGGCGCTGTTCGACGGCGTGACCGGCAGCGCGACGATCACCGTCGGCCCCGCGGAGCTCGATTCACTCACGGTGACTCCTTCTTCCTTGTCGCTCGCGAAGGGCCTGACGCAGACGCTGACGTTGAGCGCGGTCTGGAGCGACGGCACGACGACCCTTCCTTCGAACCCGACGTGGCAGTCGTCTGACGCGTCGGTGGCGTCGGTGACGTCGGCGGGCGTGGTGAAGGCAGAAGCGGCTTCGGGTTCGGCGAGCATCACCGTGACCTCGGGGAGCGTGACGTCGAACACGGTGACGGTGACCGCGGAGCCCGCGGTGATCGTGAGCCTGACGGCTTCTGCTCCCACGCACGTGAAGCGCAACGTGGTGTCGACCTCGTCGGCGTCGGCGGTTTACTCAGATGGAACGTCGAGCGACGTGACCCAGCTCGTGACGTGGACCGCGACGACCGTCGATGCAGGTATCGCGAGCATTGCCAACGCGATTGGTGCGCGTGGCAGCATCATGCCGTCAGCCATCGGCACGATTCGCGTGACGGCAACCTCGGGCAGTCTCACCGCAGACGCAGGGCTAGTGTTCATCGACGACGTGATCGCCGCGAAGCAAGACGCTGGTGCACCGAATCACCTGATCATCAGCCAAGTCTACGGTGGTGGCGGCAATTCAGGAGCAGCGCTGCAGAACGACATCGTTGAGCTCCACAACCCTACGACTTCGACGGTTCGTATAGGTGGTTGGTCGCTTCAGTATGCGAGCTCAGCGGGAACGAGCTGGGGGGTTCTGCCTATGCCGGACGCCGGTATCGCGCCTGGTGGGTATTTCCTGGTGAAGCTCGCTAGCGGCGGTGTCAACGGCTCCGCAGTTACGAACTTCGACGTGAGTGGTTCGATCGACATGGCTGCTGCGAACGGCAAGGTTGCGTTGGTTGGTTTCGCTGCGCCACTCGATGCGGGCTGCCCGCTCAACAACGTGGTGGACTTCGTTGGCTACGGAACGGCGAACTGCAATGTCTCTGACGCTGGCACGACGCTCAACGCGCCCGCCGGGTCGGCGACGCTCTCAGTGATGCGCAAGCAGAGTGGTTGCCAGGAAACCCGCAACAGCAGCTCAGACTTCTCGGCGGTTGCTCCCTCGCAGCGTTTCTCGGGTTCGCCTTCAGTCCAGTGTGAGTTCGATGCAACCGAGTCGGATCGTCCGGACGAAGCGGATTACTGCAACATCCAGTTCCCTCCGTCCTTGAACACCAACGCTGGAGCGCTGAGCGACAACGTCTACTCGCAGCTCTACGAAGCCGGCGTGACAGAAGCCGCCGGAGCTCCGGCGGGGGTGACCGTGCAGATCGGCTACGGCCCGTCGGCCTCGAACCCTGCTGCGGGCGCGTGGCTCTGGTGGCCTGCTTCTTTCAACGTGCAGGTCGGCAACAATGACGAGTTCAACGGGGCGTTCGTTGCGCCTTCGACGGGTTCGTACTCGTACACCGCGCGCGTTTCGCTCGACGGCGGCGCGTGGACGTACTGCGACTTGAACGGCGCGGGCAGCAACTCGGGCCTCACGTTCGAGACCACGCAGCTCGGTGCGTTGACCGTCCCGTAAGCTGTTCAACGCTTCGCTGAAACGAGCCCCTCTCCTTCACTGGAGAGGGGTTTTCGTTTTCAGCGCGGCGCTTCGATGGAGCAGGGCAGCACGTCGCACGCGACGACGTAGTCACCCGAAGCTCCAACCAGCGTCGACGGCGTGCGCTGGCGGGCCTGCAGCAGCGCGCTTTCAGACGTGAACGCGTTCACCTCGAACGTCACATCGAAGCACTCCGCGACGAACAACTGCGGCTCGCGGCGCCACCACATCTCGCGCACCGAGCAGGCGACCTCCGCGCGCGTGGGCTCCAGCGTCACCGAGTTGATGACGCCGAGCTTCCCGCCGCCCCAGACCGCGACCAGCGCACCGTCGGCGTTCACCGAGAGCTTCACGCCGCGGGCCGAAGGCAGTTGCTGCGTCGCGCTCACGCTCCCGTCGGTCTTCAGCGACGCCAGCGTGCCATCGTCGTGGAGCACCACCACGCCGAACGCCGCGCCCACCATGGCGCTCGACGCGAAGCGGCCCTTCTCCTCCCACGCGCCGTTCTCGAGCCGGAACAGCGCTTCACGGGTCGCGACCCACAGCGCACCGGCCCCGTCGTACGCGGCGAGCGTCACGCCCGCGCGTTCATGCGTCGTCGCGACCGGAGGCGACCCGGCGCACTCCACGAGCTTCGAGGTCGAAAACGCCGCCACCCGCGTCGCGTCGCGTGAGACCGCGAAGCCCACGCGTTCAGGCACCGCCGGCAGCAGACACGAATTGAGCGCGCCGAACCGCGGGTCGGTCGACGGAGACACGGCCAGGTACGGCAGGCTGGTCACCGCGAAATAGATGATGACGCCCAGTGAAACGGCGAGCACGACGCTCAAGGCGAGCGTCACCTGCTGCGCGCGTGTCTGCTTCGGAGTCACTTCTTGAGCTTCTTGGGCCGCCGTTCCTGCTTACGCAACAACTTGTCGAGCTCCGGCGGGAGCGCGTCGAACGTCACGCCGATGCGGCTGTAGATGGAAAGCTGCGGGTTGCCCGCTTCGGCCCACGCGACCGTGCCGCGGAAGGCGATCTCGGTGTCACCCATCAGGAAGAAGCCGTGCACCTTGCTGCCGGGGAGGAACACCTGCGGCAGCTCCGCCTGGAAGCCGCCGCGCGAGACATCGGCCGAGAGCGCGGGCAGCCTGCGGCCGAGCGAGAGCGGGAGTCGAAGCGAGCGGCGAATCGTCTGGCGACGCGTGGTCATGAGAAACACGGTGACACAGGCCTGTCTCGCGTAAAGTTTTCGGCCTCATGCAAAAGAAGGGTGTCTGGGCGCTCATCGGAGCAGTCGTGGTGGTCCTCGTGGGCCTGTGCGCAGGCACCGCGTGGTTCATCACGCGCGGCGCTCCGATGCTGGGCCGCGTGGTGATGTCAGACCCGCTGAAGGAAGGCGAGGTCATCACCGGTGAGACCTGGTCGATGACGGTGCCCGACCCGGGCTGGCGGCGCGTGAAGCCCGCGGGCATGGCGAAGATGCCGCTGCCCAAAGCCGCGTGGCTGACGCGCTCTGAAACCGACACCTGGGCCGCGGTCGAACAGATGACGCCGCAGACGCAGGGCAACCAATACGTGCCCACGCTGCTCGGTGAAGTGCTGCGCGACAACTACAAGGAAGGCACCTCGAAGTTCGAAGAGTACAAACACGAGACCATCGAGACCTGCGGCGCGCCGGCGGAGCTCTACGAGTTCCGCGCGGTGCGTGACGGGCTCGACGCGACGTACGTGATGGGCGCCTTCGTCGCGTACAACCGCGGGTATCAGGTCGACGCGTGGGCGCTCTCGTCAGATTGGGAGACGCTCGCGCCGAGCCTCCGCAAGCTGGTGCGCTCGTTCTGCCCGACCGACACCGACTTCGACCGGGAATGGATGCGCAACTTCGTGACGCTCAAGGGCCTGAAGGAGCTCGACGAACACCTCAAGCAGTTCTCCGGTGAGCAGCTCAACCGCGAGTCGATTTCATTGCACTACAAGGGCGTGAAGCGGCTCGGGCGCAAGGAGCTCGAACGCCACGCGCAGCTCCGCCTCGCGATGGTGAAGGACGCATCGGCGAAAGACTGCTCCGGGGTCTGGCTCTACGACCTCGGCGCCATCGAGACGCGGCTGCAGAAGCTCTCGGGCGAGGAGATTCGCGACTGGTACCGCCTCGAGCGGCGCGCGCAGGACGCCGAGGTGAAACAAGAGAGCGCGCAGAACATCGCTGACGCGACCGCGCGGCAGGCGGCGCTGAACACGCTGAAGGCGCCGAAGTTCAAGGCGGCGTGGAGCGCGCTCTTCGACGACCTCAAGAACCTCACCGACGACGACGTCTGCAACGGCACCACGATGGCCTACGAGCACGCGCTCTCGCTCGAAGGTGACGACCGCGAGGCGCTGCTCCGCGCCCTGATGTGGATCGACTGAAAAACCCTCCCCCGCGTGCGCGAGAGAGGGTCTGGTTTCCGGCAAACCTGAAAGCGCTTACTTGTAGCCGACCTTCACCGTGCTGCGGACCACCATCGCGCCCGCGAGGCAGACCAGATTGTCCTTCGTCGCGCCTTCGGTGGCGCCGGCGTACGTGCGCACGCCGACGACCTTCTTGCCCGACTGCTTGGCCTTCGCTTCGATCTTGATGAGGCTGCCCAGGAGCGCCCAGCGGCAGGCCTCTTCCTTCGACTTGCCCAGGCCGTTGCTGCTGGCGGCCGAGGTGTCTTCGACGGCGCCCGGCACCGCGGGGCCGAACGAGAACATGCTCTTGTCGAGCAGCTCGCCCGACTTGGTGGGGATCGCCGCGACCGAATCGAAGGTGACGGTGATGATCTGATCTGCCGCCAACGCGGGGAGCGCACTGCACGCACACAACAACGCGAGGAGTTTTTTCATGGTGCGGCGGACTCTACAGCGTCTCTGGCGATGGCCAGCGCGGCATCAGGCAGGCGCAGCAGCTCGACCCGCATCGGCACCGGCGCCTTCACGCGCGCGGGCGAAAGCGACTGCACGACGATGACGCGCGCGCCGGGGTCGAACACGCCGCCGATGAAGAGCTTGAGGCCCGCTTCCTTGAGCGCCCACACCGCCGCGCCGTTCTGCGGGCTCGCCAGCGCGCCACAGGCTTCGGCTTCACCGTCGTTCAACACGCGCTCGGCGATGCGCGCGATGCGCGGCCCGTCTTTGTCGTCGCAGACGTCGATGCCCACGCGGCCGCTCGCCACCGTCGCCGCGACCCATGACTTCGTGTGACTGAGGTTGAGCACGACGTCGGTGCGCTGCGCGCCGTCGAGCCACACGCTGGGCGCTCCCGATTCGAGCGGCAGAATCTGCACGCGGTCGTGTGACCAGCCGAACGCCGCTTCGAGCACGCGCTTGGCCGCGCGGCGGCCTCCGAGCCATTCAGCGCGCCGGTTGGGCCACGGCATGTCGTCGAGGAGCGCGCGTTCCTGCGCGCCGAGCGTCACTTCGACCTCGTGCGCTTCACGGGCCTCGGCGAGCACCCACGCGTCGAGCACGCGCGTCACCGCACCGGGCTGCAGAACAGGCGACGACATTTCAGCCGAGATCTTCGTCGAGATCGAAGTCAGGCACGTTCTTCTCGGCCTCCTTCATCTTGCGCTTCACGAAGGTGTCTTCGGCGGCCGACGGAGGAAGTTTGGGCGGCCGGCGCGGCGCCGAAGAACGCGCGGCTCCACCGGCGGAGTCAGAGAGCGCCATCGCGCGCAGGTGCGTCTGCAGCTTGCTGTCGTCTTCGTCACCGAGCGCGGGCGCGTCTTCACGCGGCTGGAGCGGCGCGAACGAGCCGGTCTTCATCGCCGGGTGAGAACCGGTGCCTCCGGGTTTGAAGGCGGGCGTGGTGCCGGTGCCCGGTTTGTACGCCGGTGTCGTGCCGGTGCCGGGCTTCAGGGCCGGCGTGGTGCCGGTGCCGCCGGGTTTGAAGGCAGGGTTCAGCGCGGTGCCGGTGCCCGACTTCTGCGGAGGCGGCGCCGACGGCCGGAACGCGTAATACGCACCGGTGCGGGGCTTGAGCGCGGGGTCGGGTTCGGCGGGCAGATCTTCAGGTTTGCCGGTGATGTAGTTCGCGCGCCGTTGGAGAGACGAAGCCACACCCGTCGACATCTCATCGAAGGGAAAGAGGTCGGGTGCAGGCTTCTTCTCGTCCTCTGACATGACGACGCGACGTTACGCTTTTTGGCTGTCAGGCGACAGAGGGGCGGTGTCTGCGTTGCTGGGTCGCCCCGCCCTGGCGGACTCCCTTCGCTACGCTTCGGAATTCCGCTCCAGCTCCGGCTCCTGGGTGAACGAACGGAGCTGCCACCACAGCCGCTGCCTTTCCGGTGAGTCGAAGCCGTCGAGACCGGTCTTCTCGGGCTTCCACTTCGTCACCGGCGACCAGGTGCCGAACGCCCGGTCCCACCAGGTGAAGAGGGTGCCGTAGTTGGTGTCGGTGAAGGTCACGTCGCGCGAGTGGTGCTGGCGATGGCTGCGCGGCGTCGGGGTGATCAACGAGATGGTCTGATCAACCCACAGCGGCAGCCTGAAGGCCGAGTGATGCCACGCGAGCATGATGGAGGTGATGATGGTGCGCACCGCGAGACAGAGCGGGTCGAGCCCGACCAGCAACACCACCAACGCGAAGTACGGGTACGCGATGGCGTGCTCGAAGGGGTGCGCGCGCAGCGAGGTCGTCGCGTCGGCATGGGGATCCATGTGGTGCACGCGATGCAGCCGCCAGAACCACGGCACCTTGTGGTTCGCGAGGTGTCGCAGCCAATCGGCGAAGTCGATGCTCACCAGCGCGACGAAGAGGCGGACCGGCAGTGGAAAGTCGAAGAGGTTGAGCAGCCCGAAGTGATGCTCCGTGGCCCAGGCGGAGGTCGCGAGCAGCAACGCGAGCCCGAACAACGAGGGGATGCCGGTGACGAAGGACAACCCGACGTTCACCAGCACGTGCCGGAGGCTGAACTTCTCGAGCGGTTGCAGCGGGGCGAGACGTTCGAGCACCGACATCAACGCGACGACGCCGTAGAGAACCGGCGGCGCCCAGTCCATGAGCTGCTGCGCGTTCATACGAGGCGCTCCAGGAAGTGCGAGACGGTGGAAATCGCCAGCGCGCGGTCGGTGTCGCGCACCACCTGATGAAACCCGCGCTGCAGCACGAGCTTTTCCGAGAACGGCAATCGCGCGTGCAAGTCGTGAATCGGCGCGAGCTCGACCACGTGATCATGCACCGCGCCGATGACCAGTGACGGGCAGCTCAGCCGCGGCTCGGCCTCGCGCGCCCAGTCTTGCAGCGTGAACAGGTCGAGCACGCGCTTGAGGGGGTAGCGGGGCAGCGCCGGCGCCAGCCTGCGCATCTCCTCGTCTTCGAGATCGACGCCGTCCTTCGAGATCCACCTCGGGGCGAGGTCGAAGAGCGGGCTGCGGCGAATGGCGTGAAGCGCGCCGGCGCCGAAGGCCTGCAGCCGCAACGCGGGCGCCATCAACGCCACCGCCTTCACGCGCGCGCGATTGCGGCCGGCGAGAATCATCGCCAGCAACGCGCCCATCGACAGCCCGGCGATGGCCACGGCGCGCGCTCCCTTCATCGACGCCAGCGCGGCTTCGGCGGCGGCGAGCCATTCAGGAGCGCCCGCGTACAGCATCGCCTCCGGCGTCTGGCGTGAACGATTCGTTGAGGTCGCTTTCCTCGAAACCGAAGTGGGACAAGGCGAGCTTCGGGTGCGCC
>JBEHYH010000305.1:0-7938 GCA_048498275.1 Myxococcota bacterium | reverse complement strand
CGACCTCGAACTCACTCTTCACCGTCGCGCCCTCGGGGAAGGACGGCTCCTGGTCGAGCACCGTGACGCGCGCGCCGCGCTGTATCTGCAACAACCCCGAGTCGGCCTTCATCGTGCCGGCGAGCAGCTTCATCAGCGTCGACTTGCCGGAGCCGTTGACGCCGACGAGACCCACGCGCTCCCCGGCTTCGATGACGAATTCCAATTTGTCGAACAGCGTTCGGCTCCCGAAGGAGAGCGACAGGTCAGCGGCGCGCAGCAACGTCATGCGGCGCCTGTACCATTTGCGGCACGCGAGGTATGCGCCGGTTCATGTCCGCCCTGTCCAAAGCGCTCAAGAACATGAACCCGTCGGTCACGCTGCGCGCGGTGTGGAGCCGCCTGCGCAACATCCCCGGAGGCGGCATCGTGATGGGCCGCATGCTCGGCGTGCTCGCGCCGTACACCGGCACCATCAAGCCCGAGGTGGTGGCGCTGGAGCCCGGGTTTTCGAGCATCCGCCTCCATGACCGCCGCGCCGTGCGGAACCATCTGAACTCGGTGCACGCGATCGCGCTGTTGAACCTCGGCGAAGTCGCGACGGGTACGGCGTTGCTCTTCACGATCCCCGACGAGGCGCGCGGCATCATCGTGCACCTGGGGATGGACTATCTGAAGAAGGCGCGCGGCACGCTGACCGCGGAGTGCCATTGCCCTCCCATCTCCAGCACGGAGAAGAAGCAGTACGACATCACCGCCGACATCAAGAACGAGGCGGGTGAAGTCGTCGCGCGCGCCCACGCGAAGTGGCAGGTCGGCCCCGCGTAGTCCGGAGCGCGGAGCCAGCGAACTGGAAAATCGGGGCGGAGCGGCTGAGGGCAGCGAAGATTCGCCGAGAGAAGCACCCGGAGCGGCAGACGCGTCGCTGCGACAGCCAGTGAGTTGCGAGGGCAGCGAAGATTCGCCGAGAGACGACCCGGAGCGGCTAGCGCTTCGTTGCGACAGCCAGCGAGTCGCCGGCGCAGCAAAAACTCGCCAAGAGAGACGACCCGGAGCGACAGACGGATCGTCGCGGCAGCCAGCGAGTCGCCGGCGCAGCAAAAACTCGCCAAGCGAAGCGACTCGGAGCGGCAGCCAGCGAGTCGCGAGGGCAGCAAAGATTCGCCGAGAGAAGCGACCGGAGCGGCAGAAGCGTCGTTGCAGCAGCCAGCGAGTCGGGAGGGCAGCGAAGACTCGCCAAGCGAAGCGACCCGGAAAAACGGAACCTGATTTTCGCGTCGCTGTCTGGCGATTCATGGCCGCTGACTCCGAAGCGTTGTGCGTGCGGGTGCTGTGGTTCGACGTGCGTGTCGCGACGCATGTGTTGCGGAAGGGCGCGTCGCTCGCGCTCAACTCGCTCGGCGAGCTGACGGGCATCGACCGTGCGCCGATGCGCTTCGACTCGAAGACGCTCACCTTTCATGACGGGCTGACCGGCACGCTGTTGAGAAACGGCGAGACGGCGCTCTCGCTGAGTGATTCGGTCGCGCGCGGGCTCGCGGTGGAAGAACAGGGCGGGTGGACGCTCGAGCTCGGCCGCTCCGACATCGTTCAACTCGGAAGTGGGCCCGTGCGCGTGGAGGCCTTTCGCATGCGCGCGCCGTCGCGGCCGGTGGGCGCGCTCAACCTCGACTACGGGTTCTTGAATTCGCTGCTCGCGTGCGCCGCGGTGTTCTTCCTGTTCGCGGCGAACGCAGAAATCACCCGCGACCTCGATGACGACGACGGAGTGCCCGTGTCTTCGTCATCGCAGTTGCGGCGCATCCTCGTGCAGTCCGAGCCTCCTCCTCCGCCGCCGAAGAAGAGCGAGGAGAAGTCTGAGAACAAAGCTCCGCAGAAACGCGTGGCGAGCGAAGGCAGCCCGAAGCCGTTCAACAAACCGGTCAAGGAGACCGGCGGCATCAACATCGCCGCGCTCAGGGGGAAGATCTTCGATGGCATCGGCGCCAGCGGCGTGTTCGGCCCCGGTGGGTTGGGTAAGGAACTCTCAGGCGCGCTCGGTGGCGTGGTGGCGATGAACGCGACCGGCAACGGCGGCTGGAGCCTGCGCGGTGACGGCGGCGGCGGCCCGCATGACGACACCATTCAAATCGGCGGCATCGCGCGCTCGGGAGTCGACAAGAAGAAGGGCGTCGGCGAGCTCTGTGCCGGCCCCGGCCCGTGCAAGGACTCGAAGGGCCCCGACCTCGCGTTTGACCCGCCGGTGGAATGCGGAGGCGGCGGCTGCATGGACAAGGAGCTCATTCGCAAGGTCATCGCCGGGCATCGCGACCAGATCCGCTATTGCTATGAGTATGCGCTGCAGACGACTCCGGCGCTCGGCGGCAAGGTGGCCGTGCAGTTCTTCGTGAATGAAGCAGGCACCGTTTCGACGGCGCGTGTTGCCGAGACCACCGTCGGGAGCGCGCAGCTTTCGGAATGCCTCGTCTCGCGCGTCCGCACCTGGCAGTTCCCCGTCGGGAAGAACGCGTCGGGCTACCGGGTGACGTACCCGTTCCTCTTCAAGCGCGCCGGGTGATCAGAACCACGGGCCGATCGCGAACCGGAGCGCCGGCATCACCGAGGGGTGCTCCCGGCCCGGCCGCCCGACGCCCGCGAGGATGAAGACGTCGGCTTCGACGGGTGGCACGCCCAGAAAAATCGCGTTCGATCTGCCCGCGCTCAGCTCGAAGAACGTCGTCAACCCGGCGCCGATCGCGAGCGCGACGCCCTTGAGCTTCCACGAGTAGCCGAGCTGCACTCCGGGCCCGTGCATAAACAACGCGAACTCCGGCAGACCGAACCCCGAATAGCGGAGGTCGACGTAGAAACCGACCAGGTGTGAACCGCTCGCGTAATAGCGCAGGCCCGCGTCCCAACCGAACTGGCGCAGCGCTCCGCCGCCGACGTTCGCGAAGATGGAGACGCCTTTCGCGAGGTGAAGATCGCCTTCGATCCACAATGAGGCGGCGATGAGCGTCAACGGCGTGAAGTTGAGCGCGAACCGTGATTCGTCGAGTTGCTCCCCGGGCTTCGTGCGAGCCGCTTCGAGAACGTCCGGCGGCGTCGCGGCGGGAGCTTGAGCGGTCAATGAGATCGCGAGCGCGAGCAGAACGTGCACGGCGGGCAACATAGTCATGAACTGCCCATGGGAGGCGCGGTCTGCGGAGTTTGCGGCGTGCTCGTCGCCCGCTGGCCCCTCTGCACGGCGCGAAAGTGACTCGATTGGTGCACTCGTCGAGTCGTCTGCTGCAAAAACACCGGCTCTCGATAGTTTTTGCAGCAGACAACTTGTCGGACCCTCCGTGTACATCTCTCGGCCTTCGGAGGGCGGGGATGGACGAGGCCGAGAAACGGTGTTTGCAGCTCGCAGCACGGCAACGTGGACTGATTCGTCGTGATCAGGTCGGTATGTGCGGTTTTTCCGTGCAACGCCTGCAACGTCGTTTCTCAAGCAACGCATGGATTCGCGTGTTCCCGGGCGTGTATCGAATCGCCGGCTCACCCGACGACTGGCAGCAGCAGCTCAAGGCGCTCTCGCTCTGGCTCGGCAACGGCGTGCTCTCGCATCACACCGCTTCGGCGCTCCACGGCTTCTCGCAATTCTCCCCCGGGCGCCTCGAGGCCACCGTCACGCACGGCGCGCGCCCTCCTCCCGGCGTTGTGATTCATCGCGTTCCGGCGATTGCCGCTCGCGACATCACGACCATCGATGGCCTCGCCGTCACTTCTGTTTCGCGAACGCTGCTCGATCTCGCCGCCACGCTCGAACCGCCGTTGGTTCGCTCCGCCTGCGACGAAGCCCTCAGAAGAAGGTGGACCAACCTCGACAAACTCGACGCCACCATCGAACGCAATCTGCGCCGGCCCGGCCTCACCCAACTCCGCGCGCTCACCCACGAACTCCGCGGCGGCAATGGGCCGACGGAAAGTGAACTGGAACACCGCGTCCGCGAACTGCTGCGCGACGGTGACTTCCCGGAGCCGGATCGTCAAAAAGCCATTCGCACCGGTGCGCGGCTGCGGCGCGTCGATTTCGTCTTCAGCGCCGCGCGCGTCATCATCGAAGCCGATGGCTACGCGTACCATTCGGGCCTCACCGCGTTCGAAGACGACCGCCGCCGCAACAACGCGCTCATGGCGCGCGGGTTCATCGTGCTGCACTGGACATGGAAGGCGCTCCACGAAGAGCCCGGAAGATTGCTCGGCGACCTCGCCGTGTGCCTTCGCCGCGCCCTATAACGCCGCCCATGACTCCGCTCCGGCTCGCGCTGCTCCTCGTGACCGCTGCTCTCGTCGCGTCATGCGGCGGCGCGCACAAGAAGTGCTCCCCCGATTCGTGCGACGGCTGCTGCGACGCCGACGGTGAATGCCAGCCGGGCACGCTCTTCAACGCCTGCGGCACCCGCGGAGCCGAGTGCACCGAGTGCACGCTCGGCGCGACCTGTCAGGTGGGCATCTGTTTTTCCCCTGGCGGTTCCGGAGGCGGGTTCGGCGGCGCCGGCGGAGGCTCCGGCGCGACCGGTGGTGGTACGGGTGGCGGAGTGGGCTGGACGGGTGGCGGCTCCGGCGGTGACGCGGGCACCTCGTGCATCAGCATCGCGGGCACCCGCCAACAGCAGGTCTGCTCCGCGTGGAAGTGCGCGCGCGCCGCGATGAATGAAGGCTCGTGGAACGGCAACGCCGCGACCTGCAACGCCGGCGAACTGAACGACACCGGCCGCAACAACTCGCTGCAACTGCTCAACGTCTACCGCTCCATCGCGCAGCTCCCGGTGGTGACGCTCGAGGCGACGCGCACGCAGAAGGCGCAGGCCTGCGCCGTGATGATGGACGCCGCCAACGCGCTCAGTCACACGCCCGATGCCGGGTGGCCCTGCTACACGCCCGACGGCGCCGAGGCCGCCGGCAAGTCGAACATCAGCACCGGCCAGGCGGTGCGCTCCATCGACATGTACATGTCTGACTACGGAGCCGGGAACGCGGCGACGCTCGGCCACCGCCGCTGGTTGTTGTCGAACGGGCTCGGGCCGGTGGGCATCGGCGGCACCACCGACGGCTCGTGCCACTGGGTCATCGGAGGGACCGGCAACGCGAACAAACCGTGGATGTCGTGGCCCCCTCCCGGCCCGGTGCCGGTCGACGCCATCGCCATCCCCGGGCTCGAGAGCGTCGACTCCACCGGCTGGAGCGTGCAGAGCGACTCCATCAATCTCTCCGGCGCGCAGGTGACCGTGACCGACACCGGCAGCGACGCGGGCCTCGACGTGACGGTGACCCAACTCGGCCAGTACTACGGGAGCACGTACGCGCTGCGCTTCAACCCGCAGGGGTGGACGTCGACGGCGGGGCACACGTACCGCGTGCAGCTCTCGAACATCGCGACGCCGATTTCGTACGAGGTGCAGGTCGTCAGTTGCCCCTGAGCGTCGCGGTTTTCCGGTTGAGTCGGGCGCTTGGCGCGCGGTGGAGGGGCGGAGGTTCGAAACCTCCAGGACGTTCTTCTGCCGCTCCCGCTCCCCGGGGCGCCGGAGGTCGCGGCGGGTCGCGAGCGGGCGCCACAGCCCACGACCAGCCCACGACAGAAAGCCAAAAGTCAGCGCGTCGCGGAGTCATCGAAGCCGCACGTCTCCGCGGCTGAGGCCATCGAGGTCGAAATCAAGACCGTCGGCCGGCTGAAGAAGCAGCGCGCCGAAGTGCGCCGCGCGCGCACGTCGCTCGAGTCGTTGTTGCTCGCCGAGGTGCGCGAGATCGCCAGGCGGTTGCACCGCGAGCTCGGCAACGCCGAAGCCGCGCTCACCGAGAAGTTGAACGACGCGTACGCGCGGCTGCGGAAGGCCCAGCAACGGGCGCGGCTCGAGATGGCGGAGGTGACGCCATGAGCCGCCAGATGTACGCGAACGCCCTCAAGCACGCGGCGAAGGAAGCCGGCGTCAGCGCTGACAAGGCGCGCTCCATCGTCGAGCGGCTGTTCGAAATCGCCGCGGAGGGCGTGAAGTACGAGGGCCGCTTCAGCATCCCCCGGGTCGGCGCGTTCATCGCCACGAAACGGGCGGCGCGGCGCATTCGCAACCCCATCACGAGGGAGCTGATGATGCTGCCGCTCACGAAGAGCGTGCGGTTCCGCCCGGCGAAGCGCGGCGTGTTCACCGGAGGTGCCCGATGAGCCGGTGGATTCGCGTGGAGATCGACCTCGTCGACCACCCGAAGACCGGGCGGCTCGAGTCGTTGCTGAACAACCCGTTCGCCGGCTGGTACGTCATGCGCGCGCTGTCATGGGTGTCCCGTTTCTGTCCCACGGGACACGTTCGGGACATCGACGGGACATCGCTCGAGCGGTCCTGTCAGTGGCGTGGAGAGTCGGGTGAACTGCTCCGCGCGCTGGTCGATTGCGGCTGGCTCGATGAGGCCCGCGGCGGCGGCTGGGAGTGGCACAACTGGGAAGAGCACCAGGGCAAGGTGGCCGATCACGCGAAGAAGGAGCGTGAAAGAAAGGCCGCTTACCGCGCGAGAAAGGCGGCCGAGGCGACCGCGGCGGTCGCGCCCGTGTCCCGGGGGACGAGTGCGGGACGTCCGGCCCTACGAGACGAAACGAGACGAGACGGGACGAGCGTTACTACTCCGTCGAGTTCGGCTGAACTCGACGCGTCTGGCCGGCAACCGGCGCCCGACACGACGCTCGACGCGGCGCTGACCGACGACGAGTTCCAGGTGTTCGAGCACTGGCGCACGAAACGGCATCACCCGCGCGCCAAGGCCACGCCGGAACGGAAACGCATCATCGCGAAGGCGCTGAAGACGTACTCGGTCACCGACCTCCAACGCGCGATCGATGGCGTGGGCAGGTCGCCGCACCACATGGGCGAGAACGAACGGCGGCAGATCTACGACGACATCGAGCTCGTGCTGCGCGACGCGAAGCACATCGAGGGCTTCATGAAGCTGGCGGGTGACGCATGAGCGCCATGGCCAGCGCCGACGCCGAACGCGCCGTTCTCGGCTGCGTGCTGATGAACAACGGCACGTTGATGAACCTTCGCGAGGTCGTCTCCGCCGACGACTTCGCGTCGCTGGCGCACGCCGAGGTGTGGCGCGCCTTCATGTCGCTGGCGACGAGGAGCGAGCGCGTCGACCTGCTCACGGTCGCCGAGTCGATGAAGGTCGCGGGCACGCTGCGCACCGCCGGTGGCCCGGCGTACCTCGCGCAGCTCCCCGGAGCGGCGCCCTTCAGCGAGAACGCGGTCGAGTACGCGCGCATCGTGAAGGAATCAGCGGTGCGTCGTCGTGCGCTGGAAGCGCTCCGGCGGGCGGCGGAGGCGCTCAAGGCCGGCGCTCCGCTGGCTGACGTGTCGACGATGGCGGCGGTGGTGCCCGAGGTGCTGGCGGGCGCGAAGTCGCGTGTGCGCGAGACGACGGGCGACACCGTGCGCATCCTCGACGCCGCCGCCACCGCGTGGACCGAGGGGCGCCGGGCATCGCTCGCCACCGGCTGGCGCGACTTCGATGAGCAGTTGAGGCTGTTGCCCACGCTCCACGCCATCGGCGCGCACCCCGGGGTCGGGAAGTCGGCGCTCGTCGCCGGGCTCGTGCGCAATTGGACGAAGGCCCACGTGAAGGTCGGAGTGCTCTCGTACGAAGACGACGCGGTCGACATGCAGCGGCGCATCTTCGCGTGCGACGCCGACCTCGACCTCGCGACCATGCTGGGTGACCGCGCTCCCGACGCGCGTGGCTTCGCGCTCGCCGAGAAGGCGGCGATGGAGCGGCAGTCGCTCGAGAAGTACCTGCTCACCGATGACGCCGGCCGCGGCACGGTGAGCGACGTGCTCTCGTCGTGCCGCGAGATGGTCGCCCGCGGCTGCCGGGTGCTGGTGCTGGACAACATGTCGTGCGTGCGGATGGACGCCGACGACAGTGATGAACACCGGCGCATCGTCGTCG
>JBEHYH010000304.1:0-7942 GCA_048498275.1 Myxococcota bacterium | reverse complement strand
GGGAGCGCGACCAGCGTGCCCATGAAACCCGAGAACCACGGGCGCTTCGATTCACGGAACACGTCATCGGCGTGCTGCAGCGAACGAAGCACCGCGCGCCACCCGTGGCTCACCAACACGATGAGCATCGCGGTGCCACCGGCGACGCGCGCGAGCCAGGCCGAGACCTGCGCGTTGGCGACCTCACCGACCAGCCCGACGAACAGCGTCGATTCGACCAACGACGACACCGTGTACGCGCCGGCGAGGGTGAAGATGGCGGTGATGATCGGCCGGAGCAACCGCATCGGCGTCGGTTGTTGATTGAGCCGCTTGAGCAACTCCCGAACCGGCAGCACCTCTTCGTCGAACCCGAGCTTCGGGAACGCGATGAGCAGGTCGGCGAGCAGCTCCCACGTCAGCGCCAACGCGCGCGCGATGTACGTGCGCTCGCGCGAGTCGATGCGATCGACCCACGAAGCGGTGAAGTCGTGCGCGGAGAAGAAGCCGTCGAAGAACGCGTCGAGCGATTCGACCCAACGGAGCAGCGTGTCATCGACGAGGTCAGCAGCCGCGTGAACGCCGACCGCGACGACGGCGAAGAGCCCCAGCGGCAGAAAAACCCACCGGAAGATGCCGAAGAAGCGGCTCAGAGCGTTCACCGTGCCTCAGTAAACGAACAGCCGGGCCGGGAGATCTATTGCTTTCGGCTCGAGCGCCCGCCGCTGGCGCTGACCGGAGGCAGACGGTCGTCTGCCAGTCAAAATCGCGCCGCGACGACGCGGACGCGCCGCGCCGCAAGGAACGCCGTATCTGCCAGCCGCAGTCGCGCGGCGCGCGTGCCATGGACACCTCGATGCCGCGCAACGCCGAGCGGTTCTGGATGTCGCACGGCGCACCGTTGAAGCACGCACCCTATTGTTGACGCGTCATGAACTTCGCGACGTCGGTCTGTGCGAAGTCACCCTGCCCGTCGCGGTCGGTGCTCACCGACGTCGCGGCCCACTGCTCTGCCTCGCGCCGCGTCTCGTCGTCAGCGAACCGGCCGAAGAACAACGCATCAGACCCGAGCAACAAGCGCCGCGGAGGGTTCGGCGACTCCGCGACCTCCAGCAACACCCTCGCCATCTTCTTCGGGTCACCGCGCGAGCCATCGGGGTTTCCGCGCACACGCTTCGCCGTCGCGCCGACCGTCGGCTCGTAGTCAGGCTGCTGCTCGTGAATCTTCATCGATGAACCCGCCCAGTCGGTCGCGATGCCACCCGGCTCGCAGACGACGACGCGCACGCCGAACGGAGCGGTCTCCGCCGCCAACACCAGCGAGAACCCGGCGACCGCGAACTTCGCCGCCTGATACGCCGAGAGCCCGGGAGTTCCTCCGCGCCGCCCGCCGATGGACGAGATCTGGAGGAACGTGCCCGAACGCTGCTTGCGCAACACCGGCAACGCCGCGCGCGACACGTGCACGACTCCGTAGAAGTTGGTGTCGACCTGCTCGCGAAAATCATCGAGCGCGAAGTCTTCGACCGAGTTGGTGTTCGCGTAGCCGGCGTTGTTCACCACGACGTCGATGCGGCCGAACTTCTCGACCGTCGCGTTCACCGCGGCCTGCGCTTCTCCGGGTTTCGTGACATCGAGCTCGAGCGGCAGCACCAGTTCGCCGTACTTCTCGACCAGCGGCTGCAACGCATCGACCTTCCGCGCCGTCGCCGCCACGCGCAGCCCGCGCGACAACGCTTCTTCCGCCAACACCCGCCCGAGCCCGCGTGAACTGCCGGTGATGAACCAGACTTTCGTATTTTCCATGCCCTGAAGATGTCGGGCACGAAGACGCAGAACCAATCAGATCGCGCCACTACGCTATCGAATCGCGCCAACGCCCCGGCGAGGTCCCCTCCCACTCGCGGAACGCCCGCGTGAAGGAATTGAACTCCTCGAAGCCGAGCAGAAACGCGACCTCATGCAGCTCGAGCCGCTTCTCGCGCAGCAACGTCACCGCCGTGGAGTGCCGCACTTCATCGAGCACCTGTTGGTAGCTCACGCCTGATTCACCGAGGCGCCGCTGCAGCGTGCGCGGGCTCAGCGCGAGCTCCTTCGCGACCTTCCCCACGCTCGGCTTTTCACCCGACATGCGCCGCGCGATGACCGCGCGCACTTCTTCGGTGAACTCGCGGGAGCTCGACAGCTTCGCCTCGAGGCCGGGCACGAGCACCTGCAGCAAATCGTCGTTGCGCGTGACGAACGGCGTGTTCAAGACGCTCACGTCGAACACCAGGGCGTCATGCGCCGCGCGGAACTTGAGCGGGCACCCGAAGAACCGCATCAACATCGCCTCGTCACTCTTCGCGCGCGAGAGTTCGACGCGTCTGGGCGCCAACATCTGGCCGCTCCCCCGCTGCAGCAGCACCAGCAACGACGCGAGCGACGCATCGACCAGCCGCGGTGGCGGCAGCGACGTGGCGTGCACCCACGTGGTGAACACGCGCAGCTCGTTGCCCTTCGTCTCCAGCGACATGTCCTTCGGGCCGCAGAGCCGTTTGTAGCGGGCGATCTTCTCGAGCGCGGTGCGCACGTCGGGCGAATGCAGCGCCGCCAGCGACGGGATGTCGTACTCGTACACCTTCGTCGCGTTGGCGAGCTTGAGCCCGATGTCAGCCGCCGACGCTTCGCCCAGCGCCTGCCAGAAAGAGAAATACCGCCCGGTCGTCAGCACTTCGCCTTCGACTCGCGCGGTATTGAGCGCCGTCTTCACGCCCGCCCCGATGCGCGTCAGCCGTGCACGCAGCGCCAGGGAGAGTGGAATGACGTCGCCGAACATGCGGTGACGCTACTGCGTGCAGGCCGGGCGCGACCAATCAGATCGCGCCACGGCCTGTCTCGACGAATTACGCCTGCGGAGCCGCGTTGCCGGCCGCCTCAGCCGACTTCTCGGCGAGCGCCGCCTTGCGCGACAGGCGGATCTTGCCGCCGCCGTCGATGGAGATGACCTTCACCAGCACCTCGTCGCCTTCCTTCACGATGTCGTTCACCTTCGCGACCCGCTTGTCGGCCAGCTCGGAGATGTGGATGAGGCCGTCGGTGCCCGGGAACAGCTCCACGAAGGCGCCGAACTCGACGATCTTGCGGACCGTGCCCAGGTACAGCTTGCCCACTTCGGCCTCGCGGGTGAGCGCCTGGATCATCGAGATCGCCGCCTTGACCGCATCGCCGTCAGCCGACGCGATGTCGACCTTGCCGGTGTCGTCGATGTTAATCGACGCGCCGGTGCGGGCGATGATGTCCTTGATCACCTTGCCGCCGGGGCCGATGACGTTCTTGATGTACTCCGGGCGGATCATGATGCTCGTGATGCGCGGGGCGTACGGCGAGATCTCCTTGCGCGGCGCGGGGAGCGCCTTGAGCATCGTGTCGAGGATCGTGAGGCGGCCGACGCGGGCCTGCTCCATCGCCTTGAGCATGATCGCCGTGGTGATGCCGGTGATCTTGATGTCCATCTGCACGGCGGTGATGCCCTTGGCGGTGCCACAGACCTTGAAGTCCATGTCGCCGAGGTGATCTTCGTCACCGAGGATGTCGGTGAGGATCGCGATCTTGTCGCCTTCCTTCACGAGGCCCATCGCGATGCCCGCGACCGGCGACTTGATGGGCACGCCCGCGTCCATCATCGCCATCGTGCCGCCGCACACCGACGCCATCGACGACGAGCCGTTCGACTCGAGGATGTCGGAGACGATGCGCACGACGTAGGGGAACGTGTCCTTCCCCGGCACCATGTTGCGCAGCGCGCGCTCGGCGAGCGCACCGTGACCGATTTCACGGCGACCCGGGCCACGGAGCGGCTTGGTCTCGTTCACCGAGAACGGGGGGAAGTTGTAGTGGAGCATGAACGTGCGGCTGATCTCGCCCGCGAGCGTCTCGATGCGCTGATCATCTTCACCGGTGCCCAGGGTCGCGGTGACGAGCGACTGCGTCTCACCACGCTGGAAGAGCGCCGAACCGTGCGTGCGCGGCAGCGGGCCGACCTCGACGGTCACGTCACGCACCACGTTGTGCGGGCGGCCACCGATGCGGCCTCCGCTGCACGTGAGGTCGCGCATGTATTCGTACTTGAGGTCTTCGTAGATGACCTTGACCTGCTTCTCGAGCGCGGGCGTGTACGCGTCGCCGAGCTTGGTCTTGAGCGCGGCCTGCATCTCCTTGCTCGTGAGCTTCAGCGAGCCGTAGCGCTCGTGCTTCTCGACGATGGCGTAGCCCTTCTTGATGCCGTCCCACGCGAGCGCCTTGACCTGCTCCTTGAGCGCGGGGTCGTACTTCGCGGGCGCCTCGAACTCGCGGGTCTTCACGCCGAGCTCGGCGCGGAGCTCGCTGAGCGCCTTGATGATGGGCTGGCAGGCCGCGTGACCGAAATCGAGCGCCGCGACCATGTCGGCTTCCGAAACCTCTTCGGCGCCGCCTTCGACCATCACGATGGCTTCCTTCGAGGCCGAGACCACGAGGTCGATGTCAGACTTCGCGCGCTGATCAGCGTTGGGGTTCGCGATCAGGTTGCCTTCGACGCGGCCGACGCGCACACACGCGATGGGGCCATTGAAGGGGATGTTCGAGACCGCGAGCGAGGCCGAGGCCGCGCAGAGCGCCAGCACGTCGGGCTCCGCGTGCTTGTCGTAGCTGATGACGCTGACGATGATCTGCGTGTCGTACGCGTAGCCGTCGGGGAAGAGCGGGCGGCACGAGCGGTCGACGATGCGGCTGGTCAGCGTCTCCTTCTCGGTCAGCTTGCCCTCACGGCGGAAGTACCCGCCGGGGATGCGGCCGGCCGCGAAGAAGTTCTCTTTGTACTCGACGGTCAGCGGGAGGAAATCGACGTCTTTGCGGTCCTTCGCGCTCACGGAGGTCGCGAGGATCATCGTGTCGCCGTAACGCACCACCGCCGCGCCGTCGGCCTGCTTCGCCATGCGGCCGGTCTCGATGATGAGATCGCGCTCGCCGACTTTCACTGTCTTCCGAATCATTGCCATGGGTGTTGTCTCTTTGGTTTTTCGAGGTTGGGCGCCGGAGCTTTGACCCCCTGATCGACAGCCCCGATTCGCTCGGAGCCTTCGAACAAAGAATCAATCTCCCGGACGCTTGAAACACCGAAGGGGCGTGGATTTCTCCGCCGCCCCTTCAGTTTCGCTTCGGCTTACTTGCGGATGCCGAGGCCGTCGATCAGCTTCTTGTAGCGGTTCAAGTCTTTCGACTTGAGGTAGTCGAGCAGGCTGCGGCGCTGCGAAACCATCTTCAGCAGACCGCGGCGGCTGTGGAAGTCCTTCTTGTGGGTCTTGAAGTGCTCCGTCAGCTCGGCGATGCGCTCGGAAAGCAGCGCAACCTGGACCTCGGGCGAGCCCGTGTCCTTCTCATGCTGGCGGTACTTCGCGACCAACTCCGTCTTCTTCTCTGCAGGGACCGTCATGGTGTTCTCTCCACCTCCGGTTGATTGATCCACCAGACCCGCGGAGGGGTACAGGTCAGGTAGCGGGCGCGGCATTACTTGAGCCAACCCCGAGCGTCAAACGATCAGATTCCCGATTCCGATCGAGACTCACCGGAAATCAGGTGGTTGCGACGAGGAGTTCTTCAGAATTGCCCGGCAACTTGAGCCCGTCGGTGCGGTTCGCGAAGTAGCGCGCGCTCAGGTCATCGGCCGACACGTGCTGCACGCTCTTGAAGCCGACGGAACGCGCGAGCGCGAGCACCTCTTCGGGCGTGAAGAAGCTGAGCCACGGCGTGCCGGCGGCGCGGGCACCTTCGGCGGCGCGCTGAACTCCCGCGCGGATTTCCGCGGCGACCAGTTCGAGCGGCAACATGAACGACATCACCAGCGTCGAACCTGGCGCGAGCGTGGCGACCTGTTTCAGTGTCGCCTCCACCGCCGACTTCGTCAGGTACATGCTGACGCCGGTCGACGCGACGACCGCTGGTTTCGTCGCATCGAAGCCGGCGGCCTTGAGCCGCACCCACCAGTCATCACCGGCTTCGAAGTTCACCGGCACCAGCACCGGCTTCGGCAGCCCGAGGGCGTCGAGACGGTCGCGCTTCCACCTCTGCGGGCCGGGCTGATCAATCTCGAAGACCTGCGCCGCGCGCTCCGGGTGCCGCTGCGCGAACGTGTCGAGGCCCGCGCCGAGAATCACGTACTGGTCGAGCCCGCGTTCCTGCACGAGGTCTTCGACGAAGCGGGCGCGCGCGACGATCGACGCACGAAACGGCCGCGTGAACGCGCTCATGTCGCCGCGCTCGCGCCAGTTGGCCTCCGGCGCGGCGATCTTCAGGCCGATGAGATCTTCGAACACGTGCGGCGCGGCGTCGGCTTCGACATGCAACGCGCGCCAGAGCGCCGTGCGAACCGCGGTGTTGTCAGGAGCGGGAGTCATGCGCCGCGCTCTAGCGCACAACGCGTCGCTCGAACGCCGCGAACGAGGCGTGATTCCGTACTCCGGCGAAACCCGCGTGGCCTTGAGTGGCGCGGTGATTTCGTCGTTCGCGTGGTGCTCGACGCGTGGAGGCGAGCTGCGCGCGACGACTTTCATCAAGCGGGCGCCGTCGTCACGCCACCACGACGGTCAGGGTTTCTGACCACGAGACCCGAAGTTTGAATCAGCGGGTCAAACGAGCGGCTGGAGAAACCACGCCTCGAGGCCGAGAGGCACTCAGCGCAACGGCGGCAGCAGCACGTACGTGTCGTCGGGCGAACGCCGATAGAAATACGTGTCACGCCACGGGAACTTGAGGTCGTCGTCGGCGAGCAGCTTCGCCTCGACGAGCTCGCTGAGCGAGACCGGCAGCGCGCCCTTCTCCATACGGTACACGTCGATCGCCGCCGAGAGCCGAGAGAGCTGCTGCTGGCTCGCCACGCGCTGCACCGCGGGGTCGGTGTACGTCGTCGCGTTGCCGCGCCCGAGGTTCACCGCGCCGAAGTCGATGCGCGTCGCCACGAACGCGAGCGCGGCCACCACCACCACGCTCACCGCGATGCGGCCCAGCACGCCGAGAAACGCGGGCGCCGAACGTTCGCCGCCGAAGTCGGTGCCGCCCTTGCCCGCCGGCGCGATGCCGCGCGCGTACTCGAGGTTCACCAGGTTGCACAGCGCCTTCGCGGTCTCGAATTCGCCCAACTGCGAGAGCTCGATGATGCGCTCCACGGTGCGGCCCGGCGCGATGAGATTGTACGCGCGGCGCTCGTTCTCGCCGACCGACTGGAACTCGCCCTTGTTGACCGACTTCTTCTCTTCTTTCGGCTCGCCGAACGCGTCGTCGAGCGCCGAGTCGAAGTCGTCTTTCTTGAGCTCCTCGGGCGGGAGGTCCTTCAACTTCTCGAAGGTCATCTGCAGCGAGGTGATGCGCTTGCGCACCACCGGCCATTCGTCGACGCGGCGGAAGCCCTCCATCAGCACCGACTCGGCGCGCAGCGGAGTCAGCGTCAGTTCGTTCTCGAATTCCTTCTGCTCGAACTCGTAGTTGCCGCTCTTCCACCCGAAGAGCTTGAAGATGGTCTCGCTGGTCTGGAGCGCCACCATCGCCTTGAACTTCTGCTCGGTGAGCACGCCCTGGCTGACCAGCACGTCACCCAGCCGTTGCAGCGTGCGCTTCTGGGTTTCGAGCGCGAGGTCCAACTGCTGCTCACTCACCAGTTGCGCGGCGACCAGCATCGAACCGATGAGGTCCTTGCGGTTGCGATGCGCGCTCTCGGCGCGAACGATGTTGCCGTCCTTGAACGACACGTTCACCGTGTCGTCCTTGTGCGTGAGCGTCAGCACGCCGGTTTTCTGCTGCTGCCCGATGAGCTGCAGGATGTCGGCGATACCGAAGTCTTTGAGCGTGCCCTTGAGCGCCATGGTTCAGGCCGCCTTCTTCCGCAGCGCGAACAGCGACGACGGGATGAGCACGCGCTGGAACCCGCGCGAGGCGCTCAGGTCTAGCTCCG
>JBEHYH010000303.1:0-7989 GCA_048498275.1 Myxococcota bacterium | reverse complement strand
AACGACGCGCCGACCTGACGAATCTCGCCGATGGTCACCGGCGCCGTGAGCGCGCCGGACTGCAGCGTGGTCGCCAGCAGCTTGCCGTAGTCCTTCGCCTCCGGGCCCATGCGGCCGAAGGTGATGGTGCCCGAGTCTGAAATCTCAGACTGGATCGTGGGCGCCGACATCACGTTGTCGTCGAGCACGATGCCCATCTGGCGGCGCACGTTCTTGCCGGTGAGCTCGCCCATCTGCTTGGCGCCCTCGGGCTGCATCTCGAACGCCACGTAGTACTGGCCCTGCGCGTTGGGAGCGCCGGGGAACCACGCGCCCTTGAGGAGGTCGCCGGGCACGTTGGCCGCGTCGAGCAGGTACGTCTGGTACTTGGCGCACTTCCGCTTCGGGCCGGCTTCCTGCACGCAGTGCGTGAGCACCTTCTGCGGCGCCGCGACCTTGCCGTTCACGTACGCGAGCAGCGCGTTGCGGTCTTCCGATTCCAGGAACGGGCCGGGCGGCGAGTCAGGGCTGTCACCCTGCTGCACGAGGCGAATCAACGCCGGGTTCTCCGGAGGCGTCGACTGGTACATCGTCGCGAACGCCGACGAGTCGGTGGCCACGATGCGGAACTCGAGCTGCGCGGTGGTGCCGATGAGCTCCTTGACCTGCTCCGGGTCAGACTGGCCGGGGAGCGAGATCTGGATCTGGTCGGTGCCGAGCTTCGAGATCTGCACTTCGGCGACGCCCCACTTGTCGATGCGCTGGCGGATGCGGAGGATCGCCATGTCGAGCGCCTCCTCAGACGAGCCGGCGAGCGCCGCGCTGTCGAACTCGAACACCATCTTCGCGCCATCGCGCGAGACGAGTGAGAAGTCGTTGAAGGTCTCGAGCAGGCCCTTCTGAATCGCGTCGGCGGTCGCGGGGTCCTTCACCTTCAGCGTCACGCGGTTGGTGTCGGGGTCGACGTCGGGCGTCTCCAGCGCGCCCAGCTTCTTGTTCTCGACCCACGACGCCATCTGCGAGGCGCGGCGCTCGGCGCGCTTGGTGAGCGCGGTCTTCATGTCGACGTGCATCACGAGGTGGATGCCGCCCTGAAGGTCGAGGCCGAGCGACAAGCGGTACTTCGCGGGAGGCGCCCAGGCGGGCAGCACTTCCTGCAGCTTGGCGACGTTGTTGCGGTCGGCGCGCTCGAGCCGGAAGAACGAATAGTAGGTGGGCACCAACATCCACAGCGTGCCGAGCGTCACCGTGACGATGATCGTCAGTCGCGTGTACCAGGAGCGATCCATCGCTTACTTCTCCTCTTTCTTGGGTTCGGTCGTCGCGCTCTTGGGCGCTTCGACGGTGACGCGAGCCTGCACGCTGGCTTTGAGCACGCGCAGCTTCACGCCCGCAGCAACTTCGAGCTGAATGAATTTGTCGTCGACCGAGAAGATCTTCCCGACGATGCCGCCAGACGTGATCACGTCGTCGCCCTTCTTCAGGCTGGACAGCAGGTCCTGCGCCTCCTTGGCCTGCTTCTGTTGCGGGCGAATCATCACGAAATAGATGATCGCGAAGAGGCCGATGATGAGCGGAGCCTGGGACAGCAGGCCGTTGCCTCCGGCTTGCGCGAAAACGACGGGAAGTTCTGGAAGTGACAAGGGAATCAAGCGGCGCGGCCTATAGCCCTCGCGGGGGTACGCGGCAAGCGCAGGGTGTGATACTGCCGCCGCCCATGATTCGAGCGGCCCTTCTCTTCCTCGCAGTGATGACGTTGGCAGCCTGCAGCCCCACCACCGTGGGCGCCGAATGCACCTCCCGCGATCAGTGCGAGCCGGGTCAAGACTGCTTCCCCACGCCCAAAGGGTTCTGCAGCAAGGGCTGCTCCGAGCCCGGCCAGACCCGGGAGTGCCCGTCAGGCAGCGTCTGCACCGTGTTCTACGGCACCACGCCGGTCTGCAGTCAGAAGTGCGACTCGAGCTCCGACTGCCGCGACGGGTTCTCGTGCTCGCTCGCCGCGACCGGTTCTGACTCCTCGGCCTGTCAGCCGCTCGCCGCGCAGTGACGCGCATCGCGCGACACCGGGGAGGCGTTGACGTCGGCGCGCAGCCGTCGATCGATGCGTTCGTGCGCGCGGCAGTTTGATATTTCGCGGCGGTGAGCGTTCCTCCGGAAAAGCGCGTGGTGTTCGGGAGCACGGTGGAAGGGCTCTTCGTCAAAGGGTTGGCCGGGCGCATGACCCCCGAGCTCCGCGAACGATTGAAGACCGTCGGCCTCGATCTCACGCGCGTCCAGCCCGCGTACGATCTCGCCACGTGGGCGCGGGCGCTCGAAATCACGGTCGCCGCCCTGCACCCCGAGCTGCCCCGCGATCAGGCGTACGAAAACCTCGGCACCGATCTCACCCGCGGCTTCTTCGAGACGTTCCTCGGCCGCGCGGTGGAAACGGTGATCAAGCTCATCGGCCCGCGGCGCACGCTGCTGCGCACCGAGCGGAATCTGCGCAGCGGCAACAACTACACCGAGTGCTCGTTCATCGAACACGCGCCCAATCGCATCGAGACCACGATCAACGAGAGCACGGTGCTGCGGCACACGATGACCGGGCTGGTGCGAGAGGCGTTGCGGTACGCCGGCGCGAAGAACCTGAAGGTCGCGCTGATCCGCAACGATGAGCAGAACTCGACGTGGATGATCAGTTGGGACTGAGGCCGAGCGCCTGGAGCCCGTTGGAGAGCGCGCGGCGGCTCACGAAGGTCATTCCGGCGGAGTTTGCGGCCTTGCGTGGAACTCGCGAAGGAAGTCGCCATAGCGATCGTTCTCGATCGCCGTGCGCGCGTCGTTCATCAGGTTCAGGAAGAAGTGCAGGTTGTGAAGCGTGTTGAGCCGCATCGCCACGAGCTCTTCAGCGACGAACAGGTGCCGCAGGTACGCGCGAGAGAACGTGCGGCACGTGTAGCAACTGCACTTCGGGTCGACGGGCCGCTCGTCGCGCGCGTACCGCGCGTTCTTGATCGTCAGCTTGCCTTCCGACGTGAAGAGCAACGCGTTGCGCGCGGTGCGGCTGGGCAACACGCAGTCGAACATGTCGACGCCGTGCTTCACGCAGGTCACGAGATCCAACGGCGTGCCGACGCCCATCAGGTAACGCGGCTTGTCTTTCGGGAGCAGCGGCGCCGAGAACGCGACGCCGTCATGCATCTGCGCGGGTTCTTCGCCGACCGCGAAACCGCCGAGCGCGAACCCGGGCAGATCGAACGCGCAGATTTCTTCGGCGTGACGCTTGCGCAGCTCTTCGGAGAGCCCGCCCTGCACGATGCCGAACAGCGAGCTGCGCTGTTTGTGCCACGCGTTCACGCAGCGCTGCAGCCATCGCGTGGTGCGCGCGAGCGACGGCTCCATGTAGCTGCGTTCGGAGAGCGCCGGCGGGCACTCGTCGAACGCCATGATGATGTCGGCGCCGAGCACTTCTTGAATCTCGATGCTGCGCTCCGGCGTCAGCACGTGCTTGCTGCCGTCGATGTGACTCTGAAACGTCGCGCCCTCCTCGGTGATCTTCCGCTTCTCCGAGAGGCTGTAGACCTGAAAGCCGCCCGAGTCGGTGAGCATCGCGCGGTCCCACGAGATGAACTTGTGGAGGCCGCCGAGGTCGCCGATCAACTGCTCCCCGGGGCGCAGCATCAGGTGGTACGTGTTGCCGAGGATGATCTTCGCGCCGAGCGTGTGGAGGTCGTCGGGCGCGATGGCCTTCACCGAACCCTGCGTGCCCACCGGCATGAACACCGGCGTCTCGATGGTGCCATGCGGCGTGTGCAGCCGGCCGCGACGGGCACCGGTCTGCGCGCACACGTGCAGCAATTCGAAGCGAACGAGTGAAGGTTCGACGCGCTGATCTCCGCGCTGGTCCGGAGCCGGGAGTGTCATGCGTCGTCCTCGATGAACATGGAGTCGCCGTAGCTGAAGAACCGGTACTTCTCACGCACTGCCTCGGCGTACGCGGCGAGCGTCTGCTCTCGCCCGAGGAACGCGCTGACCAGCATCACCAGCGTCGACTTCGGCAGGTGGAAGTTGGTGATCAGCGCGTCGATGATGCGGAACTCGAACCCCGGCGTGATGAAGATGCTGGTGCCGAATGAAGCGCCCGCCGCGGCTTGCGCTGACTCGAGCGTTCGCACCACCGTCGTCCCCACGGCGACCACCCGCTTCGCGGCTTCAATCGCCTCCCACGTCTCCGGGGGAATGAACGCGCGTTCTTCGTGCATCTTGTGTTCGGCGACCGGCCCTTCTCGCACCGGCAAGAACGTTCCGGGGCCGACCTCGAGCGTGACGAACGCGCGCTTCACGCCGCGCTTCTCCAGCTCGGCAAACGTCTCCGGCGTGAAATGCAGGCCCGCGGTCGGAGCCGCGACCGAGCCCGACTTCCGCGCGAACACCGTTTGATACCGCTCGGCATCGTCAGCCTGCACATCGCGCGTGATGTACGGCGGCAACGGCAGCCGGCCCGCGCGCGCGATCGCATCTTCGAGTGAGGCGAGCGACGAGGTGAACACCACGCGATACTCGCCGCCACTGAGCGACTCGCGCACCGTCGCGGTCAGGCCGGCCTCGAACTCGAGCTCCATGCCGGGTTTGAAGCCCTTCGACGATTGCCCGAGACACAGCCACTCCGTGCCGCTGGCCTCGCCCTTCAGCGCCGCTTCGGTGTCGACCGAAGTCGCGGGGCGAATCAGCAACAGCTCCGCTTTGCCGCCGGTGCTCTTCTTCTTGCCCAGCAACCGCGCGGGGATCACCCGCGAGTCGTTGAACACCAGCAGATCACCCTCGCGCAGCAGCGACGGCAGTTCGCGAAATTGGCGGTGCGCGACGGAGCCACTCGGCCGGCGCACGTGCAGCAGGCGGCTCGCGTCACGCTGCGGCAACGGGCGCTGCGCGATCAGCTCGGGAGGGAGTTCGAAATCGAAATCGTCGGTGTGCACGGCGCGCCGGGCGATAAGCCAACTCTCCCGCGCCCGCTACTCTCGGGACGAGGTGGTCCGCAGATTTCGCAGCGCGACCGGCACGCACGGAACGTCGCGTGAAAAGTCCCTCAGGTCCGCCGCAATCTGCGCCACGTTGAACGCGCCCTTCAGAATCGTGCGATCGATCGTGAATCGAAGGCGCGTGCTGGTATCCGACGCATCGCCGATGCGCGCGAGCTGGCTCGTCGCGTGCCCACGCGCGAAACGTTGCTCCCATTCTCCGCCGTCGCGATGAACCGTTACCACCAACGAATCGGTAAGCGCGCACAGTGCGGCGATACCGGAGTGACACCAGTTCTTGTGCATCTCCGAAGGCTTCGCTTCGCGGCATGCGTAGAGGCGCGTGAAGATCAGCTCGATGAACGACACCTGCTGGCCGTCGCATTCGCGTGAACCGAGCGGCAAGCCAACGCCATCCAGTGCGACTTCGGCCGAGTCATCATCGACGATCGAAAATTCGATGCTTCGAACCTACGCCGCGTGTCCCAGGTCTGCTCGTCGATGGCGAGACAGAGCGGCTCGAGAAGCACCGTGGTCAGCGCCGAATCTTCCTCCGGGTCGCCCACGTACATCTTCACGCGCAGGCGAACGGCTTCGCAGGGCGACAGCACCTGGATGTCTTCAACTCTGTATTTCCCTTCCGGCATTTCTACGGAGCGCTCAGCGAGGCGAACGCCTTCAAGTCGGGCCCGAGCGTGGTGTTGGCGACCACTTCGGGGAACTGCGCGGGGATCGCCCGCGCGCGCATGGCCGCGTCGTCGAAATCTTTCGCCACGGTGAGCCCGGCGTTGGTGAGACTCAACGCCGCGAGAAATGTGCGCGCGATGATCGCCCCCAGGCCGCGCGTGTTCACCACCACGATGTTGCCCAGGCGCGTCGCGGCCTGCAGCGGCTGCCGGCGCTTGAGCTCTTCACGAATTTCAGGCGGCGGCGTCTTCGAGGCCGAAGACACGATCGAGATCAGCGTCACCTTGCCGTACTTCTTCACGAGCTCGGCCTGATGCGCGTCGAGCGCGTCGACCACGCGCATCGTGAGCTCGGAGTACCAGACCGAAACGAGAACCGGACCAACGTGCCCAAAGCGCGCTTCGGGAAACTCCTGCAACAACGTGATGGCCATGTGTGAGCCGAAGTCTACGCTGCCCGACGCGCGCGCCGGTGATCATTCTCGGCAGACGAACGTCCGTTCAATCGCTGATCAGCTTCGCGACCTCGGCCGGCGCTTCAGACATCGGGAAATGCCCGACGCCTTCGAGCGCGTCGACGCGCGCCTCCGGCACCCTCGGCCGCAGTGCTTCGAGCACATGCGCGCCGGAGATCGGATCGGCGAGGCCCCAGATCAACTGCAACGGGCCCTTCCACGCCTCGAGTGCCGCGAGCCATCGGCCGGCATGCATCGCGCGTTCGGCGTTGTAGCGAATGTGCCGGTTCGCGAGCCGATGACCGTCTTGCAGCGAGATGCCGTGCCAGAGCTGCGCGAACTCGTCGTCGCTCAGCGCATGCGAAGGCCCGCGGACCGCGTCGAGCCCTGAACGCACCTTCGAGGCGCTGATCAGACTCGCGACGAGCGAACCGACGACCGGCATCGCCAGCAGCTTCTGCACCGTGGCTGGCCGGTAGAGCTCGTAGACGACGCCGCAGTTGAAGAGCACCACGCGCTCGAGCTCGAACGACAGCCGGCCGTCGCGATGACGATCCAACAGCTCCTGGCCGACGATGCCGCCGAAGTCGTGAATCACCAGCCGCGCGCGCTTCACGTGCAGGTGCGCGAGCAACGCCTCGACCTGATCAGCCGAATCACCGACCGTGAAGTCGCGGCCGCGCGGCTTGTCTGACGCGCCGTAGCCGAGGAAATCGGGCGTGATGAGGTCGAACTTCGAGCTGAGCCGCTCGACCACGCCCGCATAGTCGTACGACCACGTGGGGAAGCCGTGCAGCATCACCATCGGCGCGCCCGTGCCCTGCCGCCGGTAGAAGATCTTCGCGCCCTTCCAATCGAAGAAAGCGCCGCTCTGAATCCATTCCGTTGCGTTCACGGCGCGAAACATAACGGTGACACCAACTTTTCGCGGGACGGCATGAAAGCGGCCGAAGAGTTCGATACATGACGCTCATGACTCCGCTCATCGCGCAGCTCTCGAAGTACGCCGCGTACCACCGCGACCAGCGCAACATCTGGACGCACTTCTTCGGCGTACCGGTGATCGTGTTCTCGGTGATCGCGCTGCTCTCGCGCCCGGCCTTCGAGGCGGGCGGCATCACGCTGGTGCCCGCGTACTTCGCGGCGCTCGCGGTGCTCGCCTTCTACTTCCGCCTCGATTTCCGCTACGGCCTCGCGATGCTGGTGATGCTGACCGCGATGATCTTCGGAGCGCGCCCCATCGCCGCGATGTCGACCACGGGCTGGCTCGCGACCTCCATCGGCCTGTTCGCCGGCGGCTGGGTCGTGCAGTTCATCGGCCACTATTACGAGGGCCGGAAGCCGGCGTTCGTCGATGACCTCATCGGCCTCATCGTCGGCCCGTACTTCGTGATGGCCGAGCTGGGGTTCCTCCTCGGCCTCCGCAAAGAGGTCGAAGCGGAGATCGTTCGCATCTCGGGCCCCGTCTACTTCCGCGACCTGTCGACGCCCGCCGCGCCGCTCGCGAAGTAACCGTTCTTCATTTCGCTGTCGCACATCAATGACCGAGCGGTCGTTCACGCTCGTCAATCACTCACGCGCGTCAGTCGTTCCTGGGGTCAATTTGTTGCACCGCAACATGTGCTCGTCTTAGAGCATGGCGCATCGCAGCAACCACCCGAGGACGCACTCAATGAAGGTTGGAATCGAAGCGCTGGGCATCGCCGTACCCCCGACGTACGTGGCGATGGAAGAGCTGGCGAAGGCGCGCAACGTCGAGCCATCGAAGTATCTCGAAGGCGTGATACTGCGAGTAAATGGCGTCGAGGAGCAGGCGAATTTCGATTTCGTCGGACATGCCCATCACCGCTTGTGAAGCCAGACTCGCAC
>JBEHYH010000302.1:0-8047 GCA_048498275.1 Myxococcota bacterium | reverse complement strand
GCGCCTGTCCGACGGTGCGCTCGACGACTCCCGATGAAGACGCGGGCACCGCCGATATCGTGGGCCGCTCGTGCAACGTCGACGCCGAATGTGGCGGTCTCCGCTGCGACAAGGTTCGCCATCAGTGCATCTGTCTGTCAGACCTGAGCTGCAACCCCACCAACATGGGCGAGCAGAAGTTCTGCAACAACTACACAGGCCTCTGCGTCACCGAGATCACCGGCTGCAAGGGCAACACCGACTGCGGCGCCGGCGCGTACTGCGACCCATCGACGCGCGCGTGCAACCCCATCAAGACCTTCTGCCAGGCGTGCGCGGCCGACCGTGAATGCGGAGGCCAGCGCGACAACTGCCTCCTCGACACGGGGTTGAACCGGAAGTTCTGCGGCACCTCGTGCAACCTGAACTCCGACTGCCCGCGCGGGTCGACCTGCCAGAACGTGAATGACGCCGGCGTGAACCAGTGCTGGCCCGATCGCACCGCGACCGGAGCGCACGCCACGTGCAACAACTTCCAGGGGTGCGTGCCCGACTCACTGCAGACCTGCAACGCGAACGAAGACTGCGGAGACGCTTCACAGCGCTGTGAGCCGACGCTCGGCAAGTGCGTGGCCGCGCAGCAGACGTGCCCGTTCGGCACCACCTGCGACCCGCGCGTGAAGCTGTGCCTCGCCGATTGTCTGCAAGACGCCGACTGCGGTGACGCGACGCTGCGCTGTGTGAATCGCATCTGCGAGCCGGTGGCCGAGTGTCAGGTCGACGATGACTGCGTGGCCGGCAAGAGCTGCGCGATTCCTCCCGGGCAGACCATCGGCACCTGCAAGCCGTCGTGCAATTCAGACCTCGAGTGCCCGCTGGGCCAGGTGTGCATCAGCGGCAACGCGCGCGCGTCGTGCCAGCCGGGGTGCTCGTTCAATTCTGACTGCCGCATCGATCAGCGCTGCAACCAGACCTCGCGGCAGTGCGAAGGCCCGACGGTCGCCGACGGCCGCGTCTGCCAGGGCACGAGCGCGTGCGCGACCTGCCAGACCTGCGACGCGGTGGCCTCGCTGTGCCACGACGCGAAGACCGACTTCCCGTACTGCCAGTCGTGCAGCTCCGACACCGAGTGCTCCGGCGGCAAGTGCGTCGCGGTCACCGCGTCGTTGGCTGACGGCGGCGTGGGGTCGACGCAGAGCGTGTGTGCGCGTTACTGCGGCCCGGGCCAGCCGGAATGCCCGCAGGGGTTCTCGTGCCTCACCTTGACCAGCGGGCAGTCGGCCTGCATTCCCTCTGACCGGTCCTGCACCGGGAAATGCCTGTGATGCGACTCCTGACCTTTGCCGTGTTGACGTTGATGGCCTGTGGCGGCCCGCAGCAGTACGTGCCGGAGATTTGTGGCGACGGCGTCGACAACGACGAGAACGGCAAGACCGACTGCGGCGACGACTTCTGCAAAGCCGAGGCGGCGTGCCAGGTGAATCACGGCCCGTGCGCGAAGTGCGGGCAGGCGTGCGCCACGCAGAATGATTGTTTCTCGTCGGGCATCTTCAACGAACCGCTGCCGCTGCCGCTGTGCCGTGCGGGGCTCTGCGAGCAGCTCGCCACGGTGGTGCGCCCGAAAGCGAACGTCGACACCAGTGAGTTCACCGCGGTGAACCCGAGCTTCGGCAAGACGGGCACCACCCGCTTCATCAGCAAGACGGCGGTCAACGGTTCAGCGGTGACCTGCGCGGCGCTCGAGACGCTCACCACGGCCGCCGATGGCGGCGTGGCGTCGCCCGACGTGATTGAGGTCTCAGGCGGGTTCAACGTGCTCGGCCTCGACGTGACGCGGCTCGATTCTTCATGGGTCGGCACGTTGCGGTACCCGTTGCTCAGCGCGCAGACGAGCGGGCCGTACCTCACGTGGCTCGAGCTGTGGTCTGGCTACGCCGACAGCAACACCAAGTACGCGACGGGCCGCCGGAGCGGTCATTCGTGCTTCGAAGCGGCGCCCGACATCACCACCGAGATCCTCGCTGACTACAACTGCCCGTCGACGACGTCCGACGCGGGGTCGTGTCACGTGTACTCGTGGGTGCTGCACAGCGACCTGTAATCAGGTCCACGCGAGGCGGGAGCGCTCGTCCCAATAGGTCGTGGCGCTCCTGGAGAACGTCTCCCATTCAGCGGTGCGCGGTGCGTTGCGGGCGCGCAGGTTCGACTCGAGGTGCGCGACGGTCGCGGCGCCCGAGAGCACCACGTCGATGAAGGGCTGCTGCAACGCGATGCCGAGCGCGAGCGCGTCGGGTGTCATGCCGTGCCTCGCGGCGAGCCGATTCCATTCACCGAGCTGACCGCGCGACGAGAGCAACCCGTTGGCGAGGCCTTCCTTGGTGATGACGCGCAGCCCTCTGTTCTTCGCGCGCTGAAGCGCCGGGCCAGCCGACGGTTCGAGCACGTTCCACGTCGCCTGCACCCAGGTGAAGACGGGGAGCTCGAGGGCCGCGTCGATGACGTCAGCCTGGCGCGCGCCGGTGACCGAGAGCCCGATCTCGACGCCTGACGCCTTCAACTCTGAGAGCCGCTCGAGCACGCGCGCGTCACGCAGCACGCCGCTTTCCATCGTGACGGAGTGAATCTGAAACACGTCGAGCCAGCGGCCGAGCAGGGCGCGCGATTCTTCCCACTGCGAATCGAGGTGCGCGCGGCTCAGGTCTTTGACCTCGTGCGAGTCAGCCGTCGACCGCCAGCCCGCGGTGTAGCGGTAGCCCCACTTCGACGAGACGCGAACGCCCGCCGGTGAGCGCGCCGAGAGCCAGTGCGCGAGAAATTCTTCGGCGCGGCCGTAGCTGCGCGCGGCATCGAAGTGACGAACACCGTTCGCATACGCGGCGTCCATCACCGCGTGCGCCTGGCGCTCCATCGCTTCGGGGGTGGTCGACGCGAAATCCTCCGCGTGACCGAGCGTCATGTAGCCGGGGCGCCCGAGAGCGGCCAGGCCGAGGCCCAGCTCCGCCATCAGGCTTCGCGGGTGAGAATCTCGGCACCGGTTTCAGTGACGAGAATGGTGTGTTCGAACTGCGCCGCGCGCTTCAGGTCCTTCGTCACCGCGGTCCAGTCGTCGTCCCACGTGACTTCTTCGTGGGAGCCGATGGCGATCATCGGCTCGATGGTGAACGTCATGCCGGTGAGCATCCTGGTGTTCGAGCGCGCGTCGAAATAGTGCGGAATCTGCAGGCCTGAATGGAAGACGTCTCCGATGCCGTGGCCGCAGTACGCGCGCACCACGCCGTAGCCGAATTGATCAGCGTGCTGCTCGATGGCGCGCCCGATGTCGGAGATCGGCCGGTTCGGCTTCACCGCTTCGATGCCCTTCATCATGCACTCGTGCGTCACGCGAACGAGCTGCTTGCTCTCTTCATCGGCGTTGCCGGCGAAGAACGTCGCGTTGGTGTCGCCGTGCACGCCGTCGATGAAGATGGTCACGTCGAGGTTCACGATGTCGCCGTCCCGCAGCGGGCGATCGTCGGGGATTCCGTGGCAGATGACTTCATTGACCGACGTGCACACCGACTTGGGGAACCCGCGGTAGCCGAGCGGAGACGGGTACCCGCCGGCCTTGATGGTCAGCTCGTGCACGTACGCGTCGATCTCGTCGGTGGTGACGCCGGGCTTCACCATTTCACTCGCCAGCCGGAGGATCTTCGCGGCCTCGCGACACGCGCGGCGCATGCGAACGATCTCTTCGGGCGTGCGCACGTCGCGGCCACTGCCGCGGCTGGGCGTTCCGGTCTGCCAGTAATCAGGTTTCTGAATCGAGTCGGGCACCGGGCGGCGCGGTGAGAGCTTGCCGGGGCGAACGCGGTTCTCCTCGAGCCGTTTGCGTTCGACCTTCGCGAATTCCGCGTCGTCGTCTTGATGGCACTTCTTGTACTTCTTACCTGACCCGCACCAGCAGGGCTCGTTGGTCTTCGGCAGTTTGTGGGGCGGGCGCTTGAGCTCCGCGGTCGGCGCGACTTCGGTTGTCATGGGGTCCTTCTTGAAGGTTCTTTAGCGCTCCAACTCCCGCTCGGCCACCCTCAGAAAGGCCGAGGCTTCACGCGCTGGTGGCGAACCGCCGCTCGACGGAATCGACGAGTTCGATCAACTGCTTGCGCTTCAAACGCCCCTCGGTGGCCTCGGCGAGCGCGAGCACCTGCTCGGTGATGAACCGCGTGAGGAACAGCAGCATCGGCTTGTCGGCGAGGCTCAGCCCTTCGACCAGCCAGCGCTGATTGCGCATGAAGTCGTCGTACGCCTCGAGCTCATGTTCGAGCTCGAAGCGCGTGAGTTGGAACGCCGAGCGGTACAGCGACAGCGGCGGGCGTTCTTTCGCTCCGGCGACGATGGCCGGCGGCGCGTCGTCGAGCAGTCGCGGAGGCCAGAAGCGCAGCTCTTCGGCGAACAGCTTCGACACTTCGGTCAGGAGGTGCTCGGCGATCGGCACCGGCTTCTGACTGAGAATGAGGTCCCACTTCGAGGGCTGCACGAGAGCCTTCTTACGTGATGCGGCGGAGGCGTTCACTGCGCGGTTCTTCGGGCACCGGCAGGCTCAGGCCCGTGAAGAGCGACTTGCGGATCTCCTGGTACACCGAGCGATTGGTCAGCAGCTCGCGATGCACCACGTTGGGCACCTCGATGTTGGTGAGGTTTGGCGCGTTCGCTTCCAACACGCAGCTCGCGGCCGGGTTCACGCGATCGCTGCGCGAGTAGATCGACGTCAGCTTCACGTCGGCGGGGAACGCGCCCATCTTCAGCCGGTGAATGAACGGCGAGCGCGGCGTGAGCTGCCAGATGCTGCGCGAGATGAGCCCGTACGCGGCGATGCCGAAGTACGCCGACGGTGAGCCGTTGAATGGCGTGCCGAGCGTCACCACGTTCTTCACGCGGTGATCTCCGCCGAGGCGCTTCACGTAATACGACGCGATGAGGCCGCCCTTGGAATGCCCGACGATCGACAGCGGGCCCATCTGCGGAAAGCGCTGGTAGAGCCGTTCGACCTTGTCGCGCACCTTCTCGGCGAGTTGATCGATGGCGTTGGTGTTGAAGAGGTCCTTCCAGCCGCCGAGGTTGATGCTCCAGACACAGAACTGATCGCGCCGCAGCCGGTGCTCGAGGATCTCGAAGCTCTGCCGCGTCGACATGAAGCCATAGAGGAGCAGGACCGGTCGTGGGCAATTCGCGAAGTCGGTGCGACGCACGATCTTGTTCGTCGCGCGATCGAACTCGAAATACCCCTTGATGTAGCGCGCGTACTTCTTGAACTGCCGCACGCGCATTTCCATCGACGACATTCGCTCACGAGTCTAACGGCGCGCCGCGGGCCGCGCGAAGTTGCCGCCCTACGCGGTGCGGCAGAGCACGAACCAGTTGTCGAGGCGCTTCGTCCCACGCCAGGCGCGGCCGATGGAGACGTGCTTCGAAACGCCACGCACGCGGTCTTTCGTATTGTTGAAGACGAACATCGAGAGGCGGGAGGCGTTCGAGAGGATCTTCGGGCCTCCGACATGTGGCTTCGGCGGGTATTGCGTGTAGTCGACGAGCACATCGCCGCCGTCTTGATTGACGATGAAGTAGCCGGGGCCGACGAAGGTATTCACCGTGAAGCCTGAATCGTTGAAGCCCCAGCGCTCGGTGGCGACCTTCGTCGCGTCGTCGGGCACGGCGAAGACCTTGGCGAAGCGCGAGAACGCCGGCAGCGAATTGCGGCCTTCATGGCGAACGCCGTGCAGCGGCTGGGTCGACGCGGGCGCCAGGTCTTCCAACGTCATGCGCCGCGCGTTCTCGACGAGGTCGAACAGCTTCGCCTGCCGCGCGCGATTGAGCGCCATGGTCTGCATGAACCGCTCGGAGTCGGAGAGCGCATCGAGATGGTCTGCCAACGCCTGCGCCGTCACCGACGATGAATCGATCAGCTCTGAGAAGGTCACGCGGTGACTGTAATGTTTCTTGTCAGCGACGTCGGTAATTCGGCGCGGGGCGTCTCACGACAATGGCAAACCATGACGACCTACCGCATCAAGAAGGGTGACACGCTGTCGGGCATCGCGCGCCGGTACGGCACGACCACTTCGGCGCTGGCGAAGGCGAACCACATCCGCAACGCGAACGTGATCAGCGCGGGCCGTACGCTGACGGTCCCCGGTCACAGCACCAAGAGCTCGTTCACGCCCGCGAAGAAGACCACCAAGACGCACAAGGCAGCTCCGGTGAAGGGCGGCTCGGGCGTCAAGGGTTCGAGCAAGCTCGCGGCGGCCGGCCGTCGTGCGGCGCTGAGCATCGGTGGCTACCGTTCGCGCGGTCTGTGCGCGACGGGCGTTTCCCGCGCGCTCCGTGCGGCGTACGGCATCACCGTTCGCGGCAACGGCAATCAGATCGACAACAACCTCCCGCGCCGCAAGTTCAAGCAGGTGCACATGTCGCTCGCGCAGGCGCTCAAGACGCCGGGCCTCGTGCTGACGTGGGAGCGCACCTCGACCCGCCTCGGCCGCATCTACGGCCACACCGCGATCACGGCCGGCGATGGTCACACCAGCTACAGCGACTTCATCGAGCGCAACACGCACGGCAGCGGCCGCTACGGCCTGAAGATCTTCGCGCCCATCTGACTCCGATTTCTCCCGACTGGAGCCTCGTCATCGATTCAGATGGCGGGGCTTATTTCGTTTTAAGTATTTGAAATACATAATGTTTTATTGTGGACCTTGCATGTGGACCATGTAGTCTGTAGATCGCGGTGGACCAGTCGGTCTACGCCATGATTCGCCCGCGATTCGAAAAGCTCGAAGCAGACAAGAAGCAGCGGCTGCTCGACGCCGCGATGAAGGAATTCGGCACCAAGCCCTTCGAGGTCGCGTCGATCAACCGCATCCTCGAAGACGCCGGGTTCTCGAAGGGCTCGTTCTATTACTACTTCGACGACAAGGCCGATCTGGCGGTCGCGACGCTCGCGCACGCTGCATCGGTATTGAGCGATCTCGCTGACCTCAAGTTGCCGGAGTCGCCCGCCGATTTCTGGAAAGAGCTGCGCACGGTCACGCTCGGTCAGATCCGCGAATTGGAGACCAACCGTCTGCGGCTCGACGTGGTGATGCGTCTGGGCGCCGCGATGGCGCAAGACCTCGAGTTCGCGGCGCGCGTGATGCCGTTCTTCATGCCCCGCCGTCAGCGCATGATCGAGTTCTTCGAGCATGGCGTGAAGCTGGGCGCGCTGCGCTCCGACGTGCCGGTGGCGACGCTGATGTCGCTGCTCGAGGCCTCGAAGCTCGCTGCGTACAAATCGATGTTCCCTCCGGGTGTGGTGCTGAACGACGCGCAGCTCGAGTCGTTCGGCGACTTCATGCTCGACCTGATGGTCCGCATCTGTGGTCCGAAAGTGAAAGGTGACTCATGAACGCGCTCCTGTTGTTGGCAGTGCTCTCGGCGAATGACACGCCTCCGGCCGATCTGCCGGCTTGCCCGTCGGCCAGTGACACCCCCGACATCGCCCAGCTCATCACCCGCACCGAGCGCGTGATGGACGGCAAGTCGGCGGTGTCGGTGATGAAGATGAGCATCAAGTCACCGGCGTTCGAGCGCACGGTGAAGATGAAGAACTGGAGCAAGGGCCGCGACTTCGCGCTGATCCGCGTGGTCGAGGGCGGCGCGCGCGACACCGGCATGATGACGCTCAAGCGCGAGAAGCAGTTGTGGAACTACCTGCCGCAGGCCGGCCGCGTGATGAAGCTCCCGTCGGGGATGATGGGCGACAGTTGGATGGGCTCTGACTTCACGAACGACGACCTCGTGAAGGGCAGCTCGCTCGCCAACGACTTCGAATCGAAGGTCGACAAGGTCGGCGAGCAAGATGGCCGCAAGGTCTGGTTCATCACGCTGGTCCCCAAAGCGAGCTCGACGGCGGTGTGGAGCAAGGTGGAGATGGTGCTCGACCGCGAGAGCTGTCTGCCGCTCGAAGAGCGCTTCTTCGACGAAGACAACAAGCTCGCGCGGCGCATGACGTTCTCCGATTTGAAGAAGGTCGGCTGGCGCACCTACCCGATGAAGA
>JBEHYH010000301.1:0-8102 GCA_048498275.1 Myxococcota bacterium | reverse complement strand
AGCAGTGCAACTTCCTCGACGGGTCGTCGTGCGGCGTGGTGGCCGACTGTCAGGCGCTGTAAAGGAGACGTGTGAGAGGCGGTGGCGCTGCCGGGGAGCAGCGCCGCCGCCTCGTTTTCTCTTAGGCTCCGGCGTCGTGTTCAAGGCCCCGGAGCGATTGACGACCCGACGACTCACGCTGCGCCGACCGGTGTCGAGTGACGTGGCCGCGGCCTTCGGCTGGGCGAGCGACGCCGAGGTCACGCGGTACATGAGCTGGCCGACGCACAAGACCATCGACGACACGCAGCGCTTCATGACGTTCGCGACCGGCGAGTGGCGCGAGAAGGGCGTGGGCGCGTTCTTCATCGAACACGAGGGCCGCGTCATCGGCTCGACCGGGCTGCACGTGGTCAATCGAAACCGCGCGATGCTTGGCTACATCTTTCGCCGCGACGCGTGGGGGCAGGGGTTCGCGACCGAAGCGTGCCGGGCGATGGTGGAGCTCGGGCGCTCGCTCGGCATCGCGCGTGTCGAGGCGCAGTGTCACACCGCGCATCTGCAGTCGGCGCGGGTGCTCGAGAAATCGAACATGGAATTCGAAGGCGTGCTGCGGCGGTACCTCGTCTTTCCGAACCTCGATGGCGCGCCGGAGGACGTGCGCAGTTACTCGGTCGTCTGACGAGGGCCTGTATTAAGCGCGCGCCGTGGCGTCTCTCGGTCTCAAGTCCGGCATCGGTCTGGTCGTGGCGAACATGGTGGGCGCGGGCGTCTTCCTCTCCACCGGCTTCATGGCGCAGTCGCTGTCGCCCTCGCAGATTCTGCTCGCGTGGTTGATCGGCGGAGTGCTCGCGTTGTGCGGCGCGCGCGCGTACGCCGAGGTCGCGCGGCTGGTGCCTGAAGGCGGAGGCGAGTACCGCTACCTCTCTTCGCTGCTGCACCCCGCGCTCGGCTACCTCGCGGGCTGGGCGTCGCTGCTCGTCGGGTTCTCCGCGCCGACCGCGTTGGACGCGATGGCCGCGGGCGCCTTCGCGCAAGCGGTACATCCCTCGCTCGAGCCGCGGCTCATCGGCGCGCTGTTGATCATCGGCCTCACCGGCGTGCACGCCATCGGTCTGCATTTCTCGGCGCGCGCGCAGAACGTGCTGGTCGGCATCAAGGTCGCGTTGCTCGTGGGCTTCGTGGTCGCCGGGGTCGCGTTCGGTTCGCTGTCGTGGCCGACGTGGGCTCCACCGACCCCGACGGATGCGCCGGTGAGTGAGATTCTCGGCAGCCTGTTCTTCATCGCCTTCGCGTTCTCTGGCTGGAACGCGGCGATTTACGCAGCCGACGAATTCGTGGAGCCGCGGAAGACCGTGCCGCGCGCGATGCTCATCGGCTGCCTCGCGGTGGGCGCGCTGTATCTCGTCGTGAACTTCATCTTCGTCGCGAACCTGACGCCGGCGCAGGGCACGGTGGTGTTCCACTACGACGACTTCACGTCGCTCAAGGGTCAGTTCGAACAGGTGACGCTGGGGCAGGCGGTGATGGCGTCGCTGCTCGGGCCGACGGCCGCGAAGGTGATGAGCGCGGTGATGTTGCTGCTCTTCATCTCGGCGATGAGCGCGATGTTGCTGGTCGGCCCGCGCGTGTACGCGGCGATGGCGAAAGACGGTTTTCTCCCCGCGTTCTTGAAGGCGAAAGAAGGTCAGCCGCCGGTCGGAGCCGTGTTGTTGCAGGGCGCGCTCGCGTTGCTGCTGTTGTTCACGCATGACGTGCGCAGCGTGCTGTCGAACGTGGGAGCGATTCTGGTGCTCTTCGCGGCGCTCACCGTTCTCGGGCTCTTCGTCGCTCGCGCGCGCGGCAAGCAGGTCGCGGTCACCGCGCTCGTGGCAGCGGGGGTCTACGTCGCGTCAGCGGGGTGGATGTTGTTCACCGGGTTCCGCAAGACGCCGTCGTTGCTCGGCTGGCTCGCTGCCGTCTCCGCGCTCGCGCTGGTCGCATTCTTCGCGACACGCAAAAAACCCAGATGAAGAGAGAGCGTGCGTCAAAGAGCGGGCGCGTTGCGCGCGTCGAGCGTGCCCGCCGCCTCGCGCATACTTTTAGAAAGCTGATGCAACTGGGAGGCGCGGGTCTCTCAAAATGCCGGTTTGAAACGCGCAACCGTAGAGTTGCGCTTCAAAACCCGGCGACAAACGAAGCCTCACCGGCCGCTTGGCTCGGTGTGTTCGCGCAACGCGCCTGTGCGCGATGTGCTCGGTGCAGACCCACCAACACCGCCGCCATCTCAAATGACTGATCGGCGTACACGCTCACCAGACTCGAGAACGATGCTCCATCGTCTTCAAGGCGAGCGTCGCGGTTGCTTCGAGCGCATCGACGTCGCCATCCACGCGCATTCTTCGGTCGTATCGACGTGCGTCCCAACGAAAGACGTGAGCCACCACGCGCCGTCAGTTCCCGTCGCGCGCGCAACATCAGCGATGCCGCGTCGCGCAGCCGCGAGCCAGTCTTCATACGAGTCTGTGTGCGGTTCGACCGTTGTCGACGAAATGGTGACGCGTGCGAAGAGGCAGACTCCACCCGCGCGTCGGAGCATTCGGGAACTGGCTGTGCCTCTCATCGGGCATCCGACGAGGCCAGCAACGTTCGCTGATGCCGCGAGTGACGTAAGTTTCGCCGCATGGAGAACACCGGGCTCCGGCACGACGTGGCAAGCGGCGAGCTGCGCACGTTCGACAACGCGCGAACGACGCGCGACGCGGGCCGGTTGTCTGGCGGCCGTCTGGAGATCTGGCGCGAAGCGGGAACGGAGCTGCCTGAAAGCGTTCTTCCTCAACACGCGCTCACGATGGTGTTGGGCCCGACCGACACGCTCGAAGTCTCGTTCGCCGGTGAACCCTGGCGGCGCGGTCTGCAGCAACCCGGCGTCGTGTGCCTCGTGCCCGCTGGAGTTCCGTATCGCGTTCGTCGACTCCGCCAGTCAGCGCGACCCGCGCAGATGGTCGTACTCGGGCTCGACCCGTCATTCATGGCGTCGGCGAGCGGTGCGCGTCGCTCGGTGCTGACACCGTCGTTCGGCGCACCCGATGCCGTCGTTTCATCGTTGCTCGGAGCGCTCGCGAACGAAGCGACCTCGGGCCATCCATCGGGCGAGCTCTACGGCGAGTCGCTGCTCGTCGCGCTCGCCGCGCATCTCGGTCGTGGATCCGTTCAGCGCTTCGAAGCCGTGCCCAATCGCGTGCGCGACTTCATTCACGCACGGCTCGGTGAACCGTTGTCGCTCGTCGAGCTCGCGGAGTTCTCGAACACCGACGTGCGCTCCTTCACGCGTTGGTTCCGCACGCGCTTCGGCACGTCGCCGCATCAGTACATTTCAGCCGCGCGAGTCGAGCGCGCGAAAGAACGGCTCAAACGTTCGACGGACGCGCTCGGCGTCATCGCGCTCGAGTGCGGTTTCAGCAGTCAGAGTCACTTCACGACGATGTTCCGCCAGCTCACCGGAGTGACCCCCGCCGCGTATCGGCAGCAATTCAAGACGCGCTGAAGGCTGCTCGTTCGCGTCGTGCTCGTCGCGAGCGTGCTCGCGATTTCGTGACGAACTCCATCAAGCGGTGGGCGCAGGGGTCTCCGCACCCGACATCGTTGCTGTCAGTTCAGCACGCCGAAGCGCACGAAGCTGTTCGCGGTGTCGACGAGCGATTCTTCGTTCGGCCGCGCCTTCCAGCCGAGCACGCGTTCTGCCTTCTCACTCGAGACCGAGAGCGATTTGCCGAGCTGCGGAAGAATCATGCGCACGTCGGCACTGAACAACGCGGCGAAGCGCAGCACGAAGTTCGGCAGTTCCTTTCGCGGCACGCGCGCGGCGAGCGGGCCCAGCTTCGCGCGCAGAATGTTCGCGAGCTCCAGCACCGAGAGCGACTTGCCCGACGACGCCAGAAATCGTTCGCCCTTCGCTTCAGGCCGCGTCATCGCCAGCAGATGAAGCTCCGCGACGTCGCGCACGTCGACGAACGGCATCGTGAATTGCGGAGCCGCCTTGAGTTCGCCCTTCAACAACCGCAGCGGCAACCCGAGCGACGGCCCGACGTCGGTCCCCAGAATCGGGCCGATGACGCCCGCGGGGTTCACCACCGACAACTCCAGCCCCGGGGTCTTCGCGATGAAGTCCCACGCGGCGCGCTCCGCGAGCGTCTTCGACTTTTGATACGGCGCGATGCCACCATCGACGTTGGTCCAGTCTTTCTCGGTGAACGCTTCGGCGCGCGGCGGGTGACCATAGGCGATCGCGCCCATCGCCGAAGTGAGCACCACGCGCTTCACGCCTTCTTCACTCGAGAGCTTCAACACGCGCAGCACGCCGTCGCGCGCCGGCCGCACGAAGTCGTCATCGTTCTTCGGCGTCTGCGCCAGCGTCGGCGACGCGACGTGCAGCACGAAGTCGCACCCGCGAATCGCCTCGCGCCAACCATCGTCCGATTCCAACGACGCCACGAAGAACGTGAGCCGTTCGTCCGACGCGCCGCCCGCGCGCACCATGTCGCGAACCTCCGTTTCTCGCTTCAGACTCCGGAGCGTGGTGCGCACCGTGTGCCCCGCCTGGAGCGCGGCGACGATGCAATGCGCGGCGATGAAACCCGAACCACCCGTGACGAGGACTGTGCTCATGCCGAACAAGATGCGACCGGGGAGCGCGCCCGTCTTTCAGAATCGGGGCACTTTCAGATTCAGGTCATTTCTTCGACGCGGCAACTCGTTGCACGAAGTGCGCGCGGGCCTCGTCGATGGTTGCGAACGCTCGCCCTTGCCGAATGATGTACTGGACCGCGATCGGGGACGACGAACATGAGTTCCTCATTTGCTTCCATCGAACGCGAGCGACGCCCTGATTTGTTCGTCGGTGAATGACATCGTCGTCAGTGGAGAGTCTGAATTGCCGAAGCTTGAGAGTGACAGCGCGTACGGTGGGTTGACGGAGCTGTGCGACACCTGCCAAACGCGCCGCCCTCATGTCGGGGAAACTCCCAGCAGGCTCCGCAGTAGCCAACGGCAGCGGCCGTGTTCGCGCCCAGATTTCGTACGAGGGCACCGACGAGTTCAGCGCGTTCTCGCTCGACCCGCGCCGCCGCACGCAGCTCAAGCAGACGCGTGAATTGAACCCCGAAGGCGCTCACGCCGTTCGTGTTGACAAGCTCAAGCGCATGAATGACCAGAGCCCTGCCAGCTTCTTCAGGAAGATCTTCGCGCTCTGAACCGGGTAGACCGCGCGCATGTTCGCGATGTGGAGAGGCGGGTTCGTACTGGTCGCAGTGTTGCGGTTCTCGAGCTGCGACGAAGACATCACCACGTCTCAGCGGTCGGCCACGCGGGCGGAAGAGGCGCATCGTGTGGTGCTGAAAGAACTGCAGACCGCTTTCGAAGCGCGCGCTGCTCACGACACGCAGCGCGACGCGGCGCTGGCGCTCGCCCGGTATCGCGCGGCGCTCGACGGCTTTCTCCCCGCGCTCAATGAGCCGTTCTCGAAGAAGAAGCGCGATGTCGCCAGCCTCGCGGAGCAGGAAGGAGAGCGGAAGCTCGACGCCGCGCAGGCAGAGGCGAAGAAGGCGGTGCTCGCCGCGCACGCCGCCCTCGATGCGGCGATGGTCGAAGCGCATCGCGAGAAATTGCGTGAGTTCGTGAAGCACACCGGCGACGTGCTCACCGTGAACGTGGTCTTCACCGACGAGCGCGGGACCATCGGCGGCCCGTCTGACGAGAACGAGCTGCCGTTGCTGCGCGAGCTGACGAAGCTGTGCGCGTCGCAGGGCGAGCTGGAGCTCCACATGACCGTGCCCTCGCGGCTCAATGACCAGGACGAGCGCGAGCTCCGCCGGCGCGCCGAGCGCATCGCCGACACCATGGCCGGGCCTCAAAAGGTCTCGCTGAAGAACTTCGAGAACGATCAGCTCAAGCGCCGCGAAGCCATCGAACAGGCGATGCCCGCGGCCGATGAGGCAGCGCGCCAGGTGGTGCCTTCGCACGAGCGGGCGAAGACGCGGCTGGCGAAGCTGGTGCAGGAGCTCGGCATGGAAAACCGCCTGCGCACCGAGCTCGTTGAGAATGATGAAGAGCGCCCGATGACGTTGTCGGTGGTGGTGAAGAAGCCCTGCGCCGTGCCATGAAGCGCTGATGCCCGGTCCGATTCGCTCTGGCAGTTCAGCGGTTCCACAGAACAAGGTGACGCAGACGCCCGCCGCGAAGCCGGTGGAGAAGGTCGCTCCGAAGCACGAGAACCTGCTCCAGCGCCTCGGCGACAAGGTCGAGAACTTCGTGCAGCACGTGGTGCCCGAGCCGTTCCGGCCTGGCCCCGGCCCGCGCGTCGACGTGTTCAACACCACGAAAGACCTGCTGTCTGACGCCGCGTTCAACGCGCTCCGGCCGAACACCTCCATCGACAAGCTCACCGGCCCGATGAAGGTCGCGTACGGCCCGCTCGCCGCGCCGCCGGCGTTGAAGCGCCCGGTCGTCATGATCCCCGGGCTGACGATGCCCGCGCAGAGCTTCGACACCATGGCCAATCAGCTCGGCCGCAACCCGAAGAACGGGCCCGTCGTCGTCTACGTCGCGGAGCAGGACACCTTCCGCCTCGGTGACAAGTCGGGCCGTGAAGCGACGGCGGACGAGCTCAAGAACGCGAAGCTGTTCGAGGTCGAGTATCGCGACCCGTGGGCGGCTCCGACGGTGAAGGCGCCGCAGATCGCGAAGGCGATGGAGCGCATCTCGAAGGCGACCGCGACCGACACCGTCGATGTCGTCACGCACAGCGCGGGCGGCACCGACTTCCGCCTCTATCTCGATGGGCGCGACGCGGCGCACGGGCCGAAGATTGAACACGCGGTGCTCATCGGGCCCGCGTCGCACGGCACGTACATGGGCAACATCGGCGCGACCGTCGGCCAGCCGGTGAAGAACGTCGACGACGCGGGGCGCGAGCTCGAGGTGGGCTCGAAGCTCATCTCCGACCTCAACACCACGTGGGAGCGGCAGCGCTCACAGGTCGCCGGCGGCGTCACCATCATCGGCACCACCGGCACGCCGACGCTCGGGCCCGCGAAGGGCGTGTTCGAAGACGGCGATGGTTTCATGCCCACCGCGCAGCTCTCGATGCCGAACGCGAAGACCGTGCTGATGGAAGGGCCGCACAACACCGCGGCCGCGCATCTGTGGCAGGTGCAGTATTCCGGAGTGGTGAACGCCGCGTTCGACGTGCTCGCCAACTGACCTCGCCGTGAAGCTGCACGTTCGTGAAGACCTCGTGCGCTTCGAGAAGTTGCTGGAGCACAGACCGCTCTGGCAACGCGTCTCGGCCATCTCGGTCGCGTGCCTGGTGCACGGCGTCGTGTACTTCGTGGGCAACCATTTCCCGTCGAGCGAGCCGCGGCTGCTGCACTCGACGTTCATCGACGAAGCGGTGCCGTTCCTCCCGCTGACGGCCATCGTCTACGTGAGCGCGTACGCGCAGGCGATCGCCGCGCAGGCGCAGGTCAAAATCGACCATGGCGACCTCACGGCCCTGCTTTACCTGCAGGGGTATTCCGACGAGGAATTCGTCCGCTAGCCCGCCAGCTTGACCGCGATGAAGCGGTTGCCGCCGGTCCCCGCACCCACCGGTGGCTATGTCCTGCCGCAACTGCTCGAACAGCGCGACAGCAAATGGAAGAACAACCAACCGCTCTTCAATGCGCTCTCGGCGGCTGCGGCGGCTGCCGCGGCCACACCTGCGTCAGCTGCCACCTCAGCCGCTGCGCCCGCTGCCGGCGCCGCAACTGCCGCCGCGACCGCTTCCGCGTCGGCCACAGCCGCTGCGGGCGATGTGAAAGATGGTCAGGCGAGTGCTTCAGGAGCTGCGGCGTCCACGATCGCAGCGGCCTCAGCCACCGATTCCAAGTCCGCGACGCCTTCCGAAGCGGCTGCCGCTGCGGCCCCATCCGCTTCGGGTGCACTGTCAGGCAGCAGCGCAGCCGCTGGTAGCGGCGGTGCCGGTGCCGGCGCAGGTGGTCTGCCCCCCGCCGCGTCGACAGCGTTAGCGCTTCGGTTGCGTCATTTGGATTTGAGTCGCAATTCGTTGACGACCGAGTCCGTGACCGCACTCGCCGACGCGTTGG
>JBEHYH010000300.1:0-8110 GCA_048498275.1 Myxococcota bacterium | reverse complement strand
GTACACCTTGTCGCCGATGGCGTTCCGCCGGGTGGAAGCGCGGGCGCTGGAAGAAGCGCAGGCTCCGCGCACGTGGTGGGCGTGGGCGCTCGGTGGCGTCGTGGCGGCGGCGGCGCTCGCGTTCATCGTCGCGCGCGCACCGGCGCGTGAAGTCATCGAGCTGCCGAAGGTCGCGGAGCCTCCGCGCGTCGCGTTCGCGCCGCTCACCGTGATTCGCGCGTCGGACGACGCGCAGTTCCGCATCGGCGCGGGCGCGTGGCAGAAGCTGGCCGCGGGCACGGTGTTGAACGCGGGCGAGGCGCTCTCGGGCACGACGGTGACGATGGCCGCCGAGAAGCAGAAGTTCGAGACCGAAGGTGAGCTCGCGCTCGGTGGCGCGGCGACGATGACGCTCGGCGCGGGCGCGGCGATTGCCGACGTGTCGACGGAGACGGTGCTGCAGGCGGGTGCGCGGCGCTTCTCGACGACGGACTCGCTCTTCGCGGTGACGCGCGCGGCGGCCGAGCTCGCGCTCGATGTGTCGCGCGGTGAAGTGCTGGTGTTCGACTCAGCGACCGGTGAGCGCCGCGTGGTGAAGGCGCCCGCGTCGTTGCGCTGGAGCGACGGCGCGTTGACGCCGCGTGAAGAGACGCCGCGTTCGCTGACTTCGCCGAACGTCGTGGTCGAGACGCCGGAGCTCACGCTCGAGACGCCGCCGCTGCCGAAGCTCACGCCGTTGCCCGAGAAGCGCGACGTGGACCCGGATCCCAAGATGCTCGCGCGCGTGCGCGGAGAGATTCTCGACCAGCGCCCGAAGTTCTCGTCTTGCTACGAGAAGTGGCTGAAGACGAACCCGCAGGCCACGGGCACGGTGACGCTCGAGCTGCAGCTCAACTCGCACGGCAAGGTGCTCGGCGCGCGCGTCGACGGCAGCTCGGTGAGCGCGTCGGCGGCGGAATGTCTGAGCACGACAGCGAAGATGCTGGTGCTGTCGCCGCTCGGTGCCGAAGCGACGCTGCAGGTGCCGCTGGTTCTTCGCAACGAGTAGCTTTCGCGCGCATGGGCGCCGAACCGTGGGAAGTGCGCGCGAAGTGGCAGGCAGACATCGCTGAAGTGCTGAAGGCGACGCGCGAGCGGGTGTTTCGCGAAGGCTCGTACGCTGAAATTCCCGGGCGGGAGTTCACGTCGCTCGCCGGGCTCGACGCGTTCTTCATGGAAGAACCGGAGGCCGATGAGGAGGGCCGGGTCGACGACTCCGGCTTCGGAGGAACGAGTTCAATCCTCGATGTTCGTGGCGTGAGCGAAGTGCTTGAGCCGGGCTCCACCGCGCCGCTTTCTCCGAGCGTGACCGAGACGCTCTTCGGAACCCGCACGCCCGGCGCCGATGACCTCACCGATGCGCGACGTCTGGAGATCTACGAACAGATGAACCGCGGAGACTCGCTGTACGTGGTGCTCCACGAAGCGGGCCGGCCGGTCGAAGTCGTCTTCTTCGGCTACTCGTGGGATTGATGGCCTACGTTCCGCGGGATGATCTCCTCGCATCGTGGGTCGTTCATGGCAGGTGGTTGGCTCTGGTACGTCGGCGGGCTGCTCGTCGTCTCCGGCGTGATGAGTCTGGTTCGCGGCGTCATCGGCATGGGTCTGGTGACCGTGCTCATCGGCGCTGCGGTGCTGGTGCTCCCCGTGCTGCGGTGGAAGCAGACGTTCGAGCTCGATGAGTCGGGCATCACGGTGACGAAGCTGACCGGCGTGGTGAAGGTGCCGCGTGAGCAGCTCAAGAAGGTCACGCTCGTTCACCATCGTGGGCGCATGGGCACCTACGACGCGCTGGAGCTCGCGCTCACCGACGGGCGCGAAATCGAAATCGCCGGCATCGAGCGCGCGGAAGAAGCCGCGAACCTCGTGCACGGTCTCATCGGAGGCCGCTCGTGAATCAGCTCCCCGCCATCGTCTACATCGCGCCTGTCCTCACCGTGGCGTTCGCCATCTACATGGTGCTGAACCGTGGCCGCGCTGCGAAGAACCTGGACGCGCAGTGGAGCCAGTATCGCGCGAGCGAGCTGGCCACGCGGCTCGGGCTCCAACTCGTCAAGGGCGACCCCGGGTTCAACTTTTTCATCAAGCAGGCGAACGCTGATGTGAGCCGCGGCCCGAGTGACGGCCAGCCGATTCACATCGACGTGGTGCTCGAAGGCGAACGCGATGGGCTCCCGACGTCGCTCACGTACCTGTATCGCGTCGAGCAGGAGACCGGCTTCACCCAGCGCACATGGAAGATCTGGTCGAACTGCCGCATGACCGTTCGCGCGCCCAAAGCGTTCTCGCCGTTCGAGGTGATTTCGAAGAGCGCTCCGCTGGGGCCCATCGCACGGACGCAGGTGCTGCCCACGCAGAAGACGTCCGTCGACGACACGTACCAGGTGAGCACCAAAGACGTCGACGTTGCGAATCGTCTCGCTGCCGAGCTCGCCGGTTTTTCCACGTTCGTGAACTCCGGCGTGCATCTCGTGGGTGACGGTGAGTCGGTCTCGTTCGAGATGAAGCAGGACAAGGCGCCGCTGCTCGCCAACGCGCTCTATTACGCCGAAGACATGCAGCGGCTGCTCATCAAGCTCGCGCGCGCCCTGTAAAGACGATCACCGTCAACGGCTTGCGCAGCGCGTACCTCGAGTGGGGCGACTCCTCGAAGCCGTTGGTGGTGATGGTGCACGGCTTCCCCGACACGCCGCATTCGTGGGACGAGATTGCGCCGGCGATCGCGGCGAAGGGGTACTGGGTCGTCGCGCCATTTCTGCGCGGGTATGTGCCGAGCGAAGCGGGCCCGCGTGACACGCGCGCGCAAGACCTCGCTGAAGATGGCATCGCGTACGCGCCCGCGCTCGGTCGTGAGAAGTGTCATCTCGTCGGGCATGACTGGGGCACCGAGCTCGCGTGGGGCGCCGTCGGTCTGAAGCCGGAGCGGTTCCTTTCAGTCACCGCCATCGCCATTCCACATCGCGCGCGATTGATTCCGAAGCCGCACATTCTCTGGGGGCTGCGGCATTTCGTGAGCTTCAATCTCCCCGGCGCCGAAGCGCGTTTCGCGCGCGACGATTCGCGGAGCTGGAGAGGCTGCTCAAACGCTGGTCTCCGACGTGGAAGTTCTCCGCCGAAGAGTTCGCGCAGATGAAGGACACGTTTCGTCAGCAGGGCACGGTGCACGCGGCGCTCGGGTATTACCGGGCGCTGTCGCCGTTTCTGCCCGCGTGCATGAAGGCGAAGGTCACGGTGCCGACGTTGTGCACTTCGGGCGCTGATGACCCCGCGCTGAAACCTGAAGACTACGAATCGACGCGCGCTCACTTCGCGGCGGGCATGGAGCTCGTCGCAGTTCCCGGCGGGCACTTCTGCCATCGCGAGTCACCGCAGTTGGTCATCGACGCGTTGCTGAAACACCTTCATGCCAACGAATGCTGAGCGATAACGCGATAGCCGTTTTCAGCGACGTTGTAGGCTTCAACCATGGTTTCCCGTGCAGGGTGCAGCGTGTTGGTGTTTGCGTTGTTGACGGGGAGTGCGTCGCGCGCGGCAGAACTGCCTCCGATTGATTGGGGCACAGAACAGGCGTCGCACGTCGAAAACAGCGCCTTACCAGCGCCGTTTACTCCACGACGCATCATTGGAAGCGTGAGCTTTGGAGTAGCGCTGCTGAGCGTGATCGTCGGCATCGTGTTCGGTGTGCGCGCCATCAACATTCACCAACAGCTGCAGGCCTCGCCTGTTTCAGACGGCCTCGGCTACCGGGAGTCGCTCGTCACCAAGGGCGAAGCAGCGAGGCTCGGTGCCAACCTCAGTTGGGGCGCCGCAGGTGCGTTTGGCGTGGCGGGAGGCCTGTTGTGGATTTTCTGAAGGCGGCTCTGCTGACGACGGCGTTCTTCTTCGCGAGCTGCACGATTGATTTCAAAGGTTCGATTTCCTGCGAGTCGTCGGCGGACTGTGTTGGTGACTACGTCTGCAACAACGGTCTCTGCGCGAAGCGGCAGACCCTGATGCCCGTCTGTGAGACGTGCAACGTCACCGCTGCCTGCGCTCAGAATGCGCCCGAGGGTGAAGCGGTCGTCTGTGCGCAACTTGCCTGGGAGACGACGGGTCGCTGCAGAATTTCGAGCTCGAATTGCGCGACGCAAGCGGGCCCCGGACCGTCGGCTTTCTGTGCGTGTGCAGATGAAATTGCCGAACGTGGTGACCCGTGTGGAATCAACGTCGGGAAGTTCTGCACGGGCGGTGATGTCTGTGACCGCATCAGCGCTGACCGGTTCAGCTACGAGACGTGTCACGAGACCTGCACGGTCGGCGTCTCGAGTTGCCAAAAGGGCGTTTGCCGTGGCCTGCCGGACGGGGGCGGTCTGTGCTCCATTTGAGACCTGCGTATCTGACACTGGCGTGTGCGCTTCTGGCCTGCGCTCCGCTCACTCCGTATCAACAGGCGCAGCGGCTCTCGAACGCGACCGAGGCGGAGCGCATCGAAGCACTTCACGCGGCTGATTGGCGCGTCGCCGCGACTGCCGCGAAGGAGCTTTCGAAGACGCGTTCGCCTGATGCCGCCCGTGCCCTCGCGGAGTGCGTCGAGCGGAACGGCGATTGGCGTGTGCAGGCGTATTGCGCGAGCGCGCTTGGCGAAGTCGCCCAACTGCTCCCGTCGGCTTCGTTGCGAGCGGTCGTCGCGGCGCTGCGAACATGTAGCGCGTCGGGTCAGGAGAAGACGCTTCGGGAGATCTGCGCAGAGAATCTCAAGAAGTCTGAAGTCGATGAGACTGTCGCGTCGACTCCGGAAGCGGCGCCGGAAGCCGCCCCGGTCGCGAGCGTGCCCGTGAGCCCCGCTACGGCCTCACCAGTCGTCGCACCTCAGTGTCAGGCCGACGCCGAGCCGGGTTACTACGCAGTCGAAGAGGGCGACGTCCTCTGGCTCGTCAACGCCAGTGCGAACGATCAGAAGCTCACGCAGCTCGCGCGTTTTCTCGGCTCGACGGTCGATGAGGCGGGCGTGAGTCTCGCCGAGGCCAATTGCGCGCGCATCGCTTCGGCACCGGCAAAGTTCATGACCTTCAAGTCGGTCGCGAGAGTTTCTCAGAATCGGTACGTGGTGCTTTCGGGTCGTCGCGATCAGTTCAGCGTGTGGTGCGGAACGCGCGCGACCGATCCGATGTACGCGCGACTGGTCAATATGCTGCGACTTCGCGATTTTTATGGAGCGAACGAACTGCCGGCGTGTGTCGCCGCTCTCGTGCCGCCGAATCGCTAGAGCGGCTTCTGATCTTCGCGAAGGCCGTTGATGAAGAGCTTGCGAACTTCGTCGGCGTGTTCGCCGGCGGTCTCTTCCTTCCAGCTCGACGTATCGACCGGAGGCAGCACGTCGACGTCCAACGTCATCGGGTGAAACGACCAGCTCCCGTGACGCCAGTTCTTGTGCGCGCCGTGAACGATGACCGGCACCACCGGCAACCCGCTCGCGATGGCCAGATGCACGAAGCCCTTCTTGAACGGCAGCAGTCGGCCGTCACGGCTGCGCGTGCCTTCAGGCAGCATCCAGATGCCGAGGCGATTGGCTTTGATGAACGCGGCGGTCTTGCTGAGCGTCTCCACCGCGCGCTCCTTGTTGCCGCGATCGAGGAGGATGTGCCCCGAGAGCCACGCGAGCCACCCGTAGAAGGGGATGCGGACGATTTCCTTCTTGAACACGCCGCAGCCGCCGTACGGGCACAGCCAGATGCCGACGAAGCCGTCGAGCGACGAGCTGTGGTTCGACACGTAGATGGCCGGCATGGTGCCGTCGATGCCCGCGCGCTTCGGCACGTTCGGCGTCACACCCGCGACCCACATCACCGCGCGGCCGACGACCTTGCCGTAGAAGTTGCACGCCTTGATGCGCGCGATGCGCCAGGGGATCAGCAGCAGCGCGACGATGATGAAGACGGTGCTCGCCACCATCACCACCACGAAGCCGATCAACAGGCGGAACAGCGAGAGAATCGTCTGCACGTCAGACTTCCAGGTCGGGGCGAGAGGCGACCACGTTCTTCCACCGGGCCAACGCGCTCTCACGTTCGCGCTCCGGGCCATCAGCGAAGAAGCCGAAGTTGTCTCCGAAGGTGCGCGAGAGCTCTTCGATGGCCGCCAGCCGCAGGTCGAAGTCGTCGGCGTCGAGCGCTTCCACCAGCCACTCGATGCGGCGCTTCTCGCGGCGGCCCGCCCACCACTGCGTCCACAACGACGAATTCGAACCGAAGCCCTGGCGCGTGATTTCCTTGAGCGCGTCTCCGGCCGACTGCGCGCAGAGGTCGTCGTCGCTGCCCGCGAGGTTGATCAGCGCCTCGACTGAATCGCGATCATGCAGGCCGCCGACCGCGCGCGCCGCGAGTGAACGACGCAGCGAATCTGACGAAGCGAGCTCCTGCCGCAGGGCGGGGAGCCGATGCTGGAAGTGGGGCAGGTGCCGCAGCGCCGCCGCCGCCGCGCGCGCCGCCGAGGAGATGTCGGGCTCGTAGTCGAAGAGGCCGCGCAGCACGCCGTCGACGACCTCCGGGTATTTCAGACTACCGGCGGTGAGCAGCGCGAGGTACCGCGTGTCGCTGTCATCGGCGTCGAGCAACGGAGCCACCGCCACCGCCGCCGGCTGCCCGAGCCGCGCGAGCGCTCCAGGCACGGGGCCGAGCTCATCGGGTTCCGGCAGTTCGACCACCGGCAGCCGTGACCAACCCGTCGGGCCGGGGAAGGCCGACGCCAGCGCCATCGCCGAGGCGTCGGGCGTCTTCATCAACTCCATCATCGCCATCGAGCGCTCGGCGGCGTCGGGGCCGGTGAGCAGCGTGATGAGGCCCGAGAACCAGTCGGCGTCGGCCGGCGCGTAACCGCCACCCGTCGCGCCCTCGGTCGGGGGCAGCAGGCCATCGGCGCTGGTGAGCTGCTGCGGCACGCGCGGGTTCTGCTTGCGGTACAGAATCAGCTCGTGGAACGCGCTCGGCAGGTCCTGACAGAAGAGGATGAAGTCGGCGAGCCGGCGCTGTGAGATCGGCCGCGCGCCGCAGTCGCCGTACAGAATCGCGACCAGCTTCGACTGCACCTCGACCGGCCACACGAACACCGTGCGCGGCATGCGGCCCAGCAGCGCGAGGTAATGCTGCGAGAGCGCGTCGGGCGGCAGCGGGCCGACGTAGCTCCCGCGCGTGAGAGAAACGGTGCGGAACACGCTCGCCGCGTCGAGGGGAATGGCGAGCTGACGAATCGCCGCGAGCTCGCCGTCACCGCGCGCGTCCCACCCGACGGCGGCGCCGCGCATCACCGCGAACGCGCCGACGTATTCGAAGGTGCGGCGCGCGTATTCGAGCACCACGTTGATGAGCGCGTCGCGATCGGTGACCGCGGTCTTCAGCGCGGCGCGGGCCTGCGCGAGGCTCCATTCGGTCGCGCTCGACGCCGTGAGGCCGGGAGGCGCCGGGAGGATGCCGGGCTGCGCGAAGTTGATTTCGGGCGGCGGCGCGGTGTTGACCTCGTCGCGCGGCGCGGCGGGCGCGCGGGTGACGATCTGATTCGGAGGCTCCGGCGGCACCACGGGCGGCGCTTCGGGCGTCGCCGACAGCACCACCTCGTTCACCTCCGAGAAATCCATCTCGTCGCGCGGCGCGGGAGCGGGCGCCTCGGCGTACTGCCCGGGCAGGTTCGCGGGCGGCGTCGGCGCGGCGTCTGAAATCTGCAACGGCGAGAGCTCGTTCTCGAGGCGCGAGCCGACGTCGGGCGCGGTCGAGTCCATACCCGAGAAGCGCTTCGCGCCATCGGGCGTGTTCTTCGCGCGGCCGCTGAAGCTGTTCTCGAGCTGCAGCGCGGCCGCTTCAGAGAACGCCGCCGACGCCTGCTTCGCCGAGACGTTCGAAGGCGTGGGCAGCGAGAAGTTCGTCTCCGGGCGCGACAGCGGGAGCGTCTCGGGCCGCACCTTGAACTGCATGGTGACGTCCTTCGAGGGGTCTTCGACGGCCTGTGGCGGCGCGCTGGTGATGACTGGCGCGGCCTTGCCCGGAACCCTCGCGGGCACCACGCGCTCGGCGCTCGTGCGCGGCGGCTGCGCGGGCTGCACGAAGCTGACCGGCCCGGTGGT
>JBEHYH010000299.1:0-8126 GCA_048498275.1 Myxococcota bacterium | reverse complement strand
CCTGAAAGAGTCTTGAGGAACACTACTGCTTCTGTTGTTAGGGCTTGGCCGCCGGTCGTGCCATCACCACCGCCCGTCGTGCCGTCACCGCCGCCGGTCGTGCCATCGCCACCGCCGGTCACCGCAGTGCCGCCGCCGGTCGTGCCATCACCACCGCCCGTCGTGCCATCACCACCGCCCGTCGTGCCCGAACCGCCGCCCGAGACACCCGAACCGCCGCCGATCGCGCCGTCACCACCACCCGTCGCCGCGCCCTGAACGCACTTGCCCGCGGAGCAGGTGTAGTTCGCGCCCTTCGAGGCGCAGTCGAACTTGTCCTGACACTCCGGTGCACAACCAGACAGCGAGAGCACGAGTCCCGAGACCGTGCTCATCAACAGCAGTTTCAATTTTGCGTTCATGCGCGCCTTTCAGTGAAAAACCGAGGTCGGCCCTTACCCGATTTCTCGCCCCGCGAGGTGACAGGAGCGTGAACTACTGCCCGAGCCGTTGCAACGCCTCGTCGGTCATCGGCTCATCGAGCAACACCATCAGCCACCCGCCGAACATGGGCGCGTTGGTCGACGTGAAGGTGCTCCCGAGCAACGTCAGCGACGGTTCGTCTTCGATGGCGCCGACGAGATTGCGCACGGTGACCTCCCGCACCTCCGGAGTCGTCGGCAGCAGATTCGCGTGCAGCATCGTGCCCAGTTGCGAAACGCACGCCGAGGCGACGATGTTGGCGGCCTCCGCGAGCGCGGCGCTGTCAGACGACGACAACGGGCCGCTCACGCCGGGCCGCGCGAGCAGGCGCTGACCCAGACGTTTGGCGTCACCTTCGCGCAACACCCACCAGAGCTGCCCGGTCACTTCGCCTTCGATGCCGAAGGTCACCGCCATCACCTTCACGTCGCGGCCTCCGAGCAACCAGCCGAGCTGCGCGCGGTTGATGGAGAGCACCGCGGGCACGTCGACCAGCACCCCGACGTCACCCACCAGACGCGCGAGCATCGACGCGGCCTTCGCGCCGCCGAGGTTCACGAATTCGCGGAGCGCGTCTTCCTGCCGTTCGGTGAGCAGCGCGGTCACGAGTCACCTCCAGCGGCCTTCGCGAGCTCGAGCCGCGTCACATCGAGAATGAACACCGGCCGCCCGTTGCCCAACACCGTCACACCCGAGAGGCCCGAGACGAGATCCAACGGCCGTGCGAGCGCCTTGAGCACCACTTCTTCCTGCCCCAGCAGTTTATCGACAGCGAGCGCGAGACGGCCAGGCTCGGTCTCCACCACGATGAACGGAGCCGACACGTTTTCATCGCGCGGCGAGACCGGCACGTCGAGCAACGACGACAACTCCCGAACGGGCACGACGCCGGCGCCGAAGGGCAACAGCGTTTCCTGACCGGTGTGTGAGAGCGCCGAACGCGTGGCCTCGACCACGCCGAGCACCTTGTTGATCGGCAGCCCGTAGACCTCGTCGCCCACCCCGGCGAGCAGCAGGTTCACCATCGCCATCGTGAGCGGGAGCGACAGTCTGAACGTCGTGCCTGCGCCGCGCCGGCTGTCGATCTCGAGCGTGCCGCCGACGGCTTCGACCGCGCGCTTCACCGCGTCCATCCCCACGCCGCGCCCGGAGATGTCGGTGATGGACTGCGCGGTGGTGATACCCGGCAACGTCGAGAGCATCAGCGCTTCTTTGTCGTTCAACACGCGCGCCGCTTCGGCGCTGATCAACCGGCGTTCAACCGCGAGCGCCTTCAAACGCTCGACGTCCATGCCGCGGCCGTCGTCAGACACCTCGAGCACCACGCGATCTGCCGCGCGACGCACCGTCAGCTTCACCGTGCCGCGGGGGTTCTTGCCGCGCATGCGTCGTTTTTCAGGCGGCTCGACCCCGTGATCGATCGCGTTGCGCAGCAGGTGCAGCACCGGGTCATTCAGCTCTTCGACGATGGCGCGATCGAGCTCGGTCTCGCTGCCTGAAATGATCAGCTCGATCTCACGCCCCCGGCGGCGCGCGATGTCGCGGGCGGCGCGCGGCAACCGGTCGGTGATGACCGACAGCGGCGTCATGCGCGCCTCCATCACCAGGTCGTGGAGCCGTCGCACCAGCGAATGCAGCTTGTCGGTCGATTCATTCAGCCGCGCGCGCGTCTCTTCAGGCGCCATGCGGCCGGCTTCACGAACGCTGGAGGTGCCGAGCAGCAACTCGCCGGCGAGATCGAGAAAGCCATCGAGCAGCTCGACGCGCACGCGCACCGTGCGGCCGGCTTCCTGCCCGACGATGCGCGGCATTTCCGGTTCAGCGGGCACTTCAGGCGCGGCGGGCACCGGCGGCGGCGCCACCACGCGCGTCATCGCCACCAGTTCGACGTCGGCCACCTGACTCAACGTCTTCGCGATGCTGCTCTCACCCTCCGCCGTCTCGAGCTCCACGCTGTACACGCCGCCCGGCAGCTTGCCGGCCTTCACCTCCTCGAGCGGAGGCGCGCAGCGGAAGATGTTGCCCAGCGACGCGAGCCGTTTGTACGCGAGAAACCCGCGCACGCCGGGCTGCGCAGAGCCGGCCACCACGCGCACCTTCACCTCGAAGCGCGGCGGCACGTTCGATTCGGGGACCGGCTGACTCTCGACGAGCGGCGCCACGTTCGGCACCGAGAACGGAGGCGGTGTCGTGCCCGGCCGCGTCGCCTCCGCGGCGCTCATCAACTGCCGCACCAGCGCCGACGAATCGGGGAAGGGCGTGCCTTCAGACGCGGCCTTCACGTGCGATGAGAGCGCGTCGACGGCCTGCAACACGAGGTCAGCGATGAACCGGTCGAAGCGATGCGGCGCGGTGCGTACGCGGTCGAGCAGATCTTCGAGCCGGTGACCGAGCTCCGTCGTCGACTCGAAGCCCATCGAGCCCGCCATGCCCTTCACCGAGTGCGCGTGGCGGAACAGCGAATCGATGGCCTCGATGGTGACACCGCCCTCGAGCCGTACGAGCTCCTTGCCCAGCGCATCGAGGTGCTCCGTGGCCTCGCCGACGAAGAGGCTCAGGTACCTCGCGGTGTCCCACTGGCCCGCCACGGTTGCTCAGTTCTTCTCGAGCAGATTGCTCTCGAGCTTCTTCGCCTCGGCCTGCATCTCGTCGTTCGGAGCGGCCTTGGCCTGAATCTCCTTGGCGAGCGCGAGCGCCTTCGCGTCTTCACCCAGGCGCACGTACGCGAGCGCGAGGTTGTAACGCGGCCTGAACTCGCCCGACGGCGCGACCTTGTCGGCCTTCTCGAGGAGCTCCCGCGCTTCGGGCCACTTCTTCTTGTCAGTGCTCTGCAGCAGCGTGCCCGCGAGGTTCATCAGGATGCGCCAGTTGTTGGGCTGCGACTTGAGCGCCTTCTGGAACGCGTCGATGGCCTTCGCCTCGTCGGGGATCGCGTCGTACAGATTCCCGAGGTGGAACCACGCCTCCCAATGCGTCGGGTCGAGCGTGAGCAACTGCCGGGCCGCCGCGATGCTCTTGTCGCCGTCGCCCGCCAGCATCGCGAGCTGCGCGAGGTTGAGCCACCCCTGCTTGTAGCTGGGCACGACCTTGAGCGAGCGCTCCGCGTAGGTGATGCCGAGCTTCGGGTTGTTGAGCATCATCGCGGTGGCGACGGCCTTCTCGAGCAGCACCGGCTGTTCCCCGACCGCCGCGAGACCCGCATCGAGCGTCAGCAGCGCGCCCTTGAAATCACGCGCGCCGAATTGCACGTCGGCCAGCGTCGCCCACGCATCGAGGTTCTTCGGCGCCGCCTTCGTCGCCTTCTGCAGTGAATCGATGGCCTTGGGCATCTGCTTCAACTGCACCTGCGCCAGCCCGAGCGCGATGAGGCCATCTGAATTCTTCGGCTCGATCGAGATCGCGCGCAGCAGGTACGGCACGCCCTGACCGGCTTTGTTTTCCGACGTGAGGTAGCGGCCGAGGTTGTATTGCGCGAGGTAATCGTTGTCGCCGAGCTGCGCGCCCTTCTCGAGGTGGATGAACGCGCTCTTGCCGTCACCCTTCGCCTCGAAGACAAGGCCCAGCAACGTCCACCCCAGGGCGTACTGCGGCGCCAGCTTCACCGCGGCGTTGCCGAACGTGCGCGCGTCATCGAAGCGGCCGGCGAACATCGCGATGCGGCCGAGGCCCACGTGACACTCGACGATGCCGGGGTTCGCTTCCAACACGGCGTTGAACTTCTGGGTCGCGACCTCGAGGTCACCCTTCGCCAACGCGACTTCGGCTTCCTTCAGCGCGGCCCTGGTGGCGGCCGTGGTGCCCTGCTTCTTCTCGTTCTCGTCGAAGAGCTTCTTTGCTTCCGCGTAGTGGTGAGCCTGCAGCTCCGAGATGCCCTTCTTGAAGAGTTCGGTCTGAGCCATGAGGCGCGGGAGTCTGGCACGGGAGCGACGAAAGTCACCCGTGGTAGACGCGCGACGCGACGATTTTACCGTCGCGAATGTCGAACACCTCTGCCACCGGCATCGGCGCTTCGTTCGGCGCGTGACGCAGGTATTCGAGGAACACGCGCGCGTCGTTCGCGGTGAGCGCGGTCTTCTCGTAGCGCAGGCCCGGCAGCCGGCGATTCGCGTCGAGCCACCACTCAGTCAGCGCCGCCTTGCCGACGAGCTTGCCGCCGGTGCCCGGGTGCAGCGCGCGAATCTTCGGCGAGGTGTGCGTGCAGTCATCGGCGTAGAGCGCGACGAGCGCGGGCACGTCATGCGCGTTGAAGGCACTCAACCACGCTTCGGCGATCGCTTCATGGCTCATCGCGAGTACCAGCCTTCGATGGCCTTCCCAACGAGCGGATTGGGCGAATTGCTGGTGGGAAGCGTGACTGAATACAGTGAATCGTTGCCTCCGGAGTCTGACGAGAACGCGACGGTGCCGTTGTCGATCCACGAGGGAAAACTCTCGTTCGAAGTGCTCGAACCGGTCTCGCCCGAATAGATCATCGTCACCACCTTGCTCGTCACATCGAGCGAGAAGATGCGCGTCGCGCCCGAGCCGACCTCACCATCGAACACCAGCTTCGAACCGTCAGGCGAAAGCACGATGCGGCCGATGACGCCGCGCGCTTCGTTGCCCAGCGTGTTGACGACGTTCGAGACCGTGTTCGACGAAATGACGATCTTCTCGACCTGCGACAGACCGGTCGCGCCGCCCGACGCGACATAGAGATTCAGACCGTCGGTGCTCCACGAAGGCGAGGCATACGAGAGCGAGCCGTTCACCCCGAGCGGCGTCACGCCCGTGCCGTCGGCGTTCATCACCGCGACCTCGCTCACGCTGCCGTTCATGTAGCTGAAGGCGATGAACTGGCCGTCGGGCGAGAACACCGGGGTCTTCAAGTCGCGCTGCTGCGCGCTCGCCGAGAGCAGCGTGCGCACCGCGCCACCCGCGCTGGGCACGGTGGCGATGGCCGACGATTCACCCGTGCCCGTCACGAACACGATGGTCTTCTTGTCAGGAGAGAAGCTCGGGGTGTACGCCGAAAGCCCGGCGGTCAGCACCGCGGGTTCATCGGTCGCGGTGTCGTTCACCACGTAGACGTTGCGATCGTCCTTGCGGACGTAGGTGAAGCCTTTGGTGAAGTCGATGCTGCCGGTGCCGCCGCCGGTGTTGCCGCCACCGCCGCCTCCACCACCGAAGATGTCGCAGCCAGAGAACGCGAAGAGAGCCAACAGGAGCAGTGAGCCGATGCGCATAGCGCTCCGACGTTTACACCTTTCGCAGCTTCACGAGCTCGTTCCGACAGTTGTTGCAGAGGTGCAGTTGTCTGCGTTCCGCGTCGGTGATGGTCGTCGCCTGGTACATCGCGCAGCGCGCGTCTTCACAATACGAGAGGCCCACCAGATGCCCGGCCTGATGCACCGCTTCGACGTACGCGCGGCGCTTCCACGCTTCGCCTTCACCGCGCAGGCGCCAGATGCTCATCACCGCGCCGTGCGCTTCGCGGTCGGCTTCGCCGTAGACGAACGACGTGTCGGGCACGAAGAGGTCGACGTCGCTCACGCCGAGAATCAGCGGCGTGCCCATGTCTTTGAGGGTGAGCAGCCGGCGAACGATGGAGGTCGTGTGGTACTGGTTGCGGTCTTTGTTGAACGCGAACGCCGGAGCCGCCAGCGCGGCCTTGCCCAGATACGCGGTGACGCCGAGGACCTGAGCGATGGGCGCCTCCAGCTCGCGGAGGAACGCCGCCGGGACCTCGCCAATGGTGACTAGCTGCAACTCCCGAACAGCCATCGCGCTCCCCCAGACAGGTCTACTGGGGTTGATTCTGCCCAGCACGCCGTCTGAAGCCTAGAGCGCTTTTTGGCTACATCTGGGGCACGTGGATTCGAACCACGATACTCAGAGTCAAAGTCTGATGTCCTACCTTTGGACGATGCCCCATCAACCGTTGTGGACGGATTTTGCGGCGGCCTTCTGACTCATTTCAGAGTCAAAAACCACGCGAGACCGCCCAACAACGCCAAAATCGACAGGGCCAACGCGAGGTACAGACCGGTCTTTGGTGCAGACCGCGACACCATCGATTGATGCGGTTCTTCGGCTGACATCTGCACGGGCGGCAAGGTGGTGCCGCTCTCCTTCGACTTCGCCGTCACGGGAGGCAGCGTGGCCTGGCTTTCTTTCTTGCGCAGTTCGGCGAGCACCGCCTCAGGCGCCTGCGCGATGGTCGGCACTTCGCCGCGCGCGGAGAAGCTCGGCGTCGGCACCAGCGTCTCGTCGCCCGGCTTCAACTTCGGCTCGTCGCGGAATTCCTGAAAGCGGTCGGTGCTCTTCTCGACGTGGCTCTCTTCGGTGACGGCCTTGCTGTCGCCCCAGCTTCGCTTGGGCACGACTCCGGTGCGCGATTGCGAGACGGGCTTCAGGTTGCCCATGCCCGGAGCGACGGTCTTGCCATCGCTGATGCGCCGCAATCTCGTGCGCGCTTCTTCGGCGTCTTGAAAGCGGCGGTCGGCTTCGCGCGAGAGCAGGTTCATCACCCAGCCGTCGAGGTCTTCGTCGAGCGTGGGCTGCCACTGCTTCGGGCGAATCGGGTCGTGCTGCATCTTCTGCGAGAGCACTTCGATGGCCGACGGCGCCTCGTGCGGCAGGTGCTTGGTCAGCATCTGGTACGCGATGCCGCCGACGGCGTAGAGGTCGGTCGCCGGAGTCACCTTCGTACCCAGCACCTGCTCCGGCGCCATGAACGCCGGCGTGCCGAGCAACGTGCCGGGGTTCGTCGGGCGAACGGAGCCGCCCGCGCGGTCGGCCTGTTTCGCGAGCCCGAAGTCGATGACCTTGATGCTCTTCTGACCGTCGGGGTGCGACTCGACGAACACGTTGCCGGGCTTCAGGTCGCGATGAATGACGCCGACCTTGTGCGCGGCTTCGAGCGCCGAGAGCAGTTGGTCGAGCAGCGGCGTCACGTCCTTCGCGCGCATCGGCGAGTGCTCCGCGATGTACGCGTCGAGCGGCTGGCCCTCGAGGAGGTCCATGATGATGTACGGCTGCTCACTGCGCGGCAGCGTGCCGAACCCGAAGATGTCGACGATGGCCGGGTGACGAATCGCGTTCACCGTGCGCGCTTCGCGAACGAGGCGCTGCACCATCTCAGGGTCGTCGGCGTAGTCGGGCTTGAGCACCTTGATGGCCGCGGCCTTGCCGATGACCTGATGCACGCCGCGGTAGACGTAACCCATCGCTCCCGTGCCCAGGAGCGACTCGATTTTGTACTGTTCGACGATCTGCCCCAGCAGGGGGTCAGAGGCCGGGCCGAGATTGATGTTTCGTACTGTCTCGTCGCCGATGGCCATCTCGGCGCTCAAGCTAACGCCGCGCGAGCTAAGACGAAACAGCTTCGAACAGGGCGCGTCCCTCAGACGCGTCGATGAACTGGCAGTGATGCGCGAACAGCGCTCCCTTGGGAGACACCGACAACACCTTCGCCTTCGCGCGAACGCCCTTCAACAGCACCACCACTTCGGCGCCGGGCCGGCTCTCGTTGAAGAGAAACATCGCGCCACCGGCTGAAATGTCACCCAGCACCGGCTTCACTTCACCGGCGAGCTCGAGGTCGAAGCGGATCTCCACGCGGCGAAAGCGGCGCGCCGCGGCCAGGCATTCTTCGGGGAAATGCGCGGGCGGCCAGTTGGGGT
>JBEHYH010000298.1:0-8134 GCA_048498275.1 Myxococcota bacterium | reverse complement strand
CAAGGGCGCGACCGGCGCCGGCGTGCGTACGCTGGTGGAGTTCATCAACCGCCACGCGTCGAAGCTCGCGGCTGACGCGTAAAGTCCGACTCGCACCAGCGAGTGGCGAGGGGCGTCTGCTTCGTTCGAAGCGACGCCCTTTTCATTTTCGGGTCGCCGCGAGAAGCGGCCCACAAGGCGGCACCTCGCGCGCGTCTTCGAGCGAGCCACGCATGCTCACGAAGCTCTGATGTTCTGACGGCGCCAACACCGATCCAGCGCTCTGAAGTTCGAACTTCGCGCGTTCCTTTCAGCGCAGCTCCACGCGAGGCAGCGCGCGCCGCATCTCGGCAATGAGCAACGGCGACGGATCTCGTCGGAGAAACGAAAAAAGCGCGTCGTCGTGATGACGATCGCGCTCGAGGGGAGGAACAACGGCGCCCTTCACCCTCGCTCCCCGGGCCCTCTCTTCAAGGGGAAGGGAGTTGCGCTTGTGAGAGAAGGACCGCGTCGCCGCCGGGCACGCAGTGCACCACTTCACTCGCGCCGAGCTGCTTCACCAGCGCCGCCGCGCGCGCTTCGTCTTTCGCCGAGGTCAGCAGCACGGGGTTCGGCCCGGCATCGAGCGTGAACCAGATGCCGACGCCCTGCGCGCGCGCGACACGGCACGCTTCGATCACCGCGATCGTCGCGGGCTTCATGTAGTTCAGCGGAGGGTTCGCCGCGAACGCCGTCGAGTGCATGCGCCACGCGTTGCGCTCGGCGATCTCACCCACCGCCTCGAGGTCACGCCGCTTGATGAACTTCACGATGTTCTTCGTCTCGGCCTCGGCGTCCTTCGTCCACGCCGGGTAATACGGAGAGGTCTCCACCGTCGAACGCATGCCATCGCGCGACTTCACTTCTTTTTCCTCGCGGCTGACCATTCCGACGAGCATTCGCAGCTCCGGCCAGTGTGAGGCTTCGAACAACTGTTCGCCGAAGCTGTCTTTGCCATCAGGGCGACGGCCGCGATTCCACCGCACGAAGCCGCCCTGCACGCTGCGCGACGCCGAACCAGAACCGCGACGCGCGAGGATCGATTCAGCCTTCGTATCGCGCTTCAGACCCGCCGCAGCACGGGCCGCGACCGCGAGCGCCGCGAAGGCAGCGGCCGATGACGCGAGACCCGCCGCCGCCGGAAAATCTCCGCTCGAGATCATGCGCGCGCGGCCGAGCTTCTTGTTGCCCGACTCGAGGCGCACCAGCTTCAGCGCTTCTTCGACGCGCGTGCGCTCGCCGCCCTGCGCGATCTTGCCGTTGATCTCGATCTCATCGGCGCCCTTCTCACCGAGAAACTCGACCGACGTCGTCACCGACAGCGGCCCGAGCGTCACCGACAAGCTCGACTGATGCGGGAGAATCAACTTCTCGTCGCGTTTGCCCCAGTACTTCACCAACGCGATGTTCGGGTGCGCCTTCGCCGTCGCTTTCACAATGCCCTCGGGCCCGCGAGCTGACTCGCGAAGCAATCAATGCCTGCTTTCCGGAGCTTCACCACCGCAGGCTCCGGTTCAGGGAAGAGACCGATGACCGCGCCGCCGTCACCGCCGGCACCGGTCAACTTGGCGCCCAGCGCGCCCGCTTCGCGCAACCGGTACACCATCTCATCGATGGGCGTGCTGGTCAGACCAAGCGACGACAACATGCCCTGATTCATGTTCATCACGTCGCCGAGCGCTTCGAGATCGCCCTTCTTCACCGCGGCGACGCCGTCACGCACGAGGTTGCCGATGTGATCGAACACCCGGCGATACCGCGCGGGCCAACGCTTCTGACGTTCACGCAGCGCACCGACGGTCGACTTCGTCGCCGAACGCGGGCCGACGAGCGCGACGAGCACCTTGAGGGGCTTCGGCGACTTCACCTCGACCGCTTTGCCCTTCTGGTAGAGCACCAGCGTTCCGCGCGCCGAGGTCGTGTGATCGCAGCCGCTCGGAGTGCCGTGAAACGCCTTCTCCATCTCGAACGCGAGCTTCTCGACGACGAGCGGCTTCGGCATCTTCCCCGTCTGCGCGTTGAGCAGCACACGAGCGATCGCGACCGACAACGCGCCTGACGAGCCGAGGCCCATCGACAGCGGCAAATCAGAATTCAGCTCGACCGACACGCGCGGGTACTTCGTCTTGCGCACGGCGACTTCGAACGCGCGCTCGAGCACCTCGGTCTGCGCGTCAGACAACCCTTCGGGGAAATCGATCGAAGGGCCCTCTTCGTCAGCCGTGGCGGTCGCGTGCACGCCCCGCGAGATGGCGCCGGCGAGCGCAGGGTGTCCGTACACGACACCGTGTTCGCCGAGCAGAATGATCTTCCCGGGCCCGAAGGCAGAAAACGGTGAGCTCACGGCGCAGACTGAACAGGAATCGCCGCATCGACCATCAGCGCGGCGAGAATCTCTTTCGCCTTCTCGACCTTCACCTGGCCGGCGCTCACGAGGAGGTCGGCGACCTTCTCGACGAAGTGACCACGCGCGCCGGCGGTGACCGCGACGCAGCGCGCGTGCAACGCCATGTGACCGCGCTGAATGCCCACGCTGCCCAGCGCGCGCACCGCCGCGAAGTTCTGCGAGAGGCCGACGGCCGCCATCACCATCGCGAGCTCACGCGCCGACGACACCCGCAGCACCTTCATCGCCGCCTGCACCGCGCCGTGAACCTTGATCGGCCCGCCGACCATGCCGAGCGCCAGCGGCAGCTCGATGCGGCCCACGAGGTGACCTTCTTCGAGATTCCACGTGGACAGCGGGCGGTACTGGCCATCGCGGCAGGCGAACGCGTGCGCGCCCGCTTCGATGGCGCGCCAGTCCTGGCCGGTCGCGATCGCCACGGCGTCGATGCCGTTCATCACGCCCTTGTTGTGCGTCGCCGCGCGGTACGGGTCGGCCTGCGCGAAGCGGCTCGCCTGCACGATGCCTTCGGCGATCGCCTCCCCCGGGAGATCGAAGTCACGCAGCGACTCGACGGGGATGCGGCACGTCGCGCGCGCCAGCCGGCGGTCGGCGAGGTTCGAGAGGATGCGGAGGAACACCTTGCCACCGGTGATCTGCTCCACGAGCGGCGCGACGCCTTCGCACATCGTGTTGATCAGGTTGGCGCCCATCGCCTCCTGCGTGTCGATGTAGAGGTGCAGCACCAGAATCGGCTCGCCCTTCGCACCTTCCGGCGCGGGCAGCAGACGCACTTCGATGTCACGCGCACCACCGCCACGCGCGACCATCGCCGGGTGGAAGCTGTTGGCGAGCGCGAGCAGTTGTTCCTTATGCTCGTTCAACTTGCGCGACGCCTCGGTCGGGTCGCCATAGTTGGTCAACTGAACCTGGCCGATCATCACCGGGTCATCGGCCTCGGCGTTGAAGCCACCGCCTTCACGCGCGATCTTCGCGGCGAAGCTGACGGCCGCGATCACGCTCGGCTCCTCGACGGCCATCGGCACGATGTAATCGCGGCCGTTGATCTGCAGATTGAGCCCGAGGCCGAGCGGCAACGAGAACACGCCGATCGCGTTCTCGATCATCTGGTTCGCGGTCTCCATCTTGAGACCTTCACCCGACAGCGCCGACGTCTCATCGCCGGTCAGCCGCATCATGCGCGACACGGTGCCGAGGCGATCGGCGACAGGCAGCTTGTGAAAACCAGAAAGTCTCGAAGTGATTTCAGCCATTGAAGTTTCTCTCTCTCACGCAGGAAGGAGCGCCGCCAACCAGTCTTTGATTTCACCCGTCAGCACGCGCGGTTTCTTTCGTAACTGACTGACGTTTGTGGCGCCGGTCAGCGCGAGCGCCTGCGTAAGACCCGCGATCAATGCCCTGAGTGCATCGCGAACTCCGTCGAGCCCCCGCTCCTGCTGCGCGCGGAAGAGCGGCAGCGCGAGCCCGCCGACGTCTGCACCGAGCGCGAGCGCTTTCGCGATCTCGAGCCCGTTGCGCACGCCACCCGACGCCACGAGTTTCACGTTCGGAGCCACCGCACGAACCGACGCGACCGCGGCCGCCGTGGGGATGCCCCAGCCCGAGAACGTCGCGCCGACCTGACGGCTCACGCCTGACGAGCGCAACTCTTCGACGCGCACCCACGACGTGCCGCCGAGCCCCGAGACGTCGATGTTCTTCACGCCCGCCTCGACGAGCCGCTTCGCAACTTCAGGAGAAATTCCGCAGCCGGTCTCTTTGACGATGAGACGATCACCGAACGCCTTCGTGAGCGAGCCGATGGTCTCGAGCCCTTTGAGGAAATCGCGATCGCCTTCGGGCTGATTCAGCTCCTGCGCGGGGTTCAGGTGCACCGCGAGCGCGTCGGCGCCGATCGCGTCGACCAGCTTACGGAGCGAATCGACCGTCATCTTCGCCGCCTGCACCGCGCCGATGTTGCCGATGAGCACCGTGCTGGGCGCGACGTCGCGCACCGAGAACGACGAGGTGAGCTCAGGCCGCTCCGCCATCGCGCGCTGCGACCCGACGCCGAACGCGACACCGAATTCCTCCGCGGCCTGCGCGAGCTCACGATTGACCTTCGTCGCGCGCTCGCTGCCGCCGGTCATGCCCGTCACCAGAATCGGCGCCTTCAATTTCTTGCCGAGAAAGTCACACGAGAGATCGACCTGCGAGGTGTGCAGCTCGGGGAGCGCGCAGTGGATCAGCTTCACTCCGTCGAACAGCGTCGAGTTGCCCACGGGGGCGACTTCTTCCTTCGCGCAGAGTTCGAGGTGAGCGTCTTTGCGTCGTGTCGTCGTTTCGTCGTGCATGGTTTCCGATCAGCAGAATGGAAGTACGTAAGCGGCGCGGCGCTTAGCGCATTTATGTGTAGAAGCCGCAGCATGGCTTCGCCACTCGTCATCTTTCTTCACCGAGGCGAATACGATTCGGTGCACCAGGCGCTCTCGATCGCCGCCGCCGCGACCGCCACTGGCCGCCCGGTGGAGCTCTACTTTTTCTGGTGGGCGCTCGAGCGTCTCGTGCGGGGGAACCTCGATGTCCCCGACCTCGAGCGCGACGACGTCAACGCGACGATGGAGCTCCGTGGGGTGCCTACCATTCGTCAGTTACTAGACAGTGTCCGTGACTCGGGTTCAGCGAAGCTCTTCGCGTGCACGGGTTCGATCGCGTCACTGGGTCTCACGCCGCCCGATGTCGAGCCGAAGGTCGACGCGCTGATCGGGTGGACCGCGATTCTCCAACGAACGTCAGGCGTGGTTGATCGCTTTCAGTTCTGAAGAATGAGCTCTTCTTCGAGCATCTCCGAGAGCCAGATCGTCGAGCCATCAGGCGCGATGCATTCGACGACGTAGACCTCGCGCGCGTCGTCACCGCGCAACACCTCGACCACGGTGCCGACGTCACCGAACCGCGGCGGCCGTTTGTTCGCCCACCACCCGTCGTACAGATGTGCGGCGCGCAACACGGCGCGTACGCGAACGCGATCGAAACGCATGACCCCCCGAGGCATGCGACGAATGTTAAACGAAGCTCGCCCTGCTCGCGCGGACTGGGTGGTGAATTTGACGGATTCCGCCAGCGCGAGAGTCTGCGCTTCATGCGTGTTGCACCGTTGCTCCTCCTCGCCGCCGTCACCGGTTGCGCTACGGGAGCGCCCGGGACGCGGAGCCTGATGACCCGCTACGAGCCGTTCTCCAGATCCGCCGCGACTCGAGAAATTCCCTCCGCGCCCGTCATCGAACCCGCGCAGCGACCGCAGCTCACCATCGCGCCCGGCGCGCGTGAACGCGCGGTCGATGTGGCGCAGCAGTTGCTCGGCAAGAACACCGTCGTGGTGAATGGCAAACGCTACGGCGACGACTGCACCGGGTTCGTGCGCGCGGTGTACGAGCCGCTCGGCGTGAACCTGATGACCGAGGGCCGCGGCGGAGACAACGGCGTCACCGCGATGTGGCGCTTCGCCGCCGCGCACGGCCGCATCTTCAATTCAGGCCGGCCGCTCCCGGGCGACCTCGTCTTCTTCAAGGAGACGTACGACTTGAATCGCGACGGCCGCGCGAACGATGGGCTGACGCACATCGGCGTGGTGGAAGACGTGGAGAAAGACGGCACGGTGCTCGTCATTCATCGCGTCGCGCGCGGCGTGGTGCGCTACCGCATGAATCTGAATCACCCGGGCGATGCGAAGACCGCGGGCGGCCGCCGCTTGAACGATTGGCTGCGCACCGAGACGCCGGGGAGCAAACCGAAGCTCACGGGTGAACTCTTCGCGGGCTACGCGACGCTGCTCCCCGTGGAGGCCTCGAAGCGCGTCGCCGCGCGCTGACTACTTCTGCGCGATCGACTTGAGCAGCGCCTTCGCCAGCGCGTGCTGATCGTTCAACTGCACCACGCGCTCCAGACGCTCGGCCGCCACGCCGGCGTTGCCGCGCTTGAGCTCGAGGCGCGCCAGCAACACCGCCGGGCGGAAGAACGCGTCGTCGTTGATCTTCTGCAGTTGGGCGACCGCTTCGTCGATCTGCGTGCCGCCGTTGAGCGCGTACTCGGGCTCGATGAGCCCGACCCACGCATCGGGAGCCGCCGGGTTCAACTGCGCGAACTGCACCGCGCGAGACATCGCTTCTTGATCGCCCTTCACGCCCTTCGCGAAGCCATCGGCGCGCACCAGCGCACTCTCGTCGCGTGAACCGCGTTGCACCTTCGCGCCGAGCTCCAACAGCCGCGCGTGCGCGTCATCGAGCTGCTTCTTGAAGCGCTGCACGGCCTCGGTCTGCGCGGTGAGCACCGCCTGCAGCGCGTCGAGCTCGGCCTGCGTGGCGCCGGCGACCTTGACCTTCGCCATGTGCTCTTCGCCGTTGTGCAGTTCAGCCTGCGCGTCGTCGAACTCGGCGGCGAGCGCGAGCACCAGGGCGGCCTGCGCTTCGACCAGCTCCGGGTTCTGCGCGAGCACCCCGCGGAGATCTTCGACCGCCTTCGCCTGGTTCGCCGCGTCATCACGGCGGAGGAGCGCGAACGCGTCACCGGTGGTCTTGAGCGCCTGCTCCGAGACCTGCTCGCCCATGATCTGCTTGCCGAACAGCCGCCACACCAGCACCGCGGTGAGCGCGAGCGCGATCAGCAGCAGCACGACGACGATCAGCTTGCCGGAGCCGCCGCTCTGCTTCGCGGTGCGCGCCGCCGCCGCGTCGGCTTGCGCGGCCTGAAGATCCAACGGGGCGCCGAGCAGACCGGGCTGCGTGTCGGGGTTCTCGAGCTTGAGCTGGTAGTGAGACCCGGTCTGGAGCCGTTCGAGATCGGGCTCGGTCATGCCCGCCGCCGCAGAAGTTCCCGGAGGCGTCACGATCTCAGGCCGCATGATCGCCGGCACGGCCGTGGGCGGCGTCAACTGCATGTCGGGCGGCAGCGTACGGTGCGGGTCGAAGTCGAGCGACGCGACGTCGACCTGACCGGGGCGCAGCGTCTGATTCGCGCTGAGATCGACCTCGCCTTCTTCGGCCGGCTTGAGCATCGGCGGCGAGCGGCGCTTCTCTTCGGGCGGCTTCGCGAGCTCGCTCATCGCGAAGCGCTGCGTGCGCTCGGCGCGCGGAGGCGGCTGCGGTTCACCGGTATCGGTGGTCGCGCTGGTGTCCTGCTCCGCCGCGACCTGCGACTCGTCGACGCGCACCGTGCTCTCGTTGGGCGCGTTCTCGTCGACCGCCATGCCCGAGAGCTCGACCGTACCCGCCGTGACCTTGGGGATCGGAGAACGCCCGAACATCATCGTGGTGTTCTTCGAGGGCTCCGGCGCGGGCTCCTGCGGGCGTTCGAGCGGCCCACCGAAGATCAAGGTGCGCGACGACTGACCCGGCGAGTCCATGATCGTCTCTTCGGCCGAATCATCTCCGCCGTAGAGCTGGGTCTTGCTCGCGGGCGCGACCGGGGCCTGCGCCGCTTGAGCGGCTTGCGAGGCAGCGTTCGACGCGGGCGTACCGAACATCATCGTGGTGTTCTTCGCGGAGCTCGCGGGCGGCGAACCTCCACCGAACACCAGCGTCTTGTTCCCGGCCGCGGCAGCGGGCTCCGGAGCGGCGGCCGCGGCGGCGTTCGACGCCGGCGTGCCGAACATCATCGTCGAGTTCTTCCCGGCCGACGGTGACGGAGCCGGCGCGGGAGCGCCGAACATCATCGTGGTGCGGCCCGCCTGGC
>JBEHYH010000297.1:0-8170 GCA_048498275.1 Myxococcota bacterium | reverse complement strand
GCATCATCCCCAACAGCAGCACGATGGTGTCGACGTCGATCGACGTGGAGAGCTCTTCGGGTTTGACGACTCCCAGCGCGCCCATCGCGACGGCGCCGGCGAGCGCAGCTCCGGTGCGATTGAGCTGCAGAAACGGAAGCTTGAACCCCGCCAGGAAGACGTAGGTGACGAGGAAGACTGCGAGCGCCACTTCAGCCCTTGGCCTTCTTCTTCTTCGGCTCGGCGGCGACGTCGTCAGAGGCGGGCGAGCGCTTCGGCGGCTTGCGTTCTTCGGCAGCAGGCGCGGGTGCGCCGGCGGGCGCGGCGTTGCGCGCGAGCGAGGCCTTCAGCGCCTCCATCAGGTCGACGACCTTGGCCTGCGGCGCGGGAGCCGGCGTCAGATCGACCGCCTCGCCCTTGATCTTCTTGTCGAGCAGATCGCGCAGCTTCTCGCGGTACTCGTCTTTGAACTGCGTGATGTCGAACTGCGGCTTCGCGAGCGCGTTGATGAACTGCTTCGCGAGCCCCAACTCCGCGTCAGTCACCGTCGCATCAGGAATGGGAATTTCAGACAACGACTTCACTTCATCGGCGTAGCGCAGTTGCTGCATGACGATCGCGCCGTTCAAGGGCCGGAACACGACGAGCTGCTGCTTGCCGCGCGCGACGTACTTCGCGACCGCCGCGTACTTCGCGTCCTGCAGCGCCGCGGCGAGCAGCTTGTACGCACGCTCGGCGCCTTTGTCGGGCCCGAGGTAGTAGCCGTTGTCGAAGTAGAGTGGGTCGACCTGATCGAGCGGTACGAACTCCGCGATGTCCATGCTGCGCGAGGTCGCCAGCTCGAGCTTCTCGAGCTCGGCTTCGTCGACCACGATGTACTGGTCCTTCGCGAACTCGTAGCCCTTGACGATCTTCTCGCGCGGCACGATCTCGCCTGTCTCCGGGTCGTACATCTGCTGCTTCAGCCGCGTCTTCTTGTCGGCGTGGAGCTGGTTGAAGGAGATCTTTCCGCCCGATTCCGTGGCCGAGAAGACCTTCACCGGAATGTTGACCAGACCGAAGCTGATCGTTCCCGTTCCCATGGCGCGTGCAGTCATGGCTGGTACCGTACAGCGACTTTTCGAACTCCAAAATGAACGCCGACGACATCGAGTTGCAGCTCGCACAACCCATGCAGAAGGCGTTCACCCGAGACGGTTGGGGCTTCGAGCTCAAGTACGACGGTTTTCGCGTGCTGGCAGAACGAATCGATGGGCGCGTTCGGTTACTGCTGCGCCGCGGGAGCGATGCGAGCCGCAAATTTCCGGAGATTGTCGAAGCGATCGCCGCGGTACCGGGCGGTGACTTCGTTCTCGACGGCGAGCTGGTGATTCAAGACGCGGCGGGGCGGCCGATTTTTCAACACCTGCTCCATCGGGGAATGCTCACGGGGCAGAAGGAGATCGACGTGAACATGCGCGCGTACCCCGCGGCGTATTTCGCGTTCGATCTGTTGATGGACGGTGACGAGGATCTGCGGCGACTGCCGCTGCGTGAGCGGAAAGCCCGGTTGCTGAAGCGCGTTCCGAAAGCCGAACGCGTGTTGCCCATCGACTTCATCGAGCGCGAAGGTGAAGCGTTTCTCGAAGCGGTGAAGGCGCAGCAACTCGAAGGCATCATCGCGAAAGATCTTTCGTCTCCGTACGCGGGAGGCCGGCGCAATACCTGGCTCAAACTCGCGCTCACGCACTCGGCCGATTTCGCCGTCGTCGGCTACGCGAAGGACTGGAACGCGCTGTATCTCGCCGTGTGGAACGGCCACGACTTCGTGTTCGCGGGGCGAGTGGGTGCGGGCATCAACCCGAAGGTGATCGCTCCGGTGAAACAGCAGTTGATGGAGTCAACCGTCGAGACGCCGCAGTTCACCGGCGAAGCGCCTGAAGCGAATGACGCGGTGTGGGTGACGCCTGAGCTGGTCATCGAAGCGCGCTACAAGAACTGGCCCGAGCAGCATTCAGTTCGCGAGCCGGTGTTCATTCGCTTTCGCGACGACAAGACGCCGCAAGAATGCCCGCTGCCCGAGGGGAACAGCATCGTCGCCGCGCCGGTGCCCGTGACCGGTGTGAAGATCTCCAACGAGAACAAGGTGCTGTTCCCCGATGACGGCATCACCAAGGGCGAGCTCGTCGAGTACTACCGCGGCGTTTCGAAGTGGCTGCTGCCGTACCTGCGTGACCGCCCGCTGATGCTCACGCGCTACCCCGATGGAATTCGCGGGAAGAACTTCTTTCAGAAGAACGTGCCGCTGAAGGCGCCTGACTTCGTGCGCACCGTGCGGATGCGGAATGAAGAAGAGAAGCGCGACATCGATCAGATCGTCTGTGACGATCTCCGCACGCTGGAGTGGTGCGCGAACCTCGCGACGCTGCCGTTGCACCTGCGCGCCGATCGCATCGCCACGATGGATCGCGCCGATTGGTGCGTGATCGACTTCGACCCGAAAGGTGCGCCGTTCGAGCACGTGATCACCCTGGCGAACGCGCTGCGTGAGGTCTGTGAGAAAGCGAAGTTGCCGGCGTACCCGAAGACGACGGGCTCATCGGGCCTGCACGTGATGATTCCGCTCGGGCGTCAGCTCGACAACGAAGGCGCGAAGCAGTTGGGCATCGTGCTCGCTGAGCTCATCGCGCAGCAGCACCCGAAGATCGCGACGACCGAACGCGTGATGAAGAAGCGCGACCATCGCGTGTACGTCGACGCGTTTCAGAACGGGCCGGGGCGGTTGATCGCCGCACCGTTCTGCGTGCGCGCGTTGCCGACGGCGCCGGTGTCGATGACGTTGCAGTGGAGCGAAGTGAAACCCGGCCTCACGCCGCGTCAGTTCACCATTCGCAACGCGATTCCCCGGCTCGAGAAACTGGGTGACCCGATGGCTGCGCTGCTCGACGAGTCACCCGACATCGCGGGCGCGCTCGGCCGGCTGGTTTAAGGCGCGTCGAGAATCTTCTCGCGCACCAGCCCATCGCGTTGTGCAGGAGTGAGGAGGAGCCAGAGCGGATCATTCCCGTCCCAATCGAGGCTGGCGAACTGGTGCCAGCGCTCGTCGCGGCGGCTCTTCGCGAGCGCGTCGTTCGCAGCTTCCGCGATCTCGGCGATGACCTCGGCTCTCGCGTCTTCTTCATCGAGCTCGTCGTCGAAGTCAGGGCGCGGAAGGGTGACCTTCACGCCGAGCTTCGCGAGGTGCTCTTCCATCTCCTCGCACGCGGAGTCGGCTTCGTCCTGGAGATCTTGGAGAGGGAAGCGCAGCTCCTTCGCCATGAAGAAGCTGACGAGCTCGCGTACGTAGTCGATCGGCGTGGTCGTCCCACTGCTGATCCGCCGATTGAAGAGCTGGTTGACGAACGCGCTCGCGTTTCCAAACCCGGGGTCGGGAACTCCTGCGCGAGCGAGTCGCGCGAGGAACTCTTCGAGCTCCGCGACATCAGCCGCGTGCGGGCCGTAGTTGCGTACTTTGAGCGCGAGGAACCCCTTGTTGCCACGCCCGAAATCGACGATCTCGCTGCGGTAGTCGACGAGCACTTTGTTCCCGACGGACAGCTTGAGGCCCGGCCCGCGCTCGGTGTCAGGCGTGACGTACGCGAAGCCGGCGCCCATCAGCTCAATGAGCTCGGGGCTGTGTGTGGCGCCGACCGAGTAGATGACGCCTTTGTTGAGCTTCGTCGCCATGGCTCAGCGGCCCTGCGCGATGCGGCGAATGACGACGCCGGCCATCTGCATGCCGAAGATCGAGGTCACGAACGCGACCGACCCGTCGATCTGATTGCGGTGATCGCAGGTGTGGAACTCGTTCTCGCCATGCGGGCACACGCACATGAACCCGCCGCTCGCTTCGTCGTACTTCAGATCGAACGGGTCACGCCGCGGCTCGATCGAGAACACCGCCGTGATGCCGGTGGGCTTGTTGGTGTCGATGTTCCACTTCCGCTTGAGCAGCTTGCGGATGTCTTTGGCGAACGGGTCCATATGCGTTTCGCACAGGTCATCGACGCGGATGTACGTCGGGTCGAGCCGGCCGGCGGCGCCCATCGATGACACGACGGGAATCCCTCGCTGCACGCACTGATTGAGCAGATGCAGCTTCGCCTTCACGTTGTCGATCGCGTCGACCACGTAGTCCCACTCCCCGGCCAGCAACTGTTCAGCGTTCTCTTCGCGATAGAAGTCGACGATCTGCGTGATCGACACGTCGGGGTTGATGGCCTTGCACCGCTGCGCCATCAGTTCGGCCTTCGGCTTGCCGACCGTGCTGACCGTCGCGTGGAGCTGACGATTCGAGTTCGTCACGCAGACCACGTCGAAGTCGACGAGCGTGAGATGCCCGACTCCGGAGCGGACCAGGCCTTCGACCGCGTAGCTGCCGACGCCGCCCATGCCGAGCACCAGCACGCGCGCTTTGGCGAGGCGCTTCATGCCTTGATCGCCGATCAATCGACCGGTGCGATCGAAGCGGCGGTGCAGACGAAACGGCTTTTCGACGGGCACTTCGGGAATGGGCGCGACAGGTGACTCGAGCTGCATGGGCGGGCCTCTAGCGTATGAGGCGCTCGCTGCAAAAGTGCTCAGCCTCCCCGGGTGTGCATCTCGGCGTGCGGCTCCTGTTGCAACTGGGCGGCGGTGAACAGGGGACCGCGGGCGTCGCGCAGCGCGAGACGTTCTTCGGCGCCGCGATCGGTGCGCGCCGACCAGTGCGCGGAGATGAGGGGGACGAGGTCGACGCCCGCGCGCAGGGCAGACCGCAGGTCGACTCCGCGCTTCGCGTAGAGGCAACTGAAGAACGTGCCGTCGGCGGTGACCCGAGCGCGATCGCAGGCGCCGCAGAAGGGCGCGGTGGTCGAACCGATGATTCCGAAGATCTGTCCGTCTTCTCGTTCGTAGCGTTGCGCGGGCGCCGAGCCGCGGCCGTCGAGCGCCTTCGCGGGCCCGACGCGTTCGAGAATTTCGCGGGCGGAGACGACTTCACGCGGGCTCCACCTCGTCGCGCCGCCGACGTCCATGTATTCGATGAAGCGCAGCTCGGCAGACACCTCGCGCGCGAAGCGCAGCAGGTCGTGCAGCTCGTCGTCGTTCACGCCGCGCATCACGACGCAGTCGAGCTTGAGCTCGGAAAACCCGGCCGAGCGCGCCGCGGCAATGCCCGCGAGCACGTCGTTGAGTTGGTTGCGTCGAGTGAGCTGCTCGAAGCGATCAGCGCGCAACGTGTCGAGGGAGACGGTGATGCGGTGAAGCCCCGCGCGTTTGAGTTCTTCAGCGCGCGAAGCGAGCAGAACTCCATTCGTGGTGAGCGCGACTTCACGAACACGCAGCGAACTCACCAGGGCGTCTACATCCTGACGAATCAACGGCTCGCCACCGGTGATGCGAACGCGATCGACGCCGAACGCGCCGACCACGCGTACGAATTCTGCGATCGACAGCAATTCGTCCGAGGGGAGCCAGCGGTAGTGCTCCTCCGGCATGCAGTACGCACACCGGAGGTTGCAGCGGTCGGTGACAGACAGCCGGAGCGTCTTCAGCGGCCGGCCGAGCGCATCACGCACTGTTCTTCGCGAGCTCAGCGACAGCGGCGGCGGTCGCTGCGGCGTCAGCGGCCTTCTTCGTGTCTTCGAGCATCTTCAGCCGCTTCTTCTCGAGCATGCCCGCCTTGATCTGCAGCAGGTTCGCCTCGCCGAGGTCGAGGAACGCGCGCACGACTTCAGGGTCGAACTGCGTACCCGAGCAACGCGCGATCTCTTCGATCGCCGCGGTGAACGTCGCGCCCTTGCGATACGGGCGATCAGACGTGATGGCGTCGAGCGTGTCGGCGACGGCGAAGATGCGCGCGCCGATGTGGATCTCGTGCTTGCCGAGGTTGCGCGGGTAGCCGCGGCCATCGAAGCGTTCCTGGTGCGAGAGCACGATCGCCGAGGGCGTCGCGAGGAACGGAATGGGCGCGATCATCGAGTAGCCGATGTCGGGGTGCTTACGCATCTCGACCCATTCTTCAGGCGTGAGCTTGCCGGGCTTGAGCAGCACGGCGTCGGGCACGCCGATCTTGCCGATGTCGTGCAGCAGCGCGCCGCGGCCGATCTCATCGAGCTCCGCGCCCTTGATGGTCATGCGCTGCGCGATCGCGGTGGTGTATTCGACGACGCGCTGCGAGTGGTCGGACGTCTCGTGTTCACGGGCGTCGAGCGCGGTCACCAGCGCGAGCAGCGTGTTCTGGTACGTGGTCGAGACGTCCTTCAACGCGTTCCGCAGCTCCGTGGTGCGGTCGCGAACCTTGCGCTCGAGCTTCTTCTGGTAGCGCTTCCTCGCCATCTCCACGCGGCGCTTGGCCAGCGCGCGCTCGATGGAGCGGATGAGGTCGGTCAACTTCGGCGGCTTGAGCAGGTAGTCGACCGCGCCGCGGCGCAGACAATCGACGGCCTGCTCGGTGTCACCGTAGCCGGTGAGCATGATCACCGACGTATCGGGGTGCTTGTCGCGCATCGCCTCGAGCAGCCAGAGGCCGTCTTTCCCCGGCATCTTCATGTCGGAGATGACGAGCGGCGTCTCGTCTTGATCAGCGAGGTCGAGCGCCATCTCGGCTCCAGATGCGACGGCGCACTGGTAACCCTCCTCGCGGAGCAACACGCTGATGACGTCTCTTACAGATTCATCGTCGTCGACGATGAGAACTCGGGGCGGGGGCGGCGGAATGGCTTCCAAAACAGTGTGACTCTAGGGCGAAGGTCGTGCGTACCGATAGGGGCGCAGATCGAGGGTGGTCTTCTCGCCACGAACCAATTGACCCAGAACACGCGCGGTGATTGGCGCGAGCAGAATTCCATTTCTGAAATGTCCCGTGGCGAGCAGCAGGCCGGGTCTGGGTCCTTCACCCAGAAATGGAAGTTGATCATCGGTCCACGGGCGGAGGCCGGCCCAGTGCGAAGTGACGGGCGCGCTCGCGAGTGACGGCACCAGCTGCGTCGACGCTTTCAGCAGCTTGGTCAGGCCCTCGACGGTGACGTTCTTGTCGAAGCCCGCCATTTCCATCGTGGAGCCGGCGATCACGGCGCCATCAGCGCGGGGCACGAGGTAGCCGTTCGCGCTCTTGAGCAGACGGGCGAAGCGGGGGGCGCGGAGCTGCAGCTCGAGCATCTGACCGCGAACAGGCTTCACGCGCGCGGGGTCGACCTGCGCTCCGGTGACGAGCCCCGACCACGCACCGGCCGCGAGAATGACCAGATCGCCTTCGAGACGTTCGCCGTCGAGGTCGACTCCGAAGACCTTGCCGTTGCGCTCGAGCAGCCCGCGAACCGAACCGGTGCGGAACTCGGCGCCCGACCTCTGCACGGCGACCGCCAACGCACGAACGAGCGCGCGCGGCTGCACCTGATGATCATCGGGGAAATGCGCGGCCGAGATCGCCGACTCATTCAGCGCCGGTTCGAGCTCACGCAGCGCCGCTCCAGTGACGTATTCGGAGCGCAGATTCACCGCCTGATGCCAATCGACCTTCGCCTGCAACGCAGCGTTCTCGTCATCAGTGAACGCGATCTGCAGACCGCCTGACGGCAGGTAGTGCACCGGCACCTGCGACTGCTCTTCGAGCTCCCGCGCGAACCTGGGCCACTGCATCCGGCTGAGCAGACACAGGTCCAACATCGGGCCGGGTTTGTCGCACTCGAACTGCGGCGCGAGCATGCCCGCCGCGGCCGACGACGCCTCCGCACCGGGGATCGACTTCTCGAGCACCACGACGTCGATGGTGCGATCGCGGCGGAGCTCCCACGCGATCGACAGACCCATCACACCGCCGCCGACGATGATGACCTTCATGGTGTGCCTCCGTCGATCAAGCGAAGTTCAACCGGTGTCATCACGCTCACGCGGTGCGTCTGCCACCACATGAAGATGAAGGCGAACAACGCGAGCGTCATCAACACCAGCGTTCGGGTGGGAAAGCGGGGCACAGACGCGCGCTCTATCAGGTTGCTTATGGAGCGCGGGCGCGTAAGAGAACCCCCGCTTTCAACCCCTCAAGGAGAGACGTGTGGCTGACTCATTCGACGTGGTGATCATCGGCTCTGGACCTGGCGGTTATGTGGCTGCCATTCGCGCGGGCCAGCTCGGCCTGAAGACGGCGATCATCGAGATCGGGCTTCTCCTCCGGTACGGCGGTGGGGCGGCG
>JBEHYH010000296.1:0-8187 GCA_048498275.1 Myxococcota bacterium | reverse complement strand
CTTCGCGAGCGCGAAGTAGATGAGCCCCGCAGTCTGGTAGCACCCCGCGAACCCGGCGTGATTCTGCACGCACGCCTCGGCGAGGCGGCCGGCCTGCACGAGGTCACCACGGCGCTGAGCAGCCTGGGCCTGGTCGAGGTACTGCTGAGGGCTCAGCGCCGGTTCGGCGTTGAGCATCAACGAGAGAAGAAGAATCGTGGCGTTCATGTGAGAGCCCTGGAGTTGGTTACGGTGAATAGCCCTGGAACACGGTGGTGACCGGGCTGGTGGCGAAGAGGCCGATGCTCGGGTCGACCGTGCACGTGCCCCCCACGACGGGGAAGCTGACGGTACCGATGACCCACATCTCGCCCTGAGTCGTGGCCGAGTAGTTGGCGGTCCGCACCAGACTGCCTCCGCAGTACAGACGCACGGTGGCGGTCACGGGGAGCGAGCTCTGCGACGTCGTGCCCGGGTAGGTGTGCACGCCGATGGAGTAGTACACGCCCGCCGACTGCAACTCGGGGTTCTGAATGCGCTGGTTCTCGGGGCCCGTGCCGGAGATGTCGTCGCGGTCGAGGAACGGGTCATCACCCGTGCCCGAGCCGCCCCACGACAGCGTGTCGCTCGTGAAGTTGTTGGTGTGCGTGTAGCCGAGCGTGCTGTCTTCCCACCACGTCTGGTTGGTGACGTCGGACAGGTTGGTCGAACGCATCAACTGCAGGTCGAGGTCGACGCCGCTGTGCTGCCACGTCAACTCGACCCAGAGGTCGCCGTTGGGCACCACCGTGATGGGCGTCGAGCAGGTCGCGGGCGTGCCGCCCGAGGTGACGGTGAACTGCACGACGTGCGTGCCGACGGTGTCCGCGTCGTAGGTCGTCACCGGCGAACCGCAGCTGTTGGGGCTGGTGAAGTTGCCGCTCGACGTGGTCGGGCGTGACGCCACGCTCCACGAGCAGGTGTTGGCACCCTGCGAGACGATCGACACCGGCAGCGACACCGTGGTGTTCGCGCTGACGGTCATCGGGGGCGGGCACGACGCCGAGACGCAGATGCCATCGGACGGAGGCGCGATGCCCGTGCCGGTGAGCCCCACGTGGTTGACGAACGGCGCGCCGGTGGTCTGCAGCGTGATGTCGACGTTGCCGGTGAAGGTCGACTGCGAGTACGGCTTGAAGCGCACGGTGATGACGCGCTGCCCACCCGCGGGGATGGTCGCCGCCGCCGGCACGGACACCAACGAGAACTGCGGGCAGCCCGCGGCGTCGGTGCAGCCACCGGTGCCGTTCGGCGCGACCGACGCGTCGGTGAGCACCGCGCCGCTGTACGTCACCGGCGTCTGGCACGCGTTGTTGATGATGATGCTCTTGTCAGCCGACTGACAGCCCTGCTTGATGTTGCCGAAGGGCACGGGCACCGGCGCGATCGACAGACACGACGGCGAGAGCGTCGCCACGAGATCGACTTGACCGGAGTTCGAGCTGGCGGTCGGCACCGCGAAGACGACCGCTCCGGAGATCGGCGTCGCGACCGCGGGCGCGCCCGTCGGGGCGAGCTGCACGCTGATGGTCGCGTCGGCGCCCGGGTTGAGCTGGATGTCGGTCGGCGGGTTCACGATGGAGAACGACGGGTCGCTCCCGGCCGCGAGATCGAAGGCGCTGAAGTAGCAGATGTCCGAGGCCTGGGTGCCGTTGTTGTGGAGCGTGAAGGTCTGCGTCTGCGACGCGGTGCTGTTCACGAGGCCGAAGTCGAGCGTGGCGGGCGTCACCGAGTAATCGCAGGGCGGGGCCTCGACCGCTTCGGCCGTGATCTGAATGTGCTTCTCAGGCGTCGAGTAGTCGTTGCTGTAGATGGTGAGCTCGTACGTCTTCGTGCCCGCCGTGAGCGGAATCAACCGCACCGGGAGGTTGAGGCCCGAGGTGTTGGGCGCGATGCCGTTGGTCGCGTCGTACGACGGCGTGAAGCCGCCCACGCAGGTGTTGGTCGCCGCGGTGTAGTCACCGATGCAGAGCTCATCGAGCGAGCCGCTGGTGGCGGTGATGGTGAACGGCTGGCGATCGATGTGGAGGTTCAGCGCGACGTCGGCCGGCGTGACCTGGTTGCCGATGTTGGTGACGCGCAGTTGACGCGTCGCGACCAGCGGCGTGGCGGAGTTCGGGGTGAAGCCCACGCGGCCGAACGCCAGCGTCGGGTCGGGCACCACCTTGAGGATCGGGCCGCCGCCAAAACCCTTGAGGCCGACGGTGATGTTGGCCTGCGACTCGAGATCGGTGGCCGCCAGCAGCAACCCCTGCTTGGCGCCGAAGCCCGTGGGCTGGAAGTCGATGGAGACCACCGCGCTGCCCGAGGTCCACGTGCCGTCTTCATTGCGCGTCGCCGCCGGCACCGTCACCGAGGCCGCGGAGTTGACGATGAAGACCGACGCGTTGGTGCGGACGTTGGAGACGTTCACCACGATGCTGCACGCGTTCTGCAGCGTGACGGTGCCTTCCTTCGCGGTCGAAGGGGGAACCGCGCCGTAGTCGAGAATCGTGCCCGACGCGTCGGTGGGGCTGGGCACCCAGGTCAGACACGAGGTGACGCCGCGGCCGGTGAGGTTGACGGCCTTCTCCGGGCACGAGGCGGCGCGGCGCATGTTGACCTTGCCGTTGTAGTCGCGCGGTTCGGTGGGCGAGAAGCGCAGCGTCAGCGTCGAAGAGCCACCCGCCGGCACCTGCATCTGGCCGTTCTCGAGCCCGAGGAGGAAGTACGAGTCGGTCGGCACGTCGGTGACGTCTCCGGCGCTGAACGTCGAGATGATGGTGCTGTTGTTGTCGATCTGCAGCGCGTAGTCGCTGGTCACGCCGAGCGGCAGCGTGCCGAAGTCGATGCTGTCGGGGAGATTGCACGAGTCAGAGAGCGCCTGGCCCTTGAGCGAGAGCGTCGAGGTGCCGGCGTGGTCGGGGCGCACTTCGAGGTTCGCCACGTGGTCGATCGACGGCTGCTGCACGACCGGCGGCGTGAACGACACCGTGACCGCCGTCGTCTCCGTGGGCTGCAGCACGATCGCCGGGTCGAACGTCAGCGCGAACGCGGGGAAGTCTTCACCCGTCGGGCGGAGGCCGTTGATGGCGACCGGCGAACCGTCGATCTGCACGAACTCCGTCAGCGAGAAGCTGCCACTGCCCGCGTTGCGGATGATCAGCGCGGCGTCACGGCGGCTGCCCATCGAGATGGTGCCGAAGTCGATCGCGGCCGTCTCCTGCACGTGAGGACCCTGGTTGTCGGTCCACTCCCATTGCACCGTCCCCTTGGCAGACGTGATGCGCGGAGGTTTGCACTCACAACCGGTAATCGACAGAACCGTAACGGCGGCGACAAAGTGGAGCTTGTTCACAGGCGTCGATCTATTGCGGACGCGGTGTGTCACACAAGAGGGGGGTCCCCGCGAAATTCTCACGGGGTGAGGTCACCACGCCGTGGCGATGTGACCGTATCGATTCAACTTTTTCAGGCCGGAGGCAGGTGCGACGAAATCTCCAGCGCCAGCGCCGCCACCATCGCCGAGCGCTGTGGGGTGAAGTGAGCGACGGCGCGCGCCTCGGCGTCGATGATGCCTGTCACTTTTCCGGCAGCGTCGAGGAGCGGAATGCACAGCTCCGAGCGCACGTTGGGGTCGCACTCGTAATACGCGCCGCCTGTCTGCTGGTGCGCGGCGACGTCTGCAATCGCCGCGGCGACCCCGCTCCGCGCGACGCGCACGTTGGTCGACTTCTGCTCGAAGTCTTCCGTGAGCGGGAATTCGGCGCGGCTCGGGTCGCCGCAATACGCGAGCTTCACCAGCTTGCCGTCGCGCGCCTGGTACGCGCCCAGCCACGAAACGCCGGTCGACGCGAAGGCGGCTTCGACGAGCGCGCGCAACGTCATCAACGCGAACGAGGTCTGCGAAGATCGGCCGCCGAGCGCGCGGCTCAGGTCATAGGGCGTGGGGTCGAGCTCGTCGTGCAGCGAGCAACTGCCATCAGGCGAGAGCTTCGGCACCTTGAAGAGGTAGAGCTTGTCGAGCGCCGACGGCGTCGCGGGGAGGCTCTTCTTCTTTGCCTCATCGAGCACGTCCCACAGCGCTTGTTGTGCCTCGCGTACGGCTCCGGCGTCGACGTCGAGTTTGATGCGCGAGAGAAAAGAGCGGGCGTCCATGGGTGCGCGCACGCTAGCAGGCTGATCAGCCGCGTTCTCGCTACAGCAGGTCCTGCACGTCGATGAGGCCGACCGCTTTCCCCTTTTCATCGACCACCGGGAGCTGATCGACCTTCAGCTTCCGCATCATCGCCGTCGCGGTCTGCACGAACTCACCGGGGCCGATGCAGCGGGGCGCGCGCGCCATCACCTTCGAGAGGCGCTGCTTCAAGTCGAGCGCGTCCCGCTCCGCGAGGCGGCGGAGGTCACCGTCGGTGAAGATGCCCACCAGCTTGCCCTTCGCATCGATGACGCTGGTCGCGCCCGGGCGGCCGGGAGTGCGGGTCATCACCCCGACGGCCTGCGCGATGGTGGCGGTGTCACGCACGAGCGGGTTCGCCTCACCGGTGCGCATCACGTCGCGCACGCGCATCACCGCGCGGCCGAGCGCACCGCCTGGGTGGAAGCGCGCGTAGTCGGCCTGAGAAAAACCGCGGCGCCACGCCAGCGTCATCGCCAGCGCGTCGCACACCGCGTGGAGCGCGGCGGAAGAAGCCGTCGGCACCAGCCCCATCGGGCACGCCTCATCGATGGGCCCCAGCTCGACGACGATGTCGGAGCCGACGCCGAGCGGCGACTTCGCGTCGCTGGTGAGCGCGATGACGGCGGCGCCGAGAGTCTTGATGGGCGTGAGCAGCCGCACGATTTCCTCGCTGCGGCCCGAGTTCGAGAGCGCGACGACGACATCGCCCTTCGTCACGCGGCCGAGATCTCCGTGCGCCGCTTCGGCCGGGTGGAGAAACAGTGACGGCACGCCGGTCGAGGCCAGCGTCGCCGAGAGCTTCTGGGCGATGAACCCGGGCTTGCCGATGCCCATGCACACCACGCGCGGCGCGGCGTCGAGCGCGTCGAGGGCCTTGAGAAACGAGGCGCCGAGCCGCGAGGTGAGCGCTGAAATCGCGCGCGCTTCCTGCGTCAGCACGTCTTTCGCGTAGGCCAGCGTGCGCTTGTCGCGACCGGTGCTCATGGCGTCAGTTCTGTACATCGGCTAGTGCGCGGCGGCATTCACTTCTTTCCCTTCTTCCAAGGAGACCCCAATGAAGTTCTTCATCGACAGCGCCGACGTGAAGGAAATCCGCGCGGCTCACGACATGGGCGTGGTTGACGGCGTCACCACCAACCCCTCGCTCATCGCGAAGTCGGGCCGGCCGTTCGAAGAGGTGATTCGTGAAATCTGCACCATCGTCGACGGCCCGGTGTCGGCCGAGGCGGTGTCGCTGACCGCGCCGGAGCTCATCGCCGAAGGCGAAGCGCTCGCGAAGATTCACAAGAACGTCGTGGTGAAGATTCCCATGGGCGTCGAAGGCGTGAAGGCCGTGAAGGCGCTCACCAGCAAGGGCATCCGCACCAACGTGACGCTCATCTTCTCGGCGAATCAGGCGCTGCTCTGCGCGAAGGCCGGCGCGACGTATGTGTCACCGTTCGTCGGCCGCCTCGACGACATCGGTCAGGTCGGCATGGACCTGATTCAAGACATCGTCACCATCTTCAAGAACTACGGCTTCAAGACCGAGGTGTTGGTCGCGTCGATCCGCAACCCGATTCACGTGCTCGACGCCGCGAAGTTGGGCGCGCACGTCGGTACGCTCCCGCTTTCAGTCATTCAGCAGCTGGCGAGCCACCCGCTGACCGACGCGGGCATCAAGAAGTTCCTCGCCGACTGGGAAAAAGTGCCGAAGGCGAAGTGACTCGCCTCCGGTATACCGGCGTTACTCCATGACGCCGTTGAGGCCGATGTCCAGGTAGGCAGCCGGTGAACCGTTCGTCGTGAGACGGACGGTGCAGCTGTTGGCCTCGAGGCTGCCGCCGGTTCCTCCGGTGACGCGCACGTAGCCCATGTAGCCGTCGAACCAGTTCGAGAAGCGCGTGCGGAACGTGCACACGGGCGTGACGCCGAGCACGCAGTCTGCGGTGCCGTCCTGATTCGTCTCTTCGCGCTGGCTGAGCGTGAAACCGTAGGTGTCTGAGAAGTTCGAGGGGAAGTACGTAAAGCCGCCGCGAACGCCCGTGCGGCCCGAGACGGCTCCGTTCGAGGCAGGGCCACTGATGATGTTGTAGTTCTTGTCCCAGGCGATCACGCTGACGTCCTCGGTGAAAGGCGCCGAGGCGCTCTGAGCTACATCGTAGGTGCCCGGCACGGAGATCGACGCGACGTCGGTGTAGATGATCTTGGTCGACGTCCAGATGCTGACGTTCTGGTCCCACGAGTTGTTGAGCAACCGGTAGCCCGCGTCCTGGTTGGTGGGGAACTTCTCTTCGCCGGGGCTCTGGAGGTCGTCGTCGTTGTTGTCGACGAACGGGTCCGGGGCGTCGAAGAACTGCTCGTTCGGATCGTGGATGTTGTTCGACGAGTCGTCGGAATACCACTCGTCGCCCTGGGTGTACGCGATGATGGTGACGACGCCGTCGCGCGGGTTGCGAATGACGGTGCCTGCGTCGAAGGCGGGCTCCGCCGGCCGATTGTAGGGGTAGTGCTGAGCCGCGGGCAGTGCGGGGAAGGGGTCGGTATCGACGGGCATCGGGCCGGTGGTGCTGAAGGTGAACGTGGCCTTGCCCTCGTTCGTGTTCGCCGCAGTACCCCCCGACGGGTTGTACTGAGTCGTCGTCACTTCGCTCGGCACGCCTCCGGCCTCGGAGCGCAGGAAGACCTTCTGGCCCGTGCCGATGGGGTTGAGGCGGCGGTCGAGCAGGGTGACGGTGCAGGTCGTGGTGAAGCCGAGCACGGTGCCGACATCGAGCGGCGGGGCATCGGAGCGGTAGGTCGGCAGATTGAACCGCGAGCACTGCAGCGTCATGCCGCGAGAAGATGCCTTCGCGCCGCGAACGCCGACGTCGACCGACGCGGAGTAGTTCTGAATCGTCGCGACGAGCGTGAAAGCGCCGATGGAGCTGCCGGCGGTCACCACGGCGGTGGCGACGCCACTCGCGTTGGTCACACCCGTGGCGCTCGAGAGCGTCGTGCCCGAAGGAGCGTCAGCGCCGATGTCGAAGTTGACGACCACGCCGGGAACAGGCGCGCCGCTCGCCTCGCGCACGGTGAAGTTGTAGCTCGCGGTGGTGTTGAAGTTGGAGCCGGCGATACCCATGATCGAGCACGCCGGGGTCACCACGGAGCTGCAGGTGGCGTTGGTGTACGTGATGCTGCCGATGGCATTGAGGGTGACCATCTGCGTCGCAGAACGGCCGGTGTTCGGGTCGGTCGCGGTGATGGTGGCGGTACCGGGGCTGCCGATGTCGTGGAGCTTGAGGACCACCTTGCCTTCGCTGTCCGTCATGGCGGGGCTCGTGAAGGTGCCGCCGTCTGGATACCGGAGGTACGCCAGCGACGACGAGGTCACCTCGAGCGGACGATTCGGAATCGGCACTCCGTTGCTGTTCAGAGTGGCGATGATGTCGGACGACTGACCGATGTTGACGTAGATGGTCGAGGGGCTCGCAGTGAGCGTGACGCCCGCATCCGGCAACGCGAAGACCACCGTGACCTGCTGCTGCTTCCCCGACGCCACATCGGTCGCGGTGATGATCGAGGCTCCCGCGGCTCCGGGCTCCACGAGCAGCGCGTGAACCGTGCCATCGGCCGCGGTGGTCGCCGGCGACTGGAAGGCGTTGTGCGAGGTGTCGAGCAGCGAACCAGCGGTGGAGGTGAGGGTGACGTCTCGAGACTCCGCCGGGACACCATCGAGGGTGACCAGCACCGTCAGCGCAGACTCTTCATTGAAGCCGACGTTCAACACGCTCGGCGAGGCGACCAGCGAAATGCCGGCGTCGGGCACATGCGGCCCGGTGACGGTGACGTTGGTGCTGATGGTCAGATCGTTCCACTTCGCGGTCACCTTGACGGTACCGGCGCACGCAGGGTCGGTCGCGCGTTCGCACGTGAAGTCGGTCGTGCCTTCGCCATCGGCGAGCGTGACGTCGGTGCCGTCGACCAGTGAACCCGCTGCCGACGTGATGTGCACCGTGCCACTGCCGGCAGCGCCGATGTCGTCGGTT
>JBEHYH010000295.1:0-8220 GCA_048498275.1 Myxococcota bacterium | reverse complement strand
GCTGCTGCTCGGCCGGCCCGGAGCCGGGAACCGCCTGGCCGTCGACGCCTTCGCGCGCGCCGGGCTGCGGCGCACCATCGCCGTCACCGTGCCCAGCTTCGCCGCCGTCGCGAGCGTGGTGTCGTCAACTGACTTTCTCGGCGGCATGCCGCGCCGCACCGCGGCGTTCTACGCCCGCGCGCTGCCGCTCCAGTTGCTCACGGGGCTCGCGCCGCCGCTGCGTTTCGAGATGTCTCTGCACTGGCATGAACGCACGCATCGCGACCCCGCGCAGATCGCCTTCCGCGCAGCGGTAGGCTCGGCGTCATGAGTGAAGTCGGCGATGAAGATGAACTGCGCGCGCAGTTGGTGTTGGAGCTGACGGTGCGCGACCTCGCGCGCTCGATTCACTTCTACGAAGCACTGGGATTCACGGTTGCGCGGAAGACGGCTGACTTCGCGTCATTGCGTTTCGACTCAGCGTGGTTGTTTCTCGCGGTGGGCACGACTCCGCCGCCGAATGAGAACAACCTGCGTGTGCTGGTGCGCGACGTCGACGCGGCGTGGACTGAAGCAAAGAAACTGAACGCGCCCGTGCATCGCGAAATCGGTGACCGCAATTATGGGTTACGCGATTTCACCATCAGTGACCCCGACGGATTTCTCCTCCGTTTCGCGTCACCACGATGATGCGGCTCGCGGTGTTGGCAGCGCTGTTTTCGAGTTCGGCCGCGCTCGCGTGCACGTGCCCATGGCCCGGCTACGCACGCGCCTTCGCTACCAGCGGAGTCGCTTTTGAGGGTGTCGCCGACAGCGACGGCTTTGATGTTCCGTTCAACAATCAGTTCGGTACCGTGATTCGGGTCACGCGCGTCTTCAAAGGCGAAGTCGCGCCGTACGTGATTGTGACCTCCGTCAATTCGACCTGCGGGAACTTCGCGCTCCGCGGCTCGCCGATGGTGTTCCTCATCTCTCCAGAACTCGATGGCGTCTTCTCCTACGAGACGTACGGCTGTGATGGCACCCTCGAACTTTCGCGTCTCACGCCGAGCGAGCTCGCGGTGCTGGGCCCAGGCAAACCTCCGACGCCGCGATCACCACTGCCCGCGGTCGTCGCGCTGAGCATTCTGCTGACGCTGATGGGTTGGCTCTTGCGGAGGCGCGCGAAGAAACGAACCACCTGACTACGGGCGGAGTTCCTGCTTCACGAGCGCGACCTTTCCGGCCGGCACCACAATCGCGCGCGTCACCTTCTTGAAGCCGTTGCGTTCGATGCGCAGCGTGTATTTCCCCGCGGGCAGTTCGAGCAGCAACGGCGTGCGCCCGCGCGGTTCACCATCGATGCTCACCTGCGCCCAGTACGGTTCGCCCCCGCGCGTGGTGATGACGTTGAGCCGCCCCTTTTCCTTCCTCTTCGGAATGGGGTTCTTCTTCACCAGCGGGTTCACGACGACGTCAACGCCGGCGTCCTCGACTTCAACCTCGACCACCGCTTCACCGGCATCGGGGAGGTCTTCGACGAGCTCTTCGGTGCCCGCGTCTTCGAGCTCTTCGTCTTCACCCGCATCGACGACCGCGACAGGAATCGGCGGCGTGGGAATCGGAGCCGGCGGAAGCTCCGCGGGCTTGTTCATCGCCTGCATCGCGAACCAGCCGCCCGCGCCGAGAATCGTCACCATCAGCAACGCGATGAGCGCGCGCGACGTGCGCTTCGGGCGAACGGTCTCCGCGAGCTCCGAGGTCGACGGCAGCGCCGCGTTCACCACGGGCAGATTCGAGCGCGAGCGCCGCGGCTCCGGCACGGTCTGCACCGCGGGCAACGACGACTTCGACGACTTCGCCACCGCCCACGCGGCGTCGAGCGCGTCGACCATTTCAGCGGCGGTGTTGAAGCGGTCTTCTGGCTTCTTGGCGAGCGCGCGCTTCACGACGTCGGCGACGCTCCGCGGAATCCACGGGGCGCGTTCGACGAGGTCGGGCGGAGGCGCGTGCGCCTGCAACTGCACCACGCGCAATTCAGAGTCGGCCTCGAACGGCAGCGTGCCGGTCAGACACTCGAAGAGCACGACGGCGAGCGCGTAGAGGTCGAGCCGATGGTCGACGTCGCGAAGCCCCAGCGCCTGCTCCGGCGCCATGTAGTGCGGCGTGCCCATCACCATGCCGGTGCGGGTGATGCCGGTGGTCGCTTCCTTCGCGCGCAGAATGCCGAAGTCGAGAATCGTCGCGTGCACGTCGCTGCCGGTGCCCTGCGAGATGAAGATGTTCCCCGACTTGATGTCGCGGTGAATGAAGCCCTTCGCGTGAATGTAATCGAGCCCGCCCGCGAGCTGACGCATCAGCTTGAGCGTCTCTTCGGTGGTGAAGCCTCCGCGCGCGCGCAGGCGGTCGGCGAGCGACTGGCCTTCGAGCAGCTTCATCACGATGAACGGGCGGCCCTGGTACCGGCCGACGTCGTAGATGGGGATGATGTGCGGGTGGTCGAGCTTGGCGGTGAGGCGCGCTTCACGCTCGAAGCGTTCCTGCACGTCGGGGTCGTTCACGAAGCTCGCGGCGAGCAGCTTCACCGCGACGCGGCGATCGAGCTCCTGATCATGCGCGGTGAACACGGCGCCCATGCCGCCTTCGCCGATTTTTTCTTCAAGCCGGTAGCGGCCCGACAGCACGTCGCCTTCGCGCAGCGCGTGAACGGTCGTCTCTTCACGGAGCGCTTTGAGAGAACGTTGAGACACCGAGGTCGAGGGCAGCACCGGGGCGCCACACGCAGCGCACGCCCTTGCGCCTTCTGGCAGCTCGGCTCCACACGACACGCACTTCACGATTGAGCGAGTGTAGCCTTGAAACGTTCATGACACCCGAGACGAAAAGCGCCGCGGCGATCGAGGTGGCCAGCCGTCGCTTCGGTCACTACGTCGTGTCGCGGCGCCTCGGGCAGGGTGGGCAGGCGGAGGTCTTCTACGCAGAGGCCCAGCACGGCGAGATCCGCGCGGCACTCAAGCTGGCGCGCGCGGGTTCTGCGGAAGACAGCCTCACCGATGAGGCCGACCTGATGGGGCTGTTGTCACACCCGAATCTGGTGACGCTGCTCGAGCACGGCATCACGCATGGGCGCCCATTCATTGCGATGGAGTACCTCGTCGGAGGCGATCTCTCGGCGCTGATGGCGGCGTACCGGCGCGCGATGAAACCGTTCCCCGTCGCGCTCGGCGTGCATGCGTGCATCGAGGTGCTGAAGGGGCTCTCGTATTTTCATCACGCCAAGACGCGCACGGGAGCGCCGCTCAACCTCGTGCACGGCGACGTGAACCCCGCGAACGTGTACTTCGGCGAAGACGGAGCGGTGAAGCTGGGCGACTTCGGCGTCGCGTCTTCATCGCGCGCAGACATCGGGCCTGAAGCGGGCGTCGCGCGCGGCAAGCTCTCGTATCTCTCGCCTGAACAGACGCGGGGTGAAGTGCTGAATCCATCGACCGATGTGTGGGCGGTGGGCGTGATGCTGTTCGAAGCGGTGGTGGGTTTTCACCCGTTCCAGAAAGACGATGCGAGTGACGAGCAGGTGATGGCGTCGATCCGCAGCGGGAAGCTGAACTTCCCCGCGTTTCTCGAGAGACCGATGCAGGGGATTCTGAAGCAGGCGCTCGCGGTCGATGCACGTGCGCGTTTCCGCACCGCCGGCGAATTCGCGGGGCCGTTGTTCGGTTACGCGCTCGATGCGGGGCTGACGATGACTCCGTGGCAGGTGCGCGACGAGCTGCAATCGGTGCTGGATCTCGTCCTCTGAACGAACGAGCTGGGCGACGCTCAAAACCGAGAACGCGGGGCCGACGAGGGGCGGGAGCTCCTGAATACGAAAATGTGCTCTGCCGGGCTGCGCGTGTTTGCTCGAAGTCGAGAGGCCAGCAGGTGACGTTTCGAGCGCGTTTTTTTCGTGAACTGTCTTCTTCAAAGCCGCTTTGACGGTGTGAGAACTCCGGGTGTCGTCGCCGTGCATTTCGCGAACGTGCTCTCGACCACAGGCGAACATCGCAAGCCGGGTACGGCAGGTTTTCGCATCCGGGAGCTCCCGCCCCTCGTCGGCCCCCGTACTGAGTGCTCAAGCCTTCGATGCCCGTCACCTCGCCGTGAGGCCGCGACTACCGAGGCTTTTCAGCTTTGAGAGTCGCCCAGTTCGCAACGCTTACACAGCTACCGAGGTCGCGCGTTTTTCGAGTTCTTCGACGGCTGCAGCGATTGTGTTGCGCACGTCTTCACGAAGCTTCGGCAGATCAGCGAGCGTGAGCCCTTTCGTCTGCACCGGCTCCAGCACCTTCACGACTGCCGTCGCGTCACCCAACCACGGGCTGCCCTTCGGCAGACACGTGCGCGTGCCGTACACCGCCATCGGCAGAATCGGCCGCTGCGTCTCGATGGCCAACTGAAACGCGCCGTCTTTGAACGCCTGCAGCTTCCCGTCTTTCGAGCGCGTGCCTTCCGGGAAGATCATCACGCTCACGCCGGCCTTCAACGTCTCGCGGCACGCTTCGAACATCCGCTCCACCGACGCGCGGTCGCCGCGCTTGAGCGAGATGTCACCGCCGGCTTTCATCATCCACCCGAGCAACGGGAGCTTGAACAGCTCCTCCTTCGAGATCCACCGCATGTCCCACGGCAATTCGGAGAGCAGAAACGGGTCGGCGTTCGACTGGTGGTTCGACACCACCACGTATGACTCGGTCTCGATGTTCGGCGGTTTGTTGCCCTCGACGGAGAACTTCCAGATGGGCGAGAGCGCCGTCGTCACCCGGCCGAACCTCCGCATCCACTGACCGCGACGGCGCATGCCAGGGTCTTTCTTCGACGTCACCGCCACCAGCCCCATCGGGCCCACGAAGAGCACGGCCATCAGGAAGAACTCGAAATACGTGTACAGACCAATCACCGCTCGACGCATGGCGCGCTTCCTCCCATGAACTTCGTCATCGCTGCGTCATCATTTGACGGGTGACACCGTGACGCGCCGTTGCAGTGACTCCAGAAACTGACGGCTGGAAAAGAGCAAGCCGCGCGGCAGAGTGGTACATCGCGGCGGTCCGATTCCCACCTGGGGGGCTTCGATGTCTGGTTCCGAAGTTGATCCGCTCATAGGCAAGGTTTTGAGCGGTCGCTTCGAGATCATCGAACCGATCGGCACCGGTGGCATGGGCCGCGTCTACAAGGCCGTGCAGCGCCCGCTGGGCCGCGAGGTCGCGCTCAAGGTGCTCAACCCGAAATACGACGGCACCAAAGACCCCGGCTTCGAACGGCGTTTCTTTCTCGAAGCGTCGATGACCGCGAAGTTGAAGCACCCCAACACCATCACGGTGCACGACTACGGCCGCACCGACGATGGCATCTTCTTCATCGCGATGGAGTTGTTGGAAGGCCAGACGCTCCAGCGGCTCATCGTCGAGAACGGAATGATGTCGTGGCAGCGCGCGCTCTTCATCGCCGCGCAGGTCGCGCGTTCGCTGCGTGAAGCCCACAAGCTGGGGCTGGTTCATCGCGACCTCAAGCCCGCCAACGTCATGGTGCTCAACGAGAGCGCCGACGGCGACACGGTGAAGGTGCTCGACTTCGGGCTGGTGAAGTCGTTCGCCCCCGACGCCGAGACCATCGACGACACCGGCATCACCCAGGCGGGCATGCTGCTCGGCTCGCCGCTGTACATGGCGCCGGAGCAGGCGCGCGGTGAGGCCGACCCGCGCACCGACATCTACGCGCTGGGCGTGCTGCTCTTTCAGTGCATCACCGGGAAGCCGCCGTTCGCCGCGAAGGCGTCGCTCGACCTCCTCATCAAGCACGCGCGCGAGAAGCCGCCCGAATTGACCGCGCTGGTGCCCGAGGTGCCGGCCGAGGTGAACGCGCTGGTGATGAAGTGCCTCGAGAAGGAACCCGCCGAGCGCTTCCAGACGATGGATTCGCTGCTCGACGCGATGCGCGCCGCGAGCGCCGGGCATGGCGTGTCGGGCATCTTCGCCGACCCGCGCACGCAGTCGGGCATCACCTCGGCCGTGACGCGGAACCCGGTGACGCAGGGCGTGGCCGCGACGCCGAGCCCGGTGAGCGTCGAAGAGATTCGCAGCTTCGAAGTGGAGATCGCCGACGGCGCGGGGAAGCGTCGCTGGCCGCTCATCGCCGGGCTCGCCGGTGTCGTGCTCCTCGGCGTGGGTGTCGGTGGCGTGGTCGCGGTCAAGGCGCTGCAGCCCGACCCCGTGATTGCGCCGACGACCAGGCCGCTGCCGATCGCCCCTCCGCGGGTCGAGCCGAAGGTGGTCGACGTGAACTTCTACATCGACTCCGAACCGCAGGGCGCGACGGTGCTGCGCGACGGCGTGAAGCTCGGCGTCACCCCGCTCGCGCTCACGCTCCAGCGCAAGACCGCCGACGCGGTGCAATTCAATCTCTCGTACGTGCTCGATGGCTACGAGCCGCTGACCGTCACCGCGCAGGGCATGGAAGGCGCGGTCAGCATCTCGAACACGCTCAAGAAGAAGCCCGAAGACCCGGTGAATCGCCCGCCGCCGTCGAAGACGAACAAGAAGAATCCCAAGACTCCCAAGCAGCCTTCGGACCCTGAAGGCTTCAAAGACGATCCGTACTGAAGGAGATGATCATGGTGCGTCACTCGCCCCGCCTCGGGGCCTGGCTGCTGGCCACGTGTGTGCTCGCTCCGGCGATCGCCTTTGCCGACACGCGCGCGGAGGCGCGCCGTCACTTCAAGGTCGGCATGCAGCTCATCGCCGATGGAAGGGTCGACGACGGCATCGGGGAGCTGCTCGAGGCCTACAACATCCGCCCGCACCCCAACGTGCTCTTCAACATCGCGAAGGCGTACGAGACGGCGAAGCGGCCCGCTGACGCGCTGACCTATTACAACCGCTATCTCGAGACGCAGCCGCCCGACGAAGAAACGGTGCGCGCGACGGTGGCGCGGCTCGAAGCGCAACTCCCGAAGACCGAGCCGAAGGCCGAACCCACGAAGGTCGAACCGGCGGCGCAGCCGAAGACCGCGCAGCTCGACGAAGCCACGGTGAAGAAGTTGAACGAGCTCGCCGAGCGCCTCGAGAAGGCGGTCGAGAAAGCCGAGGCGCGCAACGCCGAGGCAGAGACCGTCGAGATCAAACCGGCGACCACGCCCGAAGCCGAAGAAGACTTCGGAGTGCCCTACGAGGAGACGGTCGTCGCCGCGAGCCGGCGTTCGCAGGCGGCCATCGAAGCGCCCAACGCCATCACCGTCATCACGGGCGACGAGATCCGCGCGTCGGGGTTGCAGACGCTGCCCGAGATTCTGCGGCGCGTGCCCGGCGCCGAGGTGATGGTGATGGGCGTCACGTCGGCGAACGTGTCGTTCCGCGGGTTCAATCAGCGCGTCGCCAACAAGGTGCTGGTGCTCATCGACGGCCGCCCCGAATACCAGGACTTCATCGGCGTGACCCTGTGGCCCGCGTTGCCGGTCGGCCTCGAAGAAATCGAACGCGTCGAGGTGATTCGCGGCCCCGGTTCTGCGCTCTACGGCGCGAACGCGATGCTGGGCGTGGTGAACATCATCACCCGCGCGCCCGGCACCGGCCCCGCGTTCGAAGCGAACGCCAACGCCGGCAACGGCAACCAGGCCGGCGGCAGCGTGGTCGCCAGCGGAGGCACGCGCGTTCGCTACCGCGCGTCGGCCGGCTACCAGCAGGCGAACAAGTTCACCCGCGACTTCGCCAACGACCGGCCCGACATCGTCTCGCGCGTCGACGACCCGAACCTGGGCTATCGCTCCGCGCGCGCGAACCTCACGGGGTTCTTCGCGTTCAACAAAGACTTCTCGGTCGCGTTGTCGGGCGGCGTGAACCGGCTCTTCACCGAGCTCTACGCGCTGGGGCTGCTGCGCAACTACGCGCTCGACGGCCTCACCGGCTACGCGAAGGCCGACTTCACGGGCGGCCCGGTGAAGGTGCGCTTCTTCTGGAACCACTCGGCGCTCGACGCCACGCCGCAGTACGAGCCCATCGGGCAGCGCACGCTGGCGACGCGCGTCGAGTCGAACGTCTTCGACCTCGAGGCGCTCTTCCAGAAGGAGTTCCAGCTCGCGGGGACGCACGTGCTGGCGCTCGGCGTCTCGGGGCGGCTCAAGCGCGTCGCATGGGGCTACATCGGACCCCTGCAGCAGCAGCTCCACGCCGCGGGTTTCATTCAAGACGAGTGGCGCATCGTGAAGCCGCTGACCATCACCGCGAGCTA
>JBEHYH010000294.1:0-8223 GCA_048498275.1 Myxococcota bacterium | reverse complement strand
CTCTCGCGCGAGCGGCAGATGTTCGTCGGTTCGTTCGCGGGCGATGAAGGCTCCGACGCGACGGTGAACACGCTGATGAACGGCATCGACACCGCGTGGGGCACCGGCGCGTCGACCACCATGCTCACGCAGATCGACGCCGACCAGTCGTTCAACGGCAACTACTATTACGAAGACCAGTGGACGCAGGACTTCTTCGAGACCGCGTACATGGCGATGCCGACGGCGAACGGCACGCACGTCATCGACGTCTATTACCGTTCGGCGAACGTCTACTACCCGAGCGACAGCAAGAACCCGCTGCGCGACGCCGGCAAGATCACGTTCGCGCAGTTCCGCGGGCCCGACGCGGCCGCGGTGATGGCGTACGACATCCAACACAGCCAGGACATGGACTCGCTCAACTCGTTCGGCAACACGGAGACGATTCCTCCGTACACGCTGGGCACCGACGCGTACCCGCTTGGGCGCCTGCTGCGCGGCTCGGTGGCCAGCTTTCACCCCGACCCGGTGTTCTCGAAGATGCTCGAGGCGCAGGCGATGCAACCGCCCGTGTACATCGACACCTCGTGGCTGCTGGTCGGTCACGTCGACGAGACCTTGAGCTTCGTGAAGACCGATTCGCCGCGCGGCTGGGTGCTGCTGGTGAACGACGCCACGCTCGCGAAGCAGATGCTGCTCGACCAGGTCGACGCCGGTCACGGCGACGCCATCATGTTCCCCGGGCAGAAGTGGGTCGACGACAACGGCAACGAGACCTCGGCCGCCATCAGCATCAACGACGTGCTCGCCGACACCGACGTGATGACCGAGAGCAACATGTCGGCCGCGCGCGTCGACTCGCAGTTGCAGCTCATCAAGACGGCCACCGGGCTCACCGACGCTGAGATCATCCACGTGCCGTATCTGCACGAGCCTTCGTACGGAGCGTCGCTCGCGTATCAACCCGGTACGGTGAACGGCCTCTCGATGAAGGAAGACACGTTCGCGCCGCCTGATCCGCATGGGCCGATCATCGATGGCAAGGACATCTTCAAGGTGCAGCTCGAAAGCGCGCTCCTCGCGGTCGGCGTGAAGGTGGTCTGGGTCGAAGATTGGGACCTATACCATCGCCTCGCGGGCGAGGTGCATTGCGGCACCAACTCGCTGCGCGACGTCGGCGATGCGACGTGGTGGACCTCGGGCCGCTGATCAACGCAGCCGGCGAGCGAGCAGCACGCCGGCGATCGACAGCAGAATGCCGAGCGAAGTCGGGTCACCCACGCTGCAGCCGGCAGGTGGGCACTCGTGCTTCGCGAATTCACCGTCGAGCTTCACGAGGCGTGATTCACATTCCGTCGCGGTCGGCGCGCTCTTCGCTTTGAAATAGTTCTCCGGCGAAACGGGTACGACCGCTTTGGAACCCATGCTTCGGCAGGTGTACTTGCCGTCAGCGAGCTTGAGCCCGACGGGCTGCGCGCCGTTTCCATCGGTGGTGAGTGGAATCATCACGGTCGAGCCTGCCGCGCCGGGGTTCTCCAGGAAGTCCGCGGAGACGAGATCGCCGACACGGTACGTGCCCGTGTCTCCGTAGACCGCGTCGATGCGCACGTCGGTCGCATCGCCTTCGATGACGCCGGTCATCACGCCCTTCACGGGAGTTCCGGGGTTGTCGTAGGAGCCGTTGCACACGCACTCCGCCGGGCTGACGCAGCCGTAGGCCGGTTGAATCGTCGTCGCTTCTTCGACGGTCAGTCCCGCGGCTTCGAGCCATGTGCGCATGCGCGGCTCACTCGCGAACTCCGGCACGCGCGCGTGGTTCTTCTCGCGGGCGATGCGCGCGACGAGTTCGTGTTCACCGCCGAGCTCCATCAGGTGCGCGACCGCGCAACGCGTGCCTTCCGCGTCGATGAACGCCGGCGTGAGCTCATCGAAGGTCGACTGCTTCGGGTAGCGCTCGGCCGCGCGGTAGTTCGACAACTCCGTCAGCAACAACTGCCGCACGAGCAACTGCACGGCGCTCAGTTGCGAGACGTCGTGCGTCGCGAGCACGCGTTCGACGTTCATGAAATGCGCGGTGACGCGCGACCGGTCGGCTTCGAGCTGAACCATGCCGCCGACGGTACCGTTTCAGCGCGCGCCTTCGATAGACCCGAAGAGAATCGTGTCGAACTTCCGGTTCAGCGACGGGCTCGTGAAGTTCGACATCTGCGTCTGCACCAGCACCGTCACCTCTTGCCCAACCTTCAAATCAGGCACCGACGACACCGCGGCCCATTCCCCTGATTCGAGCCGGAGGTACGTGTACTGCGGCACCTGCAACACCTCGGCGACGCGGCCGTGAACGGACCCCGCGAGCGGCGCGGCTCCGAATGACGGAATCGCGGGCGGAGGCGGCGGAGCAGGCGGCGTCATCGTCAGACGCCCGACGAGCACGCCGAGCGCGAAGGTGATGACCGCGGTGATGACGAGCTTCTGCATCACGCCAGCGTGTGGAAGACGTTCTGCACGTCGTCGTCCTGCTCCAGCAGGTCGACCATCTCGAGCACTTCCTTCGCTTGATCAGCCGGGAGGTCGACCGGCGTCTGCGCGACATATTCGGTGGAGGTCGCGAGCACGTTCAACTTCCGCTCCTCGAGCGCGGCCTGCATCTTCCCGAAGTCGGGGAAGTCGGTGCGGATGATCAACTGCTTCTCACCTTTTTCACCGGCGCCTTCGCCGAGCTCCTGCAGGCCGAAGTCGATGAGGTCGAGCTCGAGCGAGTCGGCGTCGATGCCCGCCGGGTCGAGGCGGAAGACGCCCATCTTCTTGAACATGAACCCGACGGCGCCGGCGTTGCCCATGTTGCCGCCGCCCTTCTTGAAGTGACTGCGGACGTTGGCGACGGTGCGCACCACGTTGTCGGTGGCGGTCTCCACGATGACGGCGACGCCGTGCGGCCCGTAGCCTTCGTAGATGATGGTCTCGTAGTCCTTCTGGTCTTGCCCGGCGGCGCGCTTGATGGCCGCGTCGACCTTGTCTTTGGGCATGTTCGCGTGGCGCGCGTTCTGAATCGCGCGGCGCAGCGCCGGGTTGGAGTGCGGATCAGTGCCACCGGCCTTCACCGCGATGGTGATTTCCTTGCTCACGCGCGTGAAGGCTTTCGCCATCTTGTTCCAGCGCGCGAACATCGTGTGTTTGCGGGTCTCGAAGATGCGTCCCATGCGGCGCACATACCAACTTGATTGACGGTGTGCGCGTGCAGTGCGAAAGCCGCCGCGTCGTCGCACGAAGGAAGCCGGTGAGAGCCCGGCGCTGCCCCGCAACGGTATGCAGGAATTGGCCTGCGAGTCCGACACTTCGACGCCGATGAAGTTCACCCATAGTCCTGAGCCCGAGGGCGGCTCACTGGAGTGTCATGCAGACCTGGAAATTGTCGTGTGTCGTGTTGTGCGCGTGCGTGCTGTGCGCGTGTCCTGCTCCGTCGGGGAATGACGGAGGGACCGGCGGCGGCGTCGGTGTTCTCGGTGGTGGTTCTGGTGTGACGGGCGGCGGTTCGGGCACCACGGGCGGAGGCACTGCGACGGGTGGCGGCGCCGCGACCGGTGGCGGATCAGCGACGGGCGGAGGCTCAGCAGTGACGGGCGGCGGATCAGCGACTGGCGGTGGTACTGCGACTGGTGGTGGCACTGCGTCTGGTGGTGGCACTGCGACTGGCGGCGGCACTGCGACCGGCGGCGGCACTGCGTCTGGCGGCGGCACAGCGACTGGTGGTGGCACAGCGACTGGTGGTGGCACTGCGACCGGTGGTGGCACTGCGACCGGTGGTGGGACTGCGACCGGTGGTGGGACTGCGACCGGTGGTGGGACTGCGACCGGCGGCGGCACCGCGGTCACCGGCGGTGGCGATGGCTCGGTCGGCGGCGGCGCTGGAGTCACCGGCGGCGGCACGGGTGACGCGGGCATCGACTGCAACACCGCCCTGCTCGACCCCGACCTCGGCACGTTGACGCTGGCGAACGGCGCGACCGTTCAGAGCTCCGGCGCGATTCCCCACGGCTTCAACGCGGTCGGCACCATCGGCGACCGCGCGTACGGTGTCTTCACGCTCGGCTACGTGATTCAAGATCTCGGCCCGGTGTCGGCGCCGGTGCCCGGCTTCTCGAAGTCGTTCCTCTCCCCGAGCGAGTCCGCGGGCGCCACGCTCTACGCGAGCGCCTTCCTCCCATCGCATGGCACGCAGCTGCTCGCCGGCTACACGCGCGGAGACTTCTCCGGCATGGTCTTCGTCTACGAGACCGCTGACGGCGGCGGTCAGTTCATCGACGCGCCGGGCAACTACACGGCGGCCTCGGTGGGCGACACCTGGCTCGTGAATGGCGTCGCGCTCGGCACCGCATCAGGCGCGGTCGTCTACGGCCTCGATGACACCGGAGCCTTCTCGTTCGGCACCACGGCGCTCAACTCGGCCAGCGGCTACACCGCGGTGACTGACGATGGCGTGCTGTTGCTCGGCTTCTTCGACCTCTCGACCTTCACCAACCGCGTGTTCATGGTCGCCCCCGCGAACTACGTGACGCCGCTGTCGACGCGTCAGTCGTTCGTGCTCGACACCTCGCCGGAGCTCGTGGTGCCCGGCTCCGACGGTCTCGCCGCGCTGGCCGCGACGGGCGGCAACGCGGTGCTGCTGCGCTCCGACTCGAACTACCAGCCGGTGCGCGTGGAGCTCGCGCCGCTCGACGCCGGTTCACCGGTGACGCTGGTGGAGGCGCACGACACCTGCACCAACCTCCTCTTCGTCGCGGGGCATGACGGCGGCGTGCTGGTCGGCGTCGAAGACCGCAACGGCGCGCGTCTGTTGAAAGTGCAGCCGTGAAGCTCCGCGCCGTCACCGTGTTCGTGGCGCTGCTCTCTGCGTGTGGCCCGGTCGCGTCTCTCCCCGACGCGAACGAGCCGGTTGATTCGGGCATCGCCGACGCGGGCGAAGTCGATGCCGGTGAACCCGACCCCTACGCAGATGCGGTGACGCGCTTCGAGCCGGGTGACGGCGCGGGCTTCGGTCAGGAAAGGATGCCCGGCGTGGTGCTGGGCCCTCCGAGCGGCGCGGGCGCCAACGCGGGCAGCACCGACGTGGTGTCGCTCGGCCGCTCGGGCCTCATCGAACTGGAGTTCATCGACTTCATCGCCATCGATGGCCCGGGGGTAGACCTGCTGGTGTTCGAGAACGGGTTCAACGGGTTCCTCGAGAAGGGCGACGTCGCGGTGAGCGAAGACGGCGTGCAGTGGCGCGACTTCGTGTGCGACGGCGGGTGCGCGGGGCTGCGGCCCGTCTACGCGAACCCCGCGAATGGCATCTCAGCGACCGACCCCGCGGTGGCCGGAGGCGATGGGTTCGACCTCGCCGACGTGGGCTTGTCGCGCGTGCGCTTCGTGCGCGTGACCGACACGGGCCACAACACGTTCTACGGCCCGCCCGGCGGCGGCTTCGACCTCGACGCGGTGGCCATCGTGAACGGTCAGTTGCCCTGATTCGCGCGCATGAGCCGATGGAACCAGTGATGGAGTCAGCTGAACCGCACAGTTAACGTCGCATGCAGCATGTTGAATCTCGACGAGCTGTTTGATTCCGATGATTTGAGCTGGCTCACTGGCCGCGACAGCGTTGTCGAAGGGCATGTCGTCGAACGGAAGACGTCACTCGCAAACCCAAAGGAGATCGCCGAATCGGTGTCGGCGTTCGCGAATGGTCCGACGACCGGTGGGCTCATCGTCATCGGCGTCGGTGGCAATGGCGAAATCAAGGGCATCGACCGGGCGAGTGCCGAGTCGACGGCGATGAATCACGTTCTCGACCGGCTTCTCACGCAGCCTCGATTGCAGTCGGTCGTGAAGACCATTCCCTCGTCTGAGAAGGTGCTGCTCTTCATTCGCGTCTACTTCAGCCCCGACAGGGTGATCTGCATGAGAGACGGGAGTGCTTTTCAGCGACTTGGGTCCAGCGATCGCAAGCTCGATGCAGAGCATGTCGCCGAGCTTCGGTATCTCCGGGGCGAGCAAGACTTCGAGAGCGAGCCTGCTGAGCCTCTCGACTTGAGCCGTCTCGATTCAGAACTCGTTCAGCAACTCCAGGAACGCATGGCGGCGGAAGTCGATGCGGCTCAGCCGAATCCGCCGCAGGTTGATCTGCTCAATGAACACCTGGCTGTTCGGCGCCCCGACGGAAGCGTGCATCTCACGAACGCGGGTGCGCTGGTACTGGCGAACGACCCGCGACGCTTCATCAAGGGGGCGGTCGTGCGTGTGCTTCGCTTCGATGGCACCGATGACGCCGGGCCGGTTGTTCAAGACAAGGAATTCAGTGGCCCTCTTCCTCGGCAGATTGGCGCGGTGCTCGATTTTGTCCGCCCGCTGATCCGAACCTTCGATTTCAGGGTGAACGGTGGCCAATTCTCGAAGCTTCCCGAGTACCCGTCCGCTGCCTGGGAAGAAGCCATCGTGAACGCCATCGTTCATCGCGCGTACAGCATCAAGCACCGCAGTGTCTTCGTGAAGCTGTTCGACGATCGGCTTGAGGTGACGAGCCCCGGTGGCTTTTTCCACCTTGTGACGCCCGACCAACTCAATCGCGGAGAAGTCTCGTCGACGCCTCGCAATCGCTTCGTGATGAACGCGCTGCGCTACTTCGAGCGCGTGCGTCTCCGAGCTGAAGGCAATCGACGCATCCGAGATGAAATGGCCAGTCGAAAGCTGCCTCCGCCGGAGTGGAAGGAAGACGAACGCCGGGAATTTGTGCGGCTCACGCTGCGGAACGACTACGAGCAGATCAAGGCGCTCCAGAGCGGTCAGCCGGCTGTCGATTGGAAGCGCGTCGCGGCGGATCTCGTCGATCAGCAGTTCGCGCCGTACCGTGAGAAGGCCATCCGTGACTGGACCAGCAGCGGGACCACGCCGCCTTCGGAGGTCGTCGATGCTGCATTTCAACTGCTGTTCGAGATGGATGTGCCGGCGCAGGAGCGCGATCAGGTCGCGCACCTGACCACGCGGCTCCCGATCGCCGTACTCGAACCGCGCTTGCTCGGGCGTCTTTCCGAGATTCTTCGACAGCAGAGCAAGCTCTCGACGGGCAATCTCAATCGCTTCATCGAAGTTGCGCAGGCGAGCGACGCGGTGCTTACGCACGTGCTCGAGTGGCTCCGCGGAGCTTACGAGCGGATGGTGCCCGGTCGGGTGTACTCGCGCGTGGACACGAAGATCTACGCAGCCTCGCTCGGCTGGTGTTTTCAGGTGATGCACGCCCGCGTCAGCCGAGAGCCGCTCGTGAGCCGCCAGCAACTGGCGGAGCTCCTCGAGTTGGCTCGGGCTTCTGATTTGCCTGCGGCACTCCAACTCGAAGAGGCCATCAGCGGAAGGCCACGGAATACGCTGCCGCAACGAAGGTGAGCTACTCTCCCGCGCGCTTCATTCACTGCGTTGCAAGGAGGAGTGTGCATGGCCGCGAAGAAAGTTCAGAAGAGTGATGCGTTGTTGCTGGCAGCGTTGGACCTCCGCCCGAAGGAGGTTTCTTCGCTGAACATCGACCCTGTCGGCGCGCGTGCGCCGGTGAAGAAGGCCGTCGCGCTGCTCGGTGACAACAAGGCCGAGCTCAAGAAGAAGTACCCGGGCTTCGACTGGAGCGACTTCGAGTCGCTCCTGCCGCTGCTCGATCGCGTCGCCGAGCAACAGCGCCTCGTGCAGCTCGCGACCTCCAGCAATTCACTGAGCGTCACGCTGCCGGCCGCGCAGGCCTGGAGGAAGCAGTTGCTCGGTGTCGCGCAGGGTCTCGCCACCGCGGGCAAGGTGAACGCGAAGACCGTCGCGGCCATCGAGGCGGGCGTGGGCCCCTCCGACGCTCTTCGTGACGTCAAGGACCTCGCCGCGCTGCTGGCTCCCTTCTCGGCGCAGGTCGAGAGCCTCTTCGGCAAGGACGCGCTGACGCTCGCGAATCACGCCGCCGACGCCGGCCTCGCGTCACTGGGCGGAGAGGGCGCCGACGACAAGACGCTGCGCGCCGCGAAAGACCTGCGCGATCGCTACTTCACGGTGTTCTCCACGCGGTGGGACCGGCTCAAGTCGGCCGTCGCGGCGCTCTTCGGCTACCGCGAGGTGGACCGCCTGGTGGGCTCGCTCTCGTCGGGCGGCGCGAAGAAGCAGCCCGGCACGGTGGTACCGCCTCCCAACCCGGCCTGAGCGGTTGGAGGGGAGGGGGACCCCCTGTCCCCTCCCAGC
>JBEHYH010000293.1:0-8225 GCA_048498275.1 Myxococcota bacterium | reverse complement strand
TATCGTGAATTGGAAACATTGAGTTACGAGGAAATCCTGCTGCTGGAGCGCGCGGCGGTACAGTTCGAGTAGTTGCTTGCGCGCGTCGCCGGTCGCGGTCTTCACGCCGGGCTGGCACTCACACGACAGGCGCCCCGTCATGCTCTCGCGCGCCCACGCGCAGACGCCGGGGCATTCATCGAGCGGGCTCTCTTCGAGCATTCCCGGAGTCGCGCCGGTCGCCGTCGCAAACGCGTTCGCGCAACCGGGCATCGCTTCCTTCAACTTCGCCCAGGCGAACGCGTGGTGCGTGCTGACGCCGCGATCTCCGGGAGCGAACGTGAAGCCGACGCTGCACGCGGTGTCGCCGCCCGCGACGTCGAGCGTGAGTTCGGCCCCGTTGGGCAACGGGCTCCACACCATCGCGGTCGCGCTGAGCTGGCCGTGCGTAATCGCCGAGTGCAGCTCGAAGCAGTTCTCAGCGCTCGTCACGCCGTCGCGTTCACACTTCGCGCGCCCGCCCGAGATGAAGACGCGCGGCCGCCACAGCACGAGCACGTTCTCCTTCACGTCCCACGTGGTGACGAAGTGACTCCACACGTCGGCGCCGAGTACGCCCTGCGCCGAGTGCGGAGGCGCGCCCTGCTCGAGATCCATCATGCCGTCGGTGACGCCGAAGCCTCGCGCGAACTCGAGTGAATCGAACGCGAGGCCTTTGAGCTGCGCGAATTCCTTCGGCAGCTCCTTCGGCATCGGCAAGCCCGCGAGCAATTCGAGCCCCGGCTTGAGCCCCGCGTCGCGCACCGGTTTCTCGAAGAGCCGCGTCTTCGATTCTGACAACGAGAGCAACATCGTCGCGTCGAAGAATGTCTGCCCCTGACGAACCCGCAGCGGAATCAGCGGCCAGTCGGTGCGCGGCTCGCGCGTCACGTCCATCACCTGCGCGTCGCCTCCGTGCTTCGCGAGCTCTTCGACCCACTGCTTGCGCGACTGCGGAGCGCGGAAGCGCATCACCCGCGTCGCCGGGTTCACCTCGATGGCGACGTTGCCGAGCTCGCGCTGCCCGAGCACCACGACGCACGTCTTGCCCTGCGCCATCGCCGCTTCGAATGAACGGAAACGTCTCCCGCCCACCGCGAGGTCGGAGATCTGCGTGAGTGGATACGACTCGTCGGGGCCGAACGCGTCGGGCACCTTCACCTGCGCGATGACGTCGCGCTGCGCGCCACAGCCCGAGGTGATGAAGCTCACCGGCTGCGACGGGTCGAACATCAACTGCGCGGGAAGGCCGTCGACCGATGCGCTCGCCGCGACACGGACCGCCGGGGCGGGCAACAACTCGAGCGTCAACCCTTCGAGCGTGTCGATGGGCGTGCCGAGCGTCTCGCGGTGACAGCCCGTGAGGAGCGCGACCGCGATGAGCGCCGCTCTCACCTCAGTTCCCCGCGTCAGGCGAACCACCGGGCTTCAAGAAGTCCTGCAGTTGCGTGCCCGGCGGCGGAGAGATGTGGAACTTGTCTTCCGTCACTCCGTCGACGTTGGTGTGCAGGTCGGTGAAGGTGATGGCGTTCTCGCTGCCGTCGGGGTCGATGACGGTGCTCTTGATGACCTGCGCGGTCTTGTCGTCGACCTCGAAGAAGATCTTCTTGAAGCGCGGGTCGGGGATCAACGGCGTCAGTTCGAGCTGCGTGCCCGCGCACTTCGAGCACGCCTTCTTCTGAATCGAGAACTCGTTCTCCAGCTTGCCGACGCCGAACAAGAACGTGACCGACGCCGACAACTGGCTCGTGTCGAGCGCCGCGCGCGTAATCAACTTCGCCGCGGGGTCGTGCATCAGCACGCGGTCCTTCGCCAACACGAACGTCTTCGGGCCCGGCGTCGCGTATTCCCAACGCATCAACGCGGGCTTCAAGAACAAGACCTGACCGGTCGAGACGGTCGTCCGCTTGAACAACTTGTACGTGTATTCCTGCTTGAAGCCGGCCGTGAAGTTGGTGGTCTTCTCGTAGAACGCCTGCATGCGGTCGACGAGCTCCTTCACGTCGGGAGGCAGCGGCGCCTTCTTCACCGCGACGGGTGGCGTTTCCTGCGCGAGCCCCGCATCAGGTGAAGCCGACAGAGACAACGCGAGGGCCAGCGTGTGCAGGTTCATGATGTGCCTTTGACGAGGGCGCGCGCGGCGCCTTCATTTGTTGCGGTACAGCCGCCCGCGCTGCTTGACGGACAGCAAAGAGAACTGATCGGTGAGCTGCGCCTTCTCCACGTCGCTCAAATCGCCCTGCGCGCCGAAATGTTCCACGCGCCACGAAATCGCGCGCGTCACGCACGCCGAGGCCGCCGCCGAGATATTCATGCTCTGCGAGAAGCCGCGCATGGGTATCCAGAACGTGCCGTCGGAGTGCTCCAACACTTCTTCACTCACGCCGAAGCGCTCGTTACCCAGCACCATCGCGATCTTCGAATCGAACGTGAGGTCGTAGAGGCTGGTCGCGCCCGGCTGAATCGCCGACGCGAGCACCTTGTAGCCCTTCGCCTTCAACGTCTCCGCGCAGGTCTTGAAGTCCTTGTACACGTGCAGGTCGAGCCACTTGTCGCAGCCCTGCGTGACCGCGCCATTGGGCGCGAACTTCACGTCGCGGTTGCGGATGATGTGGATGTCCTGCAGCCCCATGCCCTCGCAGGTGCGGAGCACGGCGGCCATGTTGAACGTGTCTTCGAGGCGGTCCAACACCACCGTCACGCTGCGCGTACGCAACGAGACGACCTGCGCGATGCGCTCCTTGCGGCCGTCCAGCAACAGCTCCGCAGGCGCCGGCTTGCCCTCGTGCACTTCGTACTTCGGGCCGCCACCGCTCATTTCTTCTTCGCCGCCTTGCGCGCCGGAGCCTTCTTCGATTTCGGAGCAGGCTTCGTCTTCGGCGCTGCCTTCTCTTTCGCGCGCGCCTTCAGTCGAACCTTCTTCTCGACGCCCGCGTTGAACAGCAGCTTGCCGCACTCATCGAGCACCGCTTGCGCGCCTTCGCCGGTGACGCCGGAGAGCTCGAAGACCTTGATGTTCTTCTTCTTCATCGCCGCCACGAACTTCGGCAGCGCCTCGCGCGCGTACGGGAGGTCGAGTTTGTTGGCCACGACGATCTGCGGCTTCTTCGCGAGCTCCGGCGAGTACTTCTTCAGCTCGCGGTTGATGATCGTGAAGTCCTTGAGCGGCGAGCGGCCTTCTTCTTCGCCGGCCGACAGGTCGACGAGGTGCACCAGCACGCGGCAACGCTCGACGTGACGCAAGAACTGGTGACCCAGGCCCGTGCCTTCGCTCGCGCCTTCGATGAGCCCGGGGATGTCGGCCATCACGAAGCTCTTGCGCTCGCGGTACTCGACGACGCCGAGGTGCGGCACCAGCGTTGTGAACGGGTAGTCGGCCACCTTCGGGCGCGCGCGCGACACCCGCGAGATGAACGTGCTCTTGCCCGCGTTGGGGAAGCCGAGGAGCCCGACGTCGGCGAGCAGCTTCAGCTCGAGCACGAGGTCTTTCTGCTCACCGAGCGTGCCGTCTTGCGCGAAGCGCGGCGTCTGGCGCGTCGAGGTGGCGAAGTTCATGTTGCCCCAGCCGCCGCGCCCGCCCTTCGCCGCGACCCAACGTTCGCCCGGCGTCGAGAGGTCCTTGAGGATCTCCCCCGTCGCCTCGTCGCGGATCAGCGTGCCCACCGGCGCCTTGAGGATCATGTCTTCGGCCGCGCGGCCGTTCATGTCGGAGCCCAGCCCGTGCTGACCACCGCGCGCCTCGTGCTGCGACTTGAAGCGGAAGTCGAGCAGCGTGGTCATCTGCGGGTCGGCCTCGAAGATGATCGAACCGCCATTGCCGCCATCACCGCCCGACGGGCCGCCCTTGGCGACGTACTTCTCACGGCGGAACGCGACGGCGCCATCGCCTCCGTCACCGGCCTTCACCGAGATGCGAACCTGATCGACGAATTTCACGGGAGCCCTCGCAGGGTACCCGGTCGCTGCTGTTGCGACCGGGCGAGACGATGACGAAGTGTCCGCATAGTCATCGGCCGCCGAGAAGGCGACCGGAGATACAGAAAACAAAACGCCGCGGAACACGGAGTCCCACGGCGTTCGGAAGAAGAAGCGCTTGCGCGCCTGCTTCAGCTCTTGGGCGCTTCGGCCGGGTAGACCGACGCCTTCTTGCGGCCCTTCGAGAACGTCTCGAACTTCACGACGCCGTCGATGAGGCTGAAGAGCGTGTAGTCACGGCCCAGGCGCACGTTGGTGCCGGGGTGAATCTTGGTGCCGACCTGGCGAACGATGATCGTGCCGGCGGTGATGGTCTGACCACCGAACACCTTCGTGCCGCGGCGTTGCGCATTTGAATCGCGGCCGTTGCGTGACGAGCCTTGTCCTTTTTTGTGTGCCATGGCTGCTGACTCTCTCTTTCTTAGGCGGAGATCGAAGTGATCTTCACTTCGGTGAACGGCTGACGGTGGCCACGGAGGCGCGTCCAACCTTCTTTTTCTTTGCGGAAGTGCAGAACGCGGCGGGCCTTGGCCTGACGCAGGATCTTGCCGGTGACCTTGGCGCCCGAAACGGTCGGCTTGCCGACCTTCACGGCCTCGGTGCCACCGATCATGAGCACTTCGTCGAATTTCACTTCGGCGCCCGAATCGCCTTTGACCTTCTCGATGCGGAGAACATCGCCCTCGGCGACCCGGTACTGCTTGCCGCCTGTGCGGATGACTGCGTACGTCATTGTAACCTCGCGGTTTCTTTATAAAAACGTTCTCAAACCCGGGTGGGAAAGAGAAATGGGCGCCCGCCATAAGCGATCAACGCCCACACGTCAAGCGCGTGTGCCAGTGGATCAGACGTCGTCCATCCACTCCTTGAGTGATCCAACCGTCTTGTTCCAGTTCTTGCCGGTCCTCTCCTTCACGAAGGCGGCGACCAGCGCGTCGGTGATCGCCGAGAGGCGCGTGACGAGCTCCAGCCGCTCGGTGAGCTTGTCGTCCTCACTCTCCGTCAGCAGCGCCGGCAGTTTCACCGCTTTGAGGTCGAAGAACTCGGCATCGATGGTCGCTTCGAACTGCTGTTCGCCGTGCGTGAGCTGCAGCCGCGCCGAGTGGATCAGCAGGCCCCGCTGCAACGCCTGCTTCACCAGCTTCGAATACGGCGCCGTCACGCCCTTCACCGACGCCTCCGTCACGTCGCCGGCACCCGCGCGCAGCAACGCCTTGCCGTGAAAGAGCACGGTCACGTCCTGCCCGCCGAGCTGGAGCAGCGCTTCGGTCGACTCGCTCTTCCACAACAACCACGTCAGACACTCACGGCCCAGCCACGTGCGGCCGCGCAGCAACGCCTCGCGTGACTTCGACGCTTCGAGCTGCGCTTCGTCCTGCGTCTCCTCGGTGGCCTGGCCATCGACGCCGACCTCGCCGCGCAGAAACGCCTTCTCTTCTTTCTTGCTGGCCATGTTCAGCGGGCCTCCACGAAGAGCTCGGGCGTCGGCGCGAGCGTGTCGATGAGCGCCGGTGAAATGAACGCCGCCGGCACGCGCGGCACGAGGCGCGTCTCCAGCGCCGATTCGAGCACCGCCTGCACTTCGTCGATGACGGTGCGCGAGGTCGCCCACACGAAGAGATCTCTCGATTTGAGGTCCAGGCTGATCTCGAAGGTCTTGGTCGACGGCTCCTGCTTCGCGCGGAGCATCTGCTTCAAGCCCGCCTTCTGCTCCGCCCGTTCAGCGCGGCCCGGCGCGCGGCCGTTCTTCTGCTCGAACTGCTGCGCCCACTGGAGCAACGATGCGCGCAGCGCGTTGTTCGGCACCTTGAGTTTGTCGACGCGCCACGCCCACAGCGCGTGTTCACTGAAGAACAGCGCGGCCGAAGAGAACTCGGTGACGTCGGTGCGCTCGAGCTCCACGAAGCCGGCTGAACGCTCGTCTTCACCTTTGGGGTTGATGGGCTCGAAGGCGGCCTTCGAGAGCCCCTTCTGCAACCAGCGCTTCACATCTTTCGGCACGTCTTCATCGAGTCGAAAACGCGCCACATTCACAGAACCACGGCGAATCGGCATGCGCGCGCTTGTCGTCGTTCGAGACGTTCATCGCAAGCGCTTTGCGCCGACGTGCGCAGCGGCTTCGCCGCGCTTCAACGTCGTCTTCTGGTGGGCTTGGTCGGCCGGCCCAGCAACAACGAGACGAGCCGCTCGACCCACGCCTCATCTGCTCGCGCGCGCTCCACGAAGAGCCGATGCAGCACCGCGCCGGCGGCGGTGAACAGAATCATCTCGACGTCAGCCGTCGGCTGGAGCTCGCCGCGCTCGATGGCACGGGTGATGATCACCGCGGGGGAGTCGCCCGCAGCGTTGGCCCACGCCGCCGCCGACCTCGACCGCAGCGCGGAGTCATTCCCGTCGAGGAAGAGCGTGCGCAGCAGCGCACCACCGCGAGGCGACTCGATGAAGTCGACGACGCGGCTGATCAACAAGGCCAGATCGCCTCGGAACGACCCGGTGTCGGGCACGTCGCGCGCGTGCTCCATCGACGAGTCGATCGCGGCGGTCACCAGCGCCTCCTTCGTCGGCCAGCGGCGGTAGACGCTCGTCTTGTTGGCTCCGGCCAGCCGGGCGATCTCCGGCACGCTCAACTGCCCCAGCCCGACGCGCGCAAGCTCCTCGAGCGTGACGTCGAAGATCCGCCGCGTGAAGGGTTCACCGCGATGCTGTCTGGCCACCTTCCCGGGCGCGCGTTTCATCGCTCGATTCTGACAAAAGCAACTCTGAGTTGCAATCAATCAGACCGCCGGCGTAGTGTGCAACTCGGAGTTGCAATACGCGCCCGGAGGTTCACATGGTGTTGTGTCTCTCGTTGATGGTCGTCCTCTCGCAGCAGGGTGAAGACACACGGCTCGCCGGCCGCTGGAGGGACGAGACGCTCAGGCTGGTCAACGAGTTCTCGCGCGACGCGGACGGCACGTGGTCGGCGGTGGTGGTCGCCGCTCCGCGCCCTGAAGACGTCGGCAAGCGCGTGTTCGAGAAGCTCACCTGGCGGGAAAAGCAGCGCGCCTTCGTGGGCAAGCTGCGCAAGCCCGACGACGGCCAGGTGGTCGACGTGTCGCTGACCATCGACTCCGCGCAGGCCATGACGGGGCAGGCGGGCTTCTTCATCTTCAAGAAGACGCTCCACTTCACGCGCGTGACGGCAGACGGAGGTGGCCCGTGAACCCGCTCTCTGCGCTCGGGCCGATCGTCACCTACTTCGCGTTGGTGGGTTTCACCTACCTCGTGTTCTGGAAGTGGGGCGCGCAGCGGTGGGCCGGCCTCCGCATTCAAAACCCGGGCAAGGTCGACGGCGCGCAGATCCTCCGCGAGGTGCGGAACACGCTGCTGACGATGCTGGTCTCGTCGACCCTTCCCCTGCTGCTGGCCGCCTTCGTCTCGCCTCCCGCGACCACCGAGGGTTGGGCCCCCTGGGAGCTCGCGGCGCTCTTCATCGCGCTGCTGGTGCTCAACGACGTCTGGTTCTACGCGACGCACCGCCTGCTCCACAGCGAATGGCTCTTCAAGCACGTGCACTCGGTGCACCACCGCTCGGTCGACGTCAGCCCATTCACCTCGTACTCATTTCACCCGGTGGAGGCGCTGCTGCTGACGGCGTGGCTCGTGCCGGTCGTGCTGCTCTTTCCCATCCCGCTCCCGCTGCTCGGCGCGATGCAGCTCGTGGGGCTGTTCAACAACATCAACGCGCACCTCGGGTACGAGCTGCAGCCCAGGTGGTTCATCCGCGTGCCGCCCTTCTCGTGGCTGACGTCGTCGACCTTCCACAACCTCCACCACGCCCAGGTGAAGGGGAACTACGGGTTGATGCTCCGCGTGTGGGACCGGGTCTTCGCTACCGAGCGCGCGGATTACCCGCAGCGCTTCGTGGCGCGTGCCGAAGGTGCGTCACCTTGATGAAGCGCTGCTGAACGTGTCGCCGGTGCAAGGCATCGCGGAACGGCGATGCCTGTGAAGCGCGGCGCGCGCGGGCGGCCCTCGAGAGCCGGCACGTCTCGTCTTCGCCGAGCCCAAACCGCGCCCCGTTCACTGAACCACGACGAATCGGCGGGCGCGCTGGTCGTCCGCAAGCGCTTCGCGCCGCACTGCGCTGCAGATTCACGCAAACGAGTGCTGCGAAGCCGCGCCCGCGTCGGTATGCAACCCACCATGTTCGTCGCCCCCTCACGCGACGCGCTGCTGGCCGAACTTCACGA
>JBEHYH010000292.1:0-8237 GCA_048498275.1 Myxococcota bacterium | reverse complement strand
CTCGGTCGCGGTGCTCGAGCCACGCGCCGCGGCCGAGATCGTCGGGCAGATGGTGCCGATGGGGCTCACCAAGGTCCCGGTTCCCTCCATCGCGTACAACGTCGAGAGCTACAACGACCGTTACGGCGGCTACGCGAACGCGCTGCGCGTCTCGAGCCAGAACGACCTGCTGCTGACGCTGGGCAAGAGCGTCACGCAGTTCGATTCCGAAATTGAAAAAGAGCTCGTCGACATGCAGGGCCGGCCCGTGTCGTGCGAAGCCGATCTCTACGACAGCCGCGGGCTCGTCTCGCAGTACCGCGAAGCGCTCGCCCAGAAGCAGACGGTGCTCACCGCGCAGGTCGACAAGTACTTCCAGTTCGCGAACAAGGGCACCGACGACGGGCTCAATTCGTACCGCGCGCAGGTGCGCGCTGCGTACGGCCTCGGCGACGGCACCAACACCACGACGTCAGCGGCGCGCGCGGCCACGGCGGCCACCGCCATCAAGCGCGGCATCAGTCAGTGCGTCTCGCTCACGCTCAACACCGGCAACCTCGACACGCACTTCAATCGTCAGACCGAGAATGCGACGAGCCAGAAGACCGCGTGGGACGCGCTCGCCGCCCTGGTGAACGACCTCAAGAACAGCGACTTCGACCCGAATGACCCGAGCAAGGGCAAGTGGATGGACGCGGACCCCAACAAGGGTCACTGCACCATCGTCTGCTTCTCGGAGTTCTCGCGCACGCCGCTCACCAACGCCGCGGGCGGCCGCGACCACCACATCACCAACAGTTGCATGCTGCTGGGCCGCGGCATCCGTCACAACACGGTGTTCGGCAAGAGCGGCGACGTCGGCCTCTCCGCGGGCATCGTCGACTTCAACACCGGGCTCCCGAAGCCTGATGGTCTGGTCATCACGCCTGAGCACGTGATCGCGTCGATCCTCGACGCGGCGAACCTCGACTACTCCATCACCCGTGAATCGCCGCTCAAGGGGTTGCTCTCCAAGTACGCATGAATCGCCTTCTGTTGCTGGGAGTGCTCGCCGCGGCCACCGGTTGCGACGAGTCGCTGGTTCCACAACCGCTGCCGACGACGGCGTTCACCGCGACCACGGTGGGCACGTCTGAAGAGCTGTCGGCGTTGCCTTCCTTCGCTGACGAGCGCGGCGGCGGCGTGTTCGTCGATCTCGCGGGCCGGGTGACGCGCGTGCGGCCCAACGGCACGAAGGGCGTGCTCGAGCCGCACCCCTCCGACGAGATCTGGCCCGGCCCGGCGACCGGCGTGTTCCCGCTCAGCGGCATCAATTCACTCGTCGCGACCTCGCGCGGCGTGTTCGTGGTGAATGACGGTTGGCTGGTGACGCCTGAATGGCAGGCCGTGCTTCCCGCTGATGGGCTGCGAGCGTCGGCGGTCAGCAGCGACGGCTCCGCGTGGCTCGCGCACGACACCGGCCTCTTCCGTCTCGCGCGGGGAACGCTGGGTGAATTCAAGCTCGGCGACGAATCGCTTTCAGGCGTGACGTCGGTGGCGGCGGCGCCGACTCCGAAAGGCGGCGCGGGCATCTGGTTCATTCGCGAGAAGAAGTTGTTCACCGCGACGCAGACGGGCACCGATGATTTCTCGGTCGAGGAAGTGAAGCTCGACGCGTCGATTTCGCAAGACGGCTACCTCGCGGTCGTCGGCCTCTCGCCGTCGCCGAAGTCCGCCGGCGAGCTGTGGGTCATCACGCCGCACGCGCTGCTCACGTACACCGGGCTCTCGTGGCTCCAGTTCAAGTTGGACGCCAGCCCCCGCGTGCTCAAGGGCGCCGGCCGCTTCGCGTGGATGCAGGCGGGCAACACGCTCTACCGGCTCGATGGAGACCTGGGCGCGTGGCAGACGGTCGATGGCTTGAGCGCGTCGGCGACGTTGCTGGGGTGTGACGCGGCGGGTACCGCCTGGGTTCGGGTCGGTGAAGAGACCGTCGCCGTCGCGCCATATGTGCCGCTGCGGCTGCGCGGCATGTTCGCCAGCCAGCAGATCTTCGACGGGCAGCTCGTGTTGCAGGCCGCGGTGCCCTCGCCTTCGCGCGATGACGCGGGCGTGGTGAACGGCGGCGAGACCACCGCGATGAGCTGGCAGTTCGATGACCTCCCGGCGCACGACGTCGACCTCACCGCGGGAGCCGACGGCGAAGGCCCGACCGAAGGCGAGACGTTCTACAGCCTCGCGGGCGTCGACGATTCGCAGGTGCTCAAGCCCGTTTCATACGCGGCGCTCGACGACGGCTGGCACACGCTCACCGTGAAGGCGACGGTCGGCGGGCAGGACCGTTCGCGCGAGCTGCACTTCCTCTTTTCCGGCGCGGCGAACGCCGCCGTCTCGTGGGAAGCCGACGTGAAGCCCATCTTCGAAGCGCGGTGCGCGTCGTGCCATGTGAGCGGCCCGGCGCCGACCGAGCTCAAGAACTTCACGGAGTGGAAGGCGAACTCGTCGACCATCGCTGACCGCGTTCGCAGCAGCGCGATGCCTCCCGGAGGGATGGACCCCACCAGCGTGTCGACCATCGTGCGCTGGGTGAACGGAGGCACGCTCCCGTGAAGCGCGCGCTCCTCGTGGCATCACTGGTGCTGACCGCGTGCGAGGGCATGATCCCCACGCAGCCGGAGCCGCCGGACCCGGTGAACCCGTGCGACGGGCTCGAGACGCTGACCGCGCAGGTCGTACCCGACACGATTCACGTCAACGGCGCGGCGAACGTCATCGCGGCGGGAGGTACCGGGCGTTACCGCTATCGCGTCGACTCCGTGACGCCGGTCGGCACCATCTCGGGCAATCGCTACGTCGCGGGCATGACGCCGGGCAGCGACAGCATTCTCGTCACCGACGACTGCGACAATTCCGCGCGCGTCGGCGTCGACGTCATCGCCAGCTTCGCGGTGCAACCTTCGCGCGCGCGCGTGAAGCCGGGCACGAAGTTTCAGTTCAAGTACTCGGGCGCGCTGACGGTCACGTTCTCGCCGCAGATGCTGGGCTCGACCGGCGCCATCGACGCGCAGGGCGACTACACGGCGGGCGCCATCGAAGGCACCGACATCATCATCGCGAAAGACACCGCGACCGGAGACACCATCGCGTCGGTCGTCGAGGTGAGTGACGACGCGTTCTTCCGCCCGGCGTACGCGCGGCTCGCGCTGCCCACCGGCTCATTCGCGCCGCTCGCGGTGAGCGATGGCACCGGCGTGGTGACGTGGTCGCTGCGCCCGAACGATCCGGGCTCCGTCGAACTGCGTGATGACACGTGGGTCTACGTTTCGCCCGACGGCGGCGCGGGCGGGCAGGACGCGGTGCTGACCGCGTTCGACACGATTCTCGATGCGGGTACGCAACTGCGCGTGCGCGTGCTCACCGAGACGCTGCGCACCGACCTCACGCCGCAGGGTCATCGCACCGACCTCGGCACGCTGCTCACCGCCGACTTCGACGGCGACGGCATCGACGACGTGGCGCTCGCCGTGCCCGAGAGCGACCTCGGCCGTTCGCAGGGCGGCGCGGTGTTCGTCTTCAAGGGCACGTCGACCGGGCTGCCCGACACGCCGACGTGGGTGCTCAAAGGCACCAGCGACACCGCCGCGCTCGGCACCGTGATGGCGGCCGGCGACCTGAACGATGACGGCAAGGCCGACCTCGCGCTCTCGGCGCCGGGCGACGACATCACGCTCAACAACTCCGGCGCGGTGTACCTGTACACGTTCGACGTCGACGGGCCGAAGCTGCTGCGTGACCCGCTCACGGGCCTCGGCGCGGCGAACTTCGGCACGGCGCTCGCCATTCGCGACATCGATGGCGACGGTGACGACGACCTCATCGTCGGTTCTCCCGGCGCAGACGTCGGCGGAGGTTCCGCGCGCGGGGTCATCGACATCTTCCGCATCACGCCCGGCGTGCCCATCGGCGACCTCGGTGACCTGCGCCTCTCCGGGGTCGACCTCAACGTCGACGCCGGCTTCGCGAAGGTGAATACGTTGAACGCCGGCCGCTCGGTGGTCGCGGCGGATCTGAACGGCGACGCGCGCACCGACCTCGCGTTCGTCACCTCGCTCAACAACACCCTCCAGCCCGACGGCGGCATGCGCACACAGAAGGTGTTCGCGATTCAGGTGCACCTCGGGCGTGAGGGCAGCAAGCCGTACGATGATCTCCCCGACCTCTTCGTCGAGCCCGCGAACGGCTCCGACCTCGGCAACGAGAACGGCCCGTGGCGCGTCGACTTCCTGCCGGCGGGTGGTGGGCGGCCTCCGTTGCTCGTCGCGTACAACGACTCGGTGACGTCACCCGACCTGCGCGCCGGTGATGCCGGGGTGCAAGGCGGCACCCGCGCGGGCGCCGCGTACCTGTTCGATCTCTCCGGCGCGACGAAGCGCCCTGACGGCTCGCAGACGCCCGCCCAGATTCAACGCACCGAGGCGTGGAGCCGCGTGTTCGGCAACTCCGCGAACATTCGCGCGGGCCGCTTCGCGGTGCTCGACGCCGACGGCGACTCCCAGCCTGAACTCGCGCTCGGCGCATTCGGCGCGAACGGCACGGGCTTGAGCGCCGACGGAGGCACGGTGACCATCGCGAGCTCCGGCCGCATCGACTTCTACGCGATGTCGAAGCTCTCGCCGGGCGCCGTGGTGAATCGCCCTGACTTCACGCGCAGCGGCGCGAATCGCTCAGACCGTATCGGCGCCGCGCTCACGGTGTGGAACGGCAAGCTCGCGACCTTCGCGTGCCGCGCGACGACTTCTCAGGGTGACTTCACGGGGCGGCTCGACGTCTTCACTCCGGCCACGGGTGACCCGCGCAACTGGGTGACACAGGCCATCGCCGTGCCCGCGAAGGTCGGTGGTCAGCAGTTCGGCACCAACATCGAAGTGGGCGCACGCGGAGGCCACCTCACCGCCATCGTGAACGTGCCGTTCTGGAATGGCCCCGGGTTCGACAACCTCGGCGGTGACGTGCCTTCAGGCCGCGCGTGGATGTGGGACCTGCCGGCGCCGGCGACTCCGCTGCAGCTCACGGAAGGCACCGACGGCACCGTGTACGTGAACGATGCGGGCGTGCGCGCCTACGGCGGCAACAACCAGGCGCGCGATGTCGCGTTCACCGACTTCAACGGCGACACCTACGAAGACGCCGTCGTCGCGGCGGGGCGCTTCCAACATCCCGCGCGGCTCGCCGATGGCGGGCTCAACTCCACCGAGTACGCGAACGCCCGCCCTGAATGCGGAGCGCCGACGTCTGACCGTTACGGCGCGTCACTCGTCTTCCTGGGCTCCGCCGACGGAACGATGCGTGAAGGCTTCCGCGTCTGGGGGCCGCGCGTCATCGCCGGCTGCTCGCAACCTGATGGAGGCACCACCGAATGTCTGCGCAACGGCATGGGCTCGGGGCTCGTCGGCCGCTTCGACTTCAACGGCGACCTGATTCAAGACCTCGCGATGCTGCGCTCGAACGGCTTCGAGGTCTTCACCGGGCGGCCGGCCGAAGACCCGCAGCTCGCGAAGCCGTCGCTCGCGTGCGACCCGTACTTCAGCTTCCCGTACACGCCGTACGCGACGTCGGCGCCTGCATCGCTCGGCGACCTCGACGGCGATGGCTGCGACGAGATGACCTTCCGCTATACGGGCACCGCGCCCGGCAACGTCACGCGCCAGGGCATCGTCATCGTCTACGGGTTCGGCAGCGCGTGTAATTCGATGAACGCGCGCTGGCTGCGCATCTCCGGTGACACGGAGGTCGGCGTGTCTCCGGTGCGCCTCGGCGTCGCGATGGCGCGCGCGAAGGACGTGCTCGCAGATGGCCGCGACGCGGTCGCGGTGACGGCCGACCTCTTCTCCGTCGCAGGAGACCCACAGCCTGCGGTGCTGTTGCTCCCGGTGACGCAGCTCAACGCGCAAAAGCCCGCGAGCGGCGAGAAGTTGCTCGCGATTCAAGGCTCCGCGCAGCTCACGCCGGTGCCGCTCGTCGGGTTGAAGTACACGCTCTCGTTCGGTCGCTCGCTGGTCGGCGGCCTCGATGTCGACGGCGATGGCAAGCAGGACCTCGTGGTCTCGGCGCCCGGCGCGTCGGAGAACGGCGATGGCACCGGCGCGGTCTACGTCTTCGCCGGCGGCACGGTGAAGGAAGGCAAGAACCAGCCGGCGATGATCATCTTCCCCGACGCCGAAGAGCGCGCATCGTTCGGGCAAGACCTGTCGCTCGTCGCGCCGAAAGGCGGAGCGCCCGCGGGCCTCGGCATCGGCGCGCCGCTGAGCGAACGCTGGGGCACGGCAAACGGCTCCGCGTGGGTGTTACCGCTCGACTTCTGAGGCTCCCGGGGAGGAGCGGAGCATTGCTCGCCCCGGCTTCAGCCACGGAGCGAACGTACGCGGCTCATGACGTCCTTCGTTGGGGCGTGCGTCGCGAACGCGACCGACAGAACGCTCGCGGCAGCTCAGAACCGGCGCCGGGGTCGCGGATCAACGCGACAGGTCGACGAAGCCGCTTGCATCGCCTCGCTCACGAACCACGACCTGGGCGTGAGGTCGAGTCTCCAACGCGCTCCAGCTCGCGACGAGGGGGAATGCGCTTCAGCGCAACGTGAGCGACTGCCACCGCGCGAGCGCCGCGAGCACGTAGTCACCGATGCGCTGACGCCACTGCGCGCCCGGGCGGAACCGCACCGAGAACAGGTTCGCCTGCGCGACGCGCGCGAGCAGGTAGTCGTCGCTGGTGCCGAGCTCATCGACCAGCCCGAGGTCCTTCGCGCGGCGGCCCAGCCAGTACTCGCCGGTCGCGACCGCGGGCACGTCGAGCGCCGGGCGCTGCGTCTTCACGAAGTCCTTGAACAGGGCGTGCGTGTCTTCGAGCTGCTCGACGAACTTCGCGCGGCCCTTCTCGGTGATTTCGCCGAACGTCGAGACGGTGCGCTTGAACTCGCCCGCCGTGAGCTCCTCGTAGTCGACGTCGAACTTCTTCAGCAGACGATGCGCGTTGGGCACGGCGGCGATGACGCCGATCGACCCGATGACCGAGAACGGCGCGGCGACGATCTTGTCGGCCACGCACGCCATCAAGTACCCGCCGCTCGCCGCCACGCGATCGACGCACACCGTCAGCTTCGCCTTCCTGTCCTTGAGGCGCGTGAGCTGCGCCGCCGCGAGCCCGTAATGCGCCACGCCGCCGCCGGGGCTCTCGAGCCGCAGCACCACTTCATCTTCCGGCCGCAGCACCGCGAGCAGCGCCGTCACCTCTTCACGGAGGTGCGCCACCTGCGACGCGAGAATGTCTCCATTGAAGTCGAGCACGTACACCCGCGCGCGCTTCGAATCGTGCTCCGGCTTCTTCCTGTCCTTCGTGAGCGCCTTCCACTCCTCCTTCCCCAACACCTCCGAGCGCAGCGCGTCGCCGAGCTCTTCGTAGCGCTCGTTGAGCGGAGAGACGCTCAGGCGCGTCGGCGCTCCCCGGCCGCGGCGCGTGACCCAACCGATGACCATCGCCGTCACCGAGAACGTCAACGTCACCGTGAGAAAGACGATGAAGCCCTTCGCGCCGAAAGCCAGCAACTCGTGGAGCAGGTCCATTCGTCGAGACCTACTACGTCTTCAACGCGCGGCGCTGCTCCCAGGGTGAGCAGCTTCAGTTCACGGCGCGCGACTCGTCTTCGACGCGCGGCACGCCGTCGACGTAGACCACGTACTTGCCGAGCATCGCCGGCACGCGCGCGCCCGGCGTCACGATGCCGGTGAGGTTGAGCGGGTCGACCGCGGCGATGCGCAGCACCTCGCCACTCGCTTCTTCACGGCGCACGGCGCGCGCGGTGTCGAGCGCGTCAGGCAACGCGAACTGTTCGCCGGAGAAGCCGTGAACGAACCGGCCACCGCGCACTTCGCCGCGCGCTTCGAAGCGGCGGTAGAGCTGCACCAAATCTCTCCACGCGGGCGCGAGCGGTTCACGCACCACGAGGTCGCGGAACACCACGCCGTAGCGCTGCAGAAACTGCCACGCCAACTTCTCGTCGATGGCCTGCTGTTCGAGCGCGTCGTGCGGCTGCAACACGAACCAACGGCCAGGGCCTCCGCGCTGCAACGCGCGCTGACGCTTTCGCAATTTCGGCGACTGCAACACGCGCAGGTTCTGCACGGCGTCGGCGGTGATGAGCCCGCGCGCGAGCAGCTCCCACAGCGCGTCTTCGACCTCGACCGGCAGGCGCCGCGCGCTCGACTGGAGTTCGTTGAAGAACGACG
>JBEHYH010000291.1:0-8277 GCA_048498275.1 Myxococcota bacterium | reverse complement strand
CGTGTGGCTGACTTCTTCGAGTTCGCTGAAGTGCTGGCGCTCGACGCGCTGGAACGCAACGAATCGTGCGGCGGTCACTACCGCACCGAATGGGACGACGAAGGCGAAGCGAAGCGCGACGACGCGAACTTCATGCACGCCGCGGTGTGGGAATACCAGGGCGAAGGCCAGAAGCCGCTGCGCAACGTCGAACCGCTGGTCTACGAAACGTTCAAGCCCTCTGTGCGGAGCTACAAATGAGCAACGAGACGATGAAGTTGAAGATCCACGTCTGGCGCCAGCCGAACAAGGAAGCTCCGGGCGCGATGAAGACGTACGACGTCGAGAACGTCGACCCGCACATGTCCTTCCTGGAGATGATGGACACGCTCAACGAGCAGATCCAGGCGAAGGGCGAAGAGCCGGTCGCGTTCGATCACGACTGCCGCGAAGGCATCTGCGGCATGTGCTCGATGGTGATCAACGGCATCCCCCATGGTGGGCATCGCGGCGTGACCACGTGCCAGTTGCACATGCGTCACTTCAAGAACGGCGACGAGATCTACGTCGAGCCGTGGCGCGCGGCGGCCTTCCCCGTGCTGCGCGACCTCGTCGTCGACCGTGGCGCGTTCGACCGCATCATCGCGGCGGGCGGGTATGTGTCGGTGAACACCGGTGGCGCTCCTGATGCGAACGCCCTGCCCGTGCCGAAGAAGGAAGCGGATCTGGCGATGGACGCGGCCCAGTGCATCGGTTGCGGCGCGTGCGTCGCGGCCTGCAAGAACGCGTCGGCGATGCTCTTCGTGTCGGCGAAGGCCTCGCACCTCGCGCACCTGCCGCAGGGCCAGCCGGAGCGTTACGACCGCGCGAAGAACATGGCCATGCAGATGGACGCGGAAGGTTTCGGCACCTGCTCGAACCTCTCGCAGTGCGAAGCGGTCTGCCCGAAGGAAATCCCCGTGCGGGTGATCGCGGAGTTCAACCGCGATCTCATCAAGGGTCAGTTCAAGGGCTGAAACCGTTGCATGCGCCCTCTCCCGTTCATGGGGTGAGGGCCTCAGGAGCGCGAACTCGACGTCACGTCGGTTCGCGCTCTTCGCTTTTGTGCTCAGGCTCTGACCGGGCGGCCGCACGGGTTTTCGCGGTGCTCCGCGTGGTAGTCACGGTTCATGCGTTCGCTGCTGCTGACCGTGCTTTCGCTGCCCGCACTCGCGCAGATCGTCCCCGCGAGATCGTTCTACGACCTGCCTTCGTCGAACGGTCACGCCGCGGTGATGGTCGATGGCCGCACCGGCAAGCTGGTGCACTTCCGCGAACATCTCCCCGCGACTGAAGAGTTCGAGCTCGATTCATCAGGCAATCAGGTCTGGGTCGGCAATCAGCAACAGGTGATCACCACGCGCGACCTGCTGTTCGACGCGTACTTCGGCGTGCGCGTCGGCGGGCAGCAACGCTGGCTCGACGGCACGCAACTGGTCACGAACGGCTACGCACCGGGCAGCGGCATCATCACCACCACCCACAACGCGTACGGGCTCGCGATCACGGTGTCGGTGTTCGCGCCGCGCACGTTTTCGCGCGCGTCGTACGTCGCGATTCTCTGCGCGAAGAACAACGGCGCGGCGGCGGTGAATGACGTGTCGGTGTTTCATCTCCAGAACCTGCATCTCGGCCCCGGGCGACCCGGTGTCGCGCAAGATCTGGACGCGACCAACGAGACCATCGTCATCACCAACGGCGACATCTTCGAGCGCGGGTTCGCCGGCGTCGTGGGTACGCGCGGCTTCGGCGCATCCATCGCGACCGCGTGGAACAGTGGTTCACCCAACACCGACAACGCGTACTTCGTGGTGCGCGACACGACGAACTCGCTGACCGCGCGTTCTGGAGATCTCGGCCTCGCGAACGACTGGGCGAGCGCGTTGCAGTTCAACCTCGGCACCATCGGCGCAGGCCAGGAACAATGCGCCGGGCTCGTCAGCGCGCACCACGCGGACCCCTTCGCGCAGAGCGAAGTAACCGCGTGGCTCGACGGCTGGGTCGCCGGCCGCACCGCGCGTCAGGTGCTCGACGCCGAGCTCGCGAGTTGGTCGGCCTTTCAGAACGCGCTCACCCTGCCCTCCGGCTTGAGCGCGGAAGAGACGAGCATCACGCGCCAGGGCGCGGCGACCATGGCGATGGCGCAGGTGCAGAGCGACGAAGCGTTCCTCCGCGAATGGCGCACGCACGATGGCGAGGCTCGCTACACGCGCTTCGCGACGCTCGACGGAGGCGTGCTGCCGAACATCGTGAAGCATCGAGGCAAAGGCGCGGTGCTCGCGAGCCTGCCGCCCGGCGAGTGGACGTATTCGTGGGTGCGCGACGGCGCGTATGCCGTGGTCGCGATGTCAGAGCTCGGGCTCGTCGAAGAATCGCGCGAGGGGCTCCGCTACTTCCTCGACGCAGAAGGCGGCCGTTTCAAAGACTGGAATGAACTCAAACCGCAGGGTTTCCCACCGTACGTGTTGAGCCTCACGCGCTACGTGGGCTTCGGCGTCGAGGAGACCGACTTCAACGACTTCGGCCCCAACCTCGAGTTCGATGGTTTCGGGCTCGTGCTGTGGGCGCTCCATGAACACGAGGTGCGCACCAACGACACGTCACTGGTCGACACGCGGTGGAACGACATCGCCACGCTGATCGCGGATCCGCTCGTGGCGATCATCGACCCGGCGACCGGCTTGCTCCGCAAAGACTCGAGCATCTGGGAAACGCATTGGAATGGCCGCGAGCGGACGTGGGCGTACAGCAACATCACGGCGGCGCGCGGGCTGTGTGATGCGGCGTTGCTCGCTGAACGCATGAACGATTCGACGCGCGCGATGAAGTACCGGCTCGCGGGTCAGGCGCTGCGTCGCGCGATCGCGGAGAAGCTCACCGATTCAAAAGGCGCGCTCGCGTCGAACCGCGAAGAGCTGCAGCTCGGCAACGGCTACTCCGACGCGGCGGTGCTCGACGCGTTGGCGATGGGGCTCTTCGCTCCCGATGGTCGCATCGCGACTGCAACCCTCGACGCGATGGATCGTGAGCTCAAGGTCGCGAACGGCCCGGGTTGGGCGCGCAACGATGACTCGCGCGATCACCCGAACGCGAACGATCTCTCGCCGTGGGGCAGTCCGTACGACTCCGCGGAGTGGTTGATCACCGACATGCGCGGAGCCATCGCGATGCGCGCCGCGGGACGAACGTTGCGCGCCGACGCGCTGCTGCAATTCACGCGGCAACAAGCGACCGGCAACGCCGGCATCTTCCCCGAGACGTATGACGAGAACACGGGAGCGTGGAAGTTCAACGCGCCGATGATCGGCTTCGGTGCCGGCGCGTGGGTGCTCGCGGTGGCACATCGTGGCGGTCGCGCCATCGAACCCGCGTGCGGAGCGTATGAAGAACCGGACGCAGGCGTTTCAGATGCAGGAACTTCGCAACCCGACGCCGGGCCGGTGATGACTCCCGATGCCGGCGCGACGCCGCCGGCAGAACAGCCGAAGAACTGTGGTTGTTCATCGGCCGCCGGAGCGTTCGCCGCGATCGCGCTCCTGCTCGCTCGCCGTCGGGGTCGTTGAGGGGGAATCTTCTGGCTGCCCCTCGGTTGGATCGTCCTCCCAGGCGCACGCAACGTATGCGCCACCCGGAGAACTCATGGCCCTTTCTCGTCGCACGTTGTTGGTTGGCGGTGTCACCTCGGTCGTCGCGTACGCCGCGCGAAATGGCTTCGGCTTCGAGACGACCAGAGTCGAGGTCGTGGTGCCCGGCCTCGACCCTGCGCACGACGGGCTGAAGGTCGCGCAGCTCTCTGATCTGCACATCGGCGCGATGACCCCGGAGCGACGCGTGCGTGGCGCCATCGCGACGTTGAACGAAGAGAAACCCGATCTGGTCGCGCTGACCGGCGACTTCGTCACGTATGCGAAGAAGCCGCTCCCACTGGTGAGCGAGCAGTTGGCAGGCATCGCCGCGCCGACCCTCGCCGTGTTGGGGAACCATGATCACTTCGTCGACGTACGCGGCGTCACGGCCGCGATCGACAAGGCGGGCTACGCGCTGCTGCGAAACCAGAACACCGTGCTGCGGCTGCGTGGAGTCGACTTCACGGTGATCGGTATCGACGACGGCGGCACCGGGCACGACGACGTCACGAAAGCACTCGATGGCGTGCGTGGTTCGCGCATGGTGCTCACCCACAACCCCATCACCGCGCGAAAGCTCCCTCAAGATGCAGGGCTGTTCGCCATCGCCGGCCACACCCACGGCGGGCAGATCGTCATCCCCCCGATCACTGACGCACTCGCGAAGGCCTTCGGGCAGCCCTACATCCGCGGGCGGTACGACGTGCGCGGCAACCTGCTGTACGTGAACCGGGGCCTCGGCTTCGGGCGCAGCGCAGACTTCCTTCACCACGGGTCGGAGCCGGAGTTGACCTTCTTCACCCTGCGGAGCCCGGAGGTCGATTCTCGGGGCTGAAAATCTGTGCGCGCCGCCTACGCTCTCGCGCATGGGAAAACGCGACTCGTTTCAGCCGTCTCGGCGTGAAGTGCTGACGGCTTCCGCGGCGACACTCACGGTGCCGACTCCGGTCGTCGGCGCGACCGCGTCATCGACCATCGCGGCGTATGTGCTCGCGCGACTGAAACAACACGGCGCGAGCGTGCTGTTCGGCGTGCCCGGAGCGACGTGCGACCCACTCTTCGCAGCGGCAGAAGTCACCGGCACCGAAGTCGTCGTCACCGCGAGCGATCTCGAAGCGGGCTACGCGGCCGACGGCTACGCGCGCATGAAAGGCCTAAGCGCGCTCTCGGTCACATACGGCGTCGGAACAATGAGCTTGATGCCGGCGATCGCCGGCGCGTTTGCCGAACGTTCACCCGTCGTCATCATCAACGGCGGCCCGAGCACCGACGATCTCAAGATTCAGAAACAGAGCGGCAGTTTCTTCAGCCACTCCCTCGGCAAGGAGGCGGTCGATTTCGCGATCTTCAAAGAGGTCACCGCGCACGCCGTTCGCATCGACAGCGGCGCGAACGCTCCCGCGCAGATCGACAACGCGATCCGCATCGCGCTGACGCAATCGCGGCCCGTGTACATCGAGATCGCGAAGCACGCGTGGAACGCGAAGTGCGCGGCGCCGGGCTCGCCGATTGAACTGACTCCGCCTGGCGCCGTTGACGATGCGCTCGCGGCCGACGTGATCACGCGACTTCAGAATGCGACGAAGCCGGTGTTGCTGCTCGGCATCGAGCTCCAACGCTTCGGGCTCGAAGACGCCGCGCTTCGCCTCGTGACGAAACTTCGAATCCCCTACGCGACGACGCTGCTCGCGAAATCGGTGATTCCCGAAACCACGCCCGGCTTCATCGGCGTGTACGGAGGCGATCACGCAGCAGCGTCGGTGAAGAAGACGATGGAAGAAGCCGACGTGGTGTTCGCGCTCGGCTGCGTGCTCGGCCGGCAATATCGAAGCCTCGCGACACGCAAAGGTTCGCTGCTGGTCGCCAATGACGGCTCACTGCGCATCGACGGCAAACCCTCGCCTGCTGCCTTGGCGTCGCTGCTTACCGCGCTCGAGAAACAGGCGAAGCCGCTCGGCGGTTCACTCCCGAAACTCGGGCTGAGTTTCCGCGAGCGCCGCGGCGCGGTGCCCGAAGCGAAACCGTCATCGGAACGCGGCATGACCTACGACGAAGTCATGGAGTCCGTGAGCAACGCGCTCGACGAACGCTTCATCACCATCACCGACACGAGCCTCAGCATGTACCCGGCAGCCGACCTCAACATCGCCGGCCACAAGGGCTTCATGTGCAACGCGGTCTGGCAGGCGATCGGCTTCTCGGTCGCGGCCTCGGTCGGAGTCGCCATCGCGCAAGACAAACGCCCGCTCGTCATCTGCGGCGACGGCGGTTTTCAGATGACCGCGCAGAGCCTCTCCACGATGGCTCGGCGCAAGCTGCGCTCAATCATCATCGTGTTGGACAACGGGCTCTACGGCATCGAGCAATGGCTCCTCGACGCGAAGATGTTCCGCGATGGTGGCTCGCCGAAGCCGTACCTGCCGCTGCAACGGTGGGACTACGCGATGCTCGCGAAGGCGCTCGGCTTCACGCACGCGAGCAGCGTCGAATCGCTACAGGGTTTTCAGCAGGCCTTCACCTCGGCCCGCGAGGCCGATGGCCCGGTGATGATTCACGCGCTCATCAAGCCGCACGATCTGCCCGCGATTCTGCGAGGTGAAGCATGAAGCTCTCGCGACGCGCGTTGTTGTCAGCCGCAGCGGCCAGCGCCGCCTTCGGAGGCGCGAATTCAAAACTGCGCCCCGACACCCTTCCCGATCCCGACTTCTCTCAACTCCGAGAACAAGACCCGTTCGTCATCGGCGTGCGCCCGCATCGCAAAGGCGGCTACCTGCTGAAGACCGACGACCCGTTCGAAACTCCGAGCGGCGCGAAGTACGTCATTCACAACTACGGCCATGGAGGCGCCGGCATCACGCTCAGTTGGGGCTGCGCCGCGCAGGTCGTGAGCGAGGTCGACACGCTGCTCAAGAAGCTCAATCGCACTCCAGACAAGACGCCCGTCGCGATCATCGGCACCGGCATCATGGGGCTCACCAGCGCCACCGAGTTGCGCGCGCGGTTCCCGACGCTGCCGATCCGCATCTACGCGAAGGACCTCGATGTCCGCTCCACGACCTCGTTCATCGCCGGTGGGCAATTCGAACCGTCGATCATCTGGCACGAATACAAAACGCCCGAAGCGAAGAAGGCTTTTCAAGACGTGCTTCTCACCGCGAAGAATCGAATCGTCGGCATTCAAAACTCCGGCAAGCGGCTCGAGTTCGGAGTCGCCGAGCGAAAGAACTACACGCTCGAACACCCGCAACTCGCGATGGACGATTTCCTCGTCGCGCCGGGCATCATTCCCAAACCAAGGAAAGGGACGCTGCCGTTCGCGAAATTGAACGGAAAAGGCCGCGAGTACAGCACCTGGCTGATGAACCCGATGATCCTGCTCCCGAAGCTGACGAGCGATCTGACCGCGAGCGGCACGCACTTCACCGCGCGCGCTTTCGAATCACGCGCCGACCTCGCGAAGCTCGAGGAACCCATCGTCATCAACTGCACCGGCTACGGCGCGAAGAAGCTCTTCGCCGACGACAGCGTGCAGGCGATGCGCGCGCAGTTGGTCGCGCTCAAGAAGACCGAGGAGAAGCAGTTCTATTTCTTCAGCGGCGGCTGCTCCAAGCCGGGAACCATCGCGTACATCTTCTGCCGTCAGGACGACCTCGTGGTCGGAGGCACCGTCGAGCCCGACAACGATTCGCTCGTGGTGGGTCCGACGGAAGAAGCGACCTTTCAGCGCATTCTCGGCAACGGGCGCGCGCTGTTCGCCGGCACGCCCGACACGTGCGCGATGTGAGGAACCGATGAGCGCACCCGAACGAATCGAAGCGTTCATCAAGAAGCACGGGCACGAGACGCTCTGGAGTTATCTGCGTGCGACGCCGAACGTTCCACTGGTGACGCTCGCCGATCAGATCGGTGACGTCGCGGCAGTGCAGCTTCAGTCACTCGCCGTCGATCGTTTCGCCGCGACGCCGTGAGAACTCAGCCCTGGTCGTACGGCTCCCCGGGCCCGGCGTTGTCCGCCGCGAACGTGTCTCCGAAGAAGAACTGCGAGTTCTTCCCGGAGACGCTGATTTGTCGAACTTTTACTGAATCGAGATCGGCAGCGAGATCGTCGCCGGGAGGCCGATCGCCGTGTTCGTCGTCGCCGTCAGCGGAATCATGTAGCGCGTCGAGGCCGAGTTGGTCGGGTTGCACGCGCCGTTGGTCTCGAAGCCGTAGTTCGGCACGCCGGCGTAGGTGTTCGTCGTGCCGCGGCCGTTGCTGTCGACGTTCGAAGCCGCCGCCACGAAGATCGAACCGGTCACCGCAGAACGGTAGACCTGCTTGCCATGAGCGAACCCCGGCGTGCTCCCGAAGTTCGCCGCCGCCGCGCCGGTGCCGCAGGTCTGATTGCCGCTGTTCCAATAGATGATGGTGGGCAGACCAACCTGGCCACCGAGCGAGATGGCGACGATGTGGCCGGTGGAGGTGATGACGTTGATGCCATCACGCAGCGGTTCGAACGGTTGAACGGCGCCGACGACCCCGACCTCGAGCACCTTGCCGAGCGTGACGCCCGCGTTGTCTTTCAACACCATGCCTGAACCGGCGGGGCCGGCCGGGCCCTGCGAACCCGTCGCGCCTTGCGGCCCCTGCGAAC
>JBEHYH010000290.1:0-8290 GCA_048498275.1 Myxococcota bacterium | reverse complement strand
GACCACGCGCACGCGCGGCACATCGAGCGCCTACTTCGCGCACACCAGCAGCACCTCCTGCTCGGCCCACTGACCGAGGTCGACGTTGAGCGGCACCAGTCCGCGCTCGCGCAGGAAACGGTGCTTCGCGTCGTAGAGAATGATGGCACCGACGCCCGCCTGCGCCGCTGCGACGTGCACCAGAAAGTTGTCGGTCGTGAAGACCGGCTTGAACCCGGGAATCAGTGCCTCCAACTGCGGCTGCGGAGGAATCGTCTGCAGCGGCGGCGCCCAGCCGAGCCAGGGGATGTCTTTCAGCTTCGGCTTCTTGCCCAGCTTCGCCGCGAGCGTGGGGCTCACCAGCACCGCGCTGCGCACCTTCTTGCGCGTGACGATGGTGAGCTCGCTCTGCGTCGGCGCCCGGCTGCGAATGGCGAGGTCTGCTTCTCCGCGCGCGAGATCGAGGTAGTGCATCGTCGAGAGCACTTCGAGCTGCAGGCCCGGCTGCTTCGTCGCCAACATCGCCGCGAACGGAGCGAGAAATTCGAAACACACCGACGGCGGCGCCGTGACACGCACCAGCCCGCGCACTTTGCCGTCTGACGCGCCGAGCGAGCGGCCAGCTTCTCCGGCGAACTCCGCCATCTTCTTTGCCGACGGCAGCAATCGCTCGCCGGCGACCGTCATCGCGACACCGGTCACGCTACGCAGAAAGAGCGGGGTGCCCACGCGGTACTCGAGCGCAGCCAGGCGCCGGCTCACCGTCGGCTGGCCCTGCGCCAACACCTTCGCCGCCGCGCTCAGCGAGCCCGTCTCAGCGATGGCGAGGAACAGTTGCAGGTCTTCCCAGGGGATATTCGTCATTGCATGACCTCATGCGAATTCAGTCACTTTTCATCCATCATCGCATGACCCAGTTTGTGCGGCATGAAACGAAACATCCTGCTCGCGGTGGTGACGTTGATTCTGGCGCTGGGCGTCTTCGGAGCCGTCGGCTGTCGCGCGACCACCCACGCGACGCGCGTCTCATCACTTGGCACGCCGAGCTCGACCGAAGCGATGCTCAAGGTGCTCGATGAACCGGGGCCGATCGAAGTCGAGACGGTGAACTCCGCGGACTGGGTGGTCGACCGGAGTGGACTCATCAACCTCGATTCGCCGAAGGCGCGTGAAGCGGGTCTCGTCGACGGTCTCGAGCCGATTCACGTCTACTTCCACGTGCTCCGCCACCCGACGCGCGGCACCTGGTGGGTTGATTCCGGCATGGAGCGCGCGTTTCGCGATGACCCGTCGAAAGCCGCGGTGAAGTGGCCGGTCACCGCCGCGATGAAGATGGATCAACTCGAGGTGCACGTCGCTCCGGCGGACTGGCTGCGTCAACACCCCGAAGGTTTGAAAGGCGTGCTGCTCACGCACGCGCATCTCGATCACATCTCGGGCGTGCCCGATTTGCCGAACGACACGTTGCTCTACACGGGTCCGGGCGAAGGTGGAGCGCGCAACGCGATGTTCATCGTCACGCAGGGAAACGCCGACCGGCAGCTCGAAGGCAAACCGCCGCTCGAAGAGCTCGCGTTCAAGCCCGACCCGAGCGGCCGCTTCGACGGTGTCATCGACGTCTTCGGCGATGGTTCACTCTGGGCGATCTGGGTGCCCGGTCACACGCCGGGCAGCGTCGCGTACCTCGCGCGTACGCCGAGCGGTCCCGTGCTGCTCACCGGCGACACCTGCCACACGCGCTGGGGTTGGGACCACGAAGTCGAGCCCGGTTCCTTCACTGCTGATCAATCGCGCAACCTCGACAGCCTCACCCGCCTCGAGCTGCTCGCGAAGCAACACCCGGCGATGCGCGTGCGCCTCGGTCATCAGGAATGACTGCGTTTCTGAATCAGCGCGGCGACGGTGGGCCAGCCCATCTGCGTCGCGAGATCGAACGCGGTCTTCCCGCTCTTCGTCTTGCGCGACACGTCGGCGCCCTTCGCGAGGAGCACTTCGACGCACGCGGCGCTGCCACCGAGCGCGAGGCTGTGCAGCATCGTCAGCCCTGAATCGTCGGCGTCTCGGAGGAACGCGTTCGGGTTCTGGTCGATGGCCTTCGCGAGCTCCTTTGACATGTTCGCGCTCATCGGGTGTTCATCGTCGATGACGCGCATGCCTTTGTGCACCGGGAGCGCGGGCGCGTCGCCGAAATCGAAACCCCACGCTTCATCGTGTTCCGCGCGGTCTTTCGGTTTCATGCCCGCACGAATCACGTGAATGGTGAACCCTCCGTACGCCTTGCCTCCAAGACCGAGCAGCCAGTCTTCGATCTCCTCGAGCTTCAGCGTCACGGAGTCGCCGGCTTTCACCGAGCGCACGCGGTTCGGCTGATTGATCAACGTGGCGTGAATGGTGTCTCCATCGAACATGACGTCGTTGAGCCACATGTGCTCGGTGTGATCCTCCGGCGCTCCGGGGTCGTTGAACGCCGCCTTGATGGCCGCGAGGTCGAGCGCGGGAACGATTCGCCGGTATTCCCACGTCAGCTCGCGCCAGAAGTACTTGAAGGTCTTGCGGGCCTCGGCGCTCGCGCGCTTCATCGCTTCGTCTTGCTGTGCGTAGAACACCTGGCTCATGGTGCGATGAAACCCGAGTGCACTCGCAACGCGCAACGAGGGTTTTCCACGCATGAGCGAGAAGACGAACGTCGACGCCGCGTGGGCACGCATCAAGGGCAAGTCGTTCAAGAAGTGGAAGGCGTCGAAGTACGACCGGGACGTTTTCGACTACGTGCTCGAGAGCGTGTACCTGCCTGAGAACGTCGAGGCATGGTTCGCGCTCCACGGAGGTGAATCGAAACCCGAGGTCCTCGCGCCGTTGCGGCTCGTCTCGCTCGAAGAAGCGACTGATTTCGCGCTCGGCCTCGTCGGGCAGCTCGAAGACGAAGGCGAACACGTGCGCGCGGCGGAGAAGCTGTCGAAGAAGCACTTCGCGTCAGCCAACAAACAGAAGTTCAGCACGGCGACCGAGTACTGCTGTGTATGGACGCTGGCGCTCGGCAAGCCGGGGCATCGGCTCGCGCTCGACCTCGACGCGGGCTTCGTGGTCGAACACTTCGCCGATGGTCGCGCCGAGAAGCGCGCGGAAACATTCGACGCGTGGCTCGATTCGCTCGGTGCGAAGACGAAACCGGCACCACGGAATCGTCGCGTGACGTCGAAGAAGTAGAAATCAGCTGACGCAGGAGGCGGCTCGCCTAGGCTTCACGGCATGCACGCACTCTCGTTGCTGGTCGCGTTGTCGTTGTCCGCAGGCCCCGATGGCAGCGCGACGTTCGAGAAGCTGAAGACGCTCGAAGGCTCGTGGAAGACGGGGAGCAAGGAAGCGCCGCAGTTCGTCGCGTTCCGGCTCGTCGGCGGCGGCAATGCGGTGATGGAGACCACCACCGACACCACCAATCGTTCGAACATGGCGGCGGTGACCGTGTACGCCATCGAAGGCGGCGAGCTGGTGGCGACGCGTCACGATGCGAGCGGCGCGACGCGCTTCAAGTTCAAGGACGCGGACGCCACCGCGATTCGTTTCGTCGATGGCGCGAAGACGCTCACGCTCACCATCAAGGAGAGCAAGCTCAAGGTCGAGAACGGCAAGCAGGCGATCGAGCTGCTCCGTGAGTACGTCGACACGCTGAAGTGACGCGATGCTGACGCTGGTGATGATGCTGCTGGGCGGCGGCGTGCTGCTCTACTTCGGCGCGGAGTGGCTGGTCGGCGGCGCGTCGGGCATCGCGCGACGGCTCGGCGTGCCGCAGTTGCTGGTGGGGCTCACCGTCGTCGCCTACGGCACCTCGGCGCCGGAGGTGGTGGTCAGCGCGAAGGCCAGCCTCTCGGGCGCGGGCGCGCTCGCGCTGGGCAACGTCATCGGCAGCAACATCGCCAACCTCGGGTTGATCCTCGGGCTCACCGCGCTGGTGAAACCGCCTGGCGTCGAGCTCTCGCTGCGCCGCCGCGAACTGCCGGTGCTCGCCGCCGCTACGCTCGCGCTCCCGGTGATGCTGTGGGACGGCGTCGTCTCGCGGCTCGAAGGCGCCGTGCTGCTGGGCGCCGCGCTCACCTACACCGTGTGGATGGTGCGCGACGCGCGCGTCTCGCTGCGCGCCGCCGCCAGTGAAGCGAAGGTGATGCAGGAGGCCGCCGATGCTGCGGGCGCTCCCTCCGTGCGCGGGCCGCTGCGGCTGTCGTTGACCGCGCTGGTAGGGCTCTGCCTGCTGGTCATCGGCGGCAACCTCTTCGTCGATGGCGCGTCAGGGGTGGCGCGCGTGTTCGGCCTCTCGGAACGCGTCATCGGCCTCACCATCGTCGCGGTGGGCACCTCGCTGCCGGAGCTCGCCACCAGCCTCATCGCGGCCTTTCGCGGCGCGAGCGATCTCGCCGTCGGCAACGTGGTCGGCAGCAACATCTTCAACGTGCTGCTGTGTCTCGGTCTCGCGGCGGTGGTCTCGCCGGTGGTGCAGCCCCTGCCGGAGCTCTCCGCCGACCTCGTCGCGCTCGGCGTGTTGACCGCCCTCGGGCTGGTGGCGATGCGCACCGCGCGCTCCATCTCGCGCGTCGAAGGTGCGCTGCTGCTCGCCGGCTACTGCGTCTTCATCGCGGTGGCGGTGGTGCGCTGAAAGCCGTTCTACGCTCCGGCCATGGGTGAGATGTCAACCAGCGCGCTCGACACGGTGGTCGTCGTCGAGAATTCGAACGGCCGGCGCGTTCTGTCTTCGAAGTCGTTCACCGACGGCCCGCGCGTCATCTCGGGGCGCGTGTTCTTCGACCACCTCAACGGTCTGCGCGCGCTCCCTGAGTCAGCGCCGAACGGCTACGCGCTCGTGGAGTACTGGTACGACTACGACTGGATGCAGCAGCACGCGGTGTTCGTGACGCGCTTCGCCGATGTGAACGAGCTGCTGGTTCTGGCGAAGCAGAAGGTCGCCGACGCCCTCGCGACGGGCGTCGTCTCGAACATGGACCTCACCGAGGTCTACGGCATCGTCGTCGACTGAAACTCACGCCTCTTCGCGCGGATCATCGACGCCGGCTGCGTCCAACATTTCCCACGTCGGGTACCCGAGCTCGTCAGCGCGATTGAGCCAGTTCGAAGCGTCTTCCTTCGAGCCCGGCATCTCCTCGGTGAGGATCATCACGCCCAGCGTGCATGCAGCGCGAGCGTGACCCGCGTCTGCAGCACGTTGGTAGTACTTCGCGGCTTTCGCGAGGTCGGGCTCTCCCCTCTGCCCCGACGCAAACGCGGAACCCACGTTGTACAGCGCACGAAAGTGGCCGGCTTCAGCCGCGGCATCGAGCCACTGCTGCGCCTTGTCTGCATCGACGTCAACGCCGAGGCCCTGGCCGAAATAGAGCGAGAGCTCGAACTTCGCGTCGAGGTTTCCCATCTCCGCCGCGCGCAGTTGCACCTTCGCGCTCTCTTCTTTCTCGTCGAGCCACAGCAACACGTTGCCCAGCACGTACAGCTCGTCGCTGCTCGGGTTCTGTTTTTCGCGGAGCAACTTCGCGGCGAGCTGCTGATGTTCCGGCGTCTGCCGGGTGAGCTTCGCGAACGGAATCAACGCGGAGTGGTCTCCGAGCCGATACGCCGACAACAGCGCGCGCAGGCCGGTCTGAATCTGTTCGTCATCGGCTTCGATGGCCTTCGCTTCGGCAGACCACGGGCGCGTCGCCGCGTCTTCGTCGTAGATGCCTTCGAACGCACCCAGGGTCTGGAACGTCGCGAGCGCGCACTCGGCGAGGCGACGAAACGCGGGCGCATGACCTTTCGCCGCAGCTTCCCAGAGCGAGGTGAGAATCTGCTTCTCCGTCGCCGGGACATCGGCAATCAGACCGATCGCCGCGTCGCCCCGAATCAGGTTCTGCAGCAGCGTGTTTCCGCGCTCGTATTCGATGGGTTCGCTCATGGTGTCTGCCTGACCCTGCTTCGGGAGTTCGCGTGCAGAAAATCAGTGGCCGGAAAATGCGACGAGGGTGTGCACGGGTACGTCCAACTTCTTCGCGCTGCCGAGGTCGGGGAGGGCGATGACGAATGACGCTCCGACCACTTCTGCGTTCGCGCGGCGGAGCAGCTCGATGGCCGCGTTCGCCGTGCCGCCGGTGGCGATGAGGTCGTCGATGATGAGCACGCGTTCATCTTCCTTCACCGCGTCGACGTGCATCTCGAGTTCGTCGGTGCCGTATTCGAGCTCGTACTTCGCGCGATGCACGTGATGCGGGAGCTTGCCCTTCTTGCGAATCGGTACGAACCCGACGCCGAGCAGCGCAGCGACCGCGCCTCCGAGAATGAAACCGCGCGCTTCGAGGCCCGCGACCTTCGACGGCTTCTTGAGCATCCACGGAGTCGCGAGGCCTTCGACCGCGAGCTTGAACGCCTGTGCGTCGCCCAGCAGCGTCGTGATGTCGCGAAACAGAATTCCCGGTTTGGGATGATCAGGAATCGTGCGGATCGCGCGCTTCAGAATCTCTTCGGTCATGGGAGTGCAGCGTAGTGCTCGACGACTACACGGAGCGCGCTTTCGAGGCGCGTCACCGCGAGGGAATAGTTCTGCGTGAATTGCTCGGCGGTCGAGGTGTGATGGTCGACGAGATCAGTGATGACCTTGAGCAACACCAGCGGCATCCAATGCCGTTCGCAGACCCACGCGATGCCGGCGGCTTCCATGTCCTTCACCGACGCATCGAGCTCCGCCATGCGCTTCGCGTCTTCAGGCGTACAGTCGAGCGAGTCGCCGGTGGAGACGATGCCGATTTTGCACCCCAACTTCCTGGCCAGCGCCGCGTTGCTTTCGATGGGAAAATGCCCGCGGCCCATCGCCTCGAAAGCTCCGAGCGGAATTCTGCGGTCGTGGAACACGGCGACATCAGCACCCAGATACACATCACCGATGGCGCCGCCTTTCGCTTCGAAGCCGCCGGCAGTTCCCGCATTGATGAGGCGCGACGGTTTGAATCGGGTGATCAGTTCGTGGGTGAGCAGCGTCGCTGGCACTGTACCGATCGCGTCGACGTTGAAACGCGGGTGCGTTCCTGAGACGCCGACGACGACTCCTGGCCGCTCGTAGAAACGGAAACCGTACGTCGCGTCGGGCGCCACTTCAGTGAAGCCGCCGCTCGCGAGAAACGGAGCTGCTTCGCCGGCCATCGCGAACTGAATCGCGATCTTCACGTGAGGGCCTCGATGATTTCACGCGCTTCTGGAAACTCAGCGAGCAGCGCCTCGCGTTTTCCCAGCTCGAACTTCGAGAACTCGAACGCGGGAGCGACGGTGCAGCCAACGAGACTCCACGCACCCGTGGGTCGAGAACCGAACCACGTGCCCGCCGGCACCACGTGTTGCGGAGCATCTGAAGACACGCGCGTGATTTTCGGCGCGCCGTTCGCTTGCAGCTCAATCACCTCGAGCGGGTCACCTCGATAGAAGTGCCACACTTCATCAGCGTGAATGCGATGCAGCCGCGACACCTGACCGCGCGGGAGCAGATAGAAAATCGCCGTCGACGCAGCGCTTCGATACGTCTCACGAAAGAAGCCGCCTTCAGGGTGCGGCGCCAACTGCAGTTCACGAATGAGTTGTTCCATCACGGTTGATTCGCACGCCAGTCGCCGGGCGATTTCTTGGCCCAGCGGCGGAAGGCGCGATCGAACGCGCGCAGCTCCGAGTAGCCGAGGAGGTACGCGATCTGCGTGAGCTCGAGCCGCGCGTCTTTCAGATACTGCCGAGCGAGATCGAAGCGCACGTGGTCGAGCACTTCTTGAAATGAAGTCTTCAGACTCGTGAGCCGGCGCTGGAGCGTGCGGCCGCTCAGACTCAGACGCTTCGCCAGCCGCTCGACGTTCGGTTCGCCCTGCTTCAACGCTTCACGCAACGCGTGGCGGAGTTTGTCGATGAGGTCGTCGCTCTGCGGGCGCGAGGCGAGCGCCGCGACTGCGTGTTCTTCGAGATACGAATACAGCGCGGGGTCGCCGCCGGTGACCGGCAACTCCAGCGCGCTGGCGGGGAAGGCGAAGCCGTTGTTGGGCGCGTCGAAGGTGATGTCGGTCGTCGAGAACGCGTTCTGCATGCGTCGCAGGTCGAGCTGCTCGGGCCGCGAATTCACGAACCACGCGCGCGATGGTTTGAGCCCGCTGATTTCACCCTGCGTGCGCGTGAGAATCGCGCTCACGTATTCGTTGATGTGCCGGCCGAGCGCATCGGGTTGCCGCGTGATGCAGTGAGTGAAGCGCGCTTCGCCGTTGACCTCATCGAGGTGAAACGAATTGTCGGGCCCGAGGATGCTGTT
>JBEHYH010000289.1:0-8390 GCA_048498275.1 Myxococcota bacterium | reverse complement strand
ACCTCGAGCCGGTGGGTGATGGCCGCCGTCTCCTCCTTCTGCAGGAGGAACGTGAACATCTGCGGCAGCAGCACGAGGTAGCAGAAGACCGCGCCGGCGACGAAGGCGAGCGTGCCGAAGACGATGAACGGCGCCGCGAGCTTGCGTTCGTTCTCGTAGAGCCCGGGCGAGACGAAGCCCCAGATCTGCCACAGCAGCACCGGTGTGCTCGCGAAGATGCCCGCGTAGAGGCCGATCTTCATCAGCACGTTTATTTCTTCGATGGCCGACGTGTAGACCAGCGAGCTCGCGTCGGGCGGCAGCGCGAGCAGCACCGGCCGCATCAGGAGGCCATAGATCTCGCGCGCGAAAATCAGCGAGAAGAACCCGAGGATCAACACCGCGATGGTCACGCGCATCAGGCGCGTGCGGAGCTCCGAGAGGTGCTCCATCAAGCTCATGCGGAATTCGTCGGGGACCTGCGCTTGATTGGCCATTTCAGGCGGACGGCTTGGAGGGGTCGACCGGCGTCACCGCGACCGGCGCTTCAGGCGCAGCCGGCGTCGCGACGGGTTCAGCGGCGGCCACCGGCGCGGGCAGCTCCGGCACTTCACCGCTGTGCACGGCTTCAGGCGCGGCGCGCACGGTCAACGGAGGCTCCTGAATCGAGACCTCCTGGTCCATCTTGTAGAACTCGCGCTCGACGACGCCGCGCACTTCGTCGGTCTGCCGGCGGAACTCGCGCACGAACTTGCCGATGCCGCGCGCAAGCTCCGGCAACCGCTTCGGCCCCAGCACCAGCAGCGCGAAGACGGCGATGAACGCAATTTCACCGGAACCGATGTTGAACACGCGCTACCGCTTGTAGCTCAAACGCGTGGCTTAGCGACGAACCGGAAAGGCAGTGCCGCGACCGCAGTAGACAAAGGTGCCATCAGGCGCCTTGCCGGCGCGACGCAGACCCGAGAAGGCGAGATTCGCCCCGGGCCGCGCGGGGCCCAGCGTGAGGTCTTCGAGGCGCAGCACGAGCGTGGTGCCGGCGGGCATGCCGTCGAAGGGCGAGAGCAGCTCCGCGTTCGCGAAGTTCTTGCCCGGGCTGCAGCCGTTGTTGGCGATGCCGTAGTACGGGAACTTGTCGGCCAGCGACGTGACCTTCACGCGCGCGTCGTCAGAGAGGTTCGCCGGCACGAAGCGCGGGTCTTGCTGGGCTTCGGCCGCGCTGTTGGCCGGCATGCGGCTGCTCGCGGGAGCCGGCGCAGGCGCAGGCGCCGCGGCGGTCGTCGTGGTCGTGGTGGTCGTCGACGAGGAGCCACCCGCGACGACGCGGCGCTTGTTCTCCTGCTCCTGGCGCTTGGCGTCGTCGGCCGCGCGACGCTCGTCGTCCTTGCGGCGCTTCTCGTCTTCAGCGGCGCGGCGCTTGTCTTCATCGGCCTGCTTCTTCGCGGCGGCCGCCTCTTCAGCCTGACGCTTGCGCTGCTCGGCCACGAACTTCGCGTCGTCGGCCTTGCGCTGACGCTCCTCTTCGGCGGCGCGCTTCTTATCCTCGTCGGCGGCCTTCCTGGCGGCGGCGGCCTCCTCGGCTTCCTTCTTGCGCTGCTCGGCGATGAACTTCGCGTCGTCGGCCTTGCGCTGGCGCTCCTCTTCGGCGGCCTGCTTCTTCGCCTCGGCTTCGGCCTTGGCGGCGTCGAGCTTCGCCTGGCGCTCTTCGGCGGCCTTGCGCTTCTCTTCTTCACGCGCGGCGGCGGCTTCGTCGGCCTTCGCCTTGCGCTCCGCGGCGGCGGCAGCAGCCTCCTCGGCCTTGCGCTTGCGCTCTTCTTCGGCGGCGAGCTTCCTGGCCTCGAGTTCCAGCTTCTTCGCTTCGAGTTCCGCGCGCGCCTTCTCCAGCGCGGCCTGCTTGTCTTCCGACGCGCGACGCGCACGCTCGAGATCTTCTTCCTTCTTCTTCTCGGCGGCGGCCTTCGCTTCGTCAGCCTTGCGCTGCTTCTCTTCAGCCGCGAGGCGCTTCTTCTCTTCAGCGTCGGCCTTCTTCTTCTCTTCGGCGAGGCGCTTCTCGTCTTCCTTCCGGCGCTTCTCGTCTTCGACGAGGCGCTTGGCTTCGGCTTCCTGTGCCTTCTTCTTTTCTTCGGCGGCCTTTGCCTCAGCGGCCTTGCGCGCCTCTTCGTCGGCCTTGGCCTTGGCTTCGGCTTCAGCGGCGCGCTTGGCGGCGGCTTCCTCAGCGGCCTTCGCACGCGCTTCGGCTTCGGCGGCGCGCTTCTCGGCTTCGGCGCGCTTCTTCTCTTCTTCTTCGCGCTTCTTGCGCTCTTCTTCGGCCCTCAACGCCTGGTCGCGGTCTTGCGCGGTGATGGCGCGGCGCTTGGTGGAGCCGGAAGAATCGAGCGTCGACTTCGGCGCGGCGACCTCGACTTCTTCCTGCGCGAAGGCGCTGCGAGCGGTGAGCGTGAGGACGACGAGGAATGAAAGGAGGCGGGTCTTCATACGGGGCGGGAGGCTGTTAGCGCACGGGTGCGCACCTGATCAACGTCGAGTCGAAGGCAACCGGTTCCCCGGCATTCAACCCGTGAGGTTTTGCCGAGAACGCGTGACACCCGCTTCGACGGTGCGAATCAACACCGGCACCAGCAACGTCAGGCCCATGCTCACCATCGCCACCGCGGGCATGCCTTCGAGGTGCTTGTGGCCCTCGCCATCTTTCACGGTGGTCAACAACTGCGAAGAGAGAATGGCCGCGAAGGCCGACGCGCCGTGCTGCACGCCCGACTGGAGCGACTGGAACCGCGCGCGCAGCTCCGGCGGCGGCACCTTGGTGGTGAGCGTGTTGTAGGCCACGTTGCGCAGGCCGTTGGCCATCATGAAGAACACGAAGGTCACGAGCACCACCCACTCCGCGACGCCGCCGGGGTGCGGCAGGTAGAAAATTCCGTACACGATGCAGAGGAGCAGCGCCGCGCCCGACAAGCCCACGCGGAAGCTGCCGAACCGGTCGACCGCGCGCCCGCCGAACTGCGTGGCGATGAAGCTACCGACGCCGCCGACCAGATACGCGTACTTGAGCGAGCTCCGCGGGAAGCCGAGGTTGAGCTGCAGGTACGCCGCGATGTTGGGGATGACGACGAACCCCGCGACCATCACCACCGCGGTCATCACGTAGGAGAGCTGCACGAGCGGGCGGCCGAAGAGCTCGCCGGCGCCCACTTTTCTCTGCGCCCGCGCGAGGTGCGCGGTGAGCGGCGGCAGCATGAAGATGGCGCCTCCGCAGACGATGAGCCCGAGCGCGGAGACCCCGAGGAACGGCGCGCGCCAGTTGAACTTCTCCGCGAACCACAGGCCGACCGGCACCCCGAGCACGGAGGCCACCGAGAACGCGCCCATCACCGTGCCCATCGCGCGCCCGCGATGCTGGGAGGGAATGGTGTCGGCGATGATGGAGAACGCGAGTGAGGTCGCGGGGCCGCCGAACGCGCCGGCGAGCACGCGCGCGAACAACAGTGACGGCAGGTCGTACGAAAAGCCGCCGACCGCCGTGCCGATGACCAGCCCGCCCATCGCGCACGCGAGCGCCTTGCGGCGATCGAACCGGTCGAGGAAGAGCCCACCGACCAGCCCGGAGATGCACGCGGCCGCGGTGTACGCGCCTCCGACGTAGCCGAGCTGCGATTCGTCGATGCCCAGCGCGTCGGCGAAGTCAGGCCCGAGCGGCATCACCATCACGAAGTCGAGGATGTTGATGAACTGCACCGCGGCGATGAGAAGCACGATGCCCCACTGCTGGCGGGTCAACGTCTCGCTCGGTGCGCCGTCGGGCATGCGGCGGCAATACGAGAAACACCCGCGCGGTGACAGGAAAGTTGTGCGACGAATGGCCGGGTGAAGCGGCGGCTCGTGAGCATCGTCATCTTCGCGGCGGTCGCGGCGCGGTTGGTGCTGCTCGCCCGCGATCGCGGCGCGGAGTTGGTGTTGCGCTCGACGCTGCTCATCACCGGGCTCGCCCTGGGCGCGTGGCTGTTTCACCTGACGATGCATGAGCTCGCGCACTTCGTGGCGTCACGGCTCGCGAACTTCGAGCTGCGGGGGTTGCGGTTCGGCCCGCTGATTCTCGACTTCACCGGGCCGCGAATGCGCGTGGGGCTCGGGCTCGATTTGAGCGGCGGTGTGAATGCGTTGCCGCGCGGCGCGGAGAAGCTCTCGACGCGTCTGCGATGGGTGGCAGCGGCGGGCCCGCTGATGACAGCGGTGGTGACGTTGGCGCTCTGGCTCGTGTGGCGTGGGCGGGCCGAATCGTTCGCGTCTCCGTTGGGCGTCTTCGTGGTGATGGGCGGGTTCACGTTGTTCACTGCGTTGATTCCGGGAGCGTTGTTGCCCGCGCCGCCCGCGAGCGGCACCGACCTCGAACAGATGTTGCTGCCGCGCCGGGTGCTCGCGCATTGGACGAACGCCGCGGCGCTGCAGGCGGTGCTTCACGGGGCGCGCCTGTCAGCCGCGTTGGACCTGAAGTCGGTGGAAGCGTTGTTGCCCTCGAGCGGTGAAGTCGAAGGCCTCGAGCTCGGCTGGAGCCTCGCGTGTCTCGATGCCGGTGACCTCACGCGCGGCCGCGAGCGGCTCAAGCTCATGGCGAGCCGGCTCGGCGAAGACTCGCCCGCGTGGCTGCGCACCGACACCATGAATCAGCTCGGCTGCCTCGCAGCGTTCGATGGCGACGTGGTCTACGCGCAGGCGTGCCTCGCGCAGGTGAAAGAGACCGCGTCCGCCGAGTGGTACTGCGAGCTGCTCACCGCCTGCATCGCGAAGGCGCGCGGAGAAGATTGGAGAGCGCCGCTCGAACGCTGGCAACGCGCGGTCGACGCGCTCCCCGGCAAGGTCTTCGCGCTCGCCGGCAATGAATGGGTGCTGAAGCGCTTGTCGCCGTAGCGACCGACTTCACTCTTCGCCGTTGAGCTGACGGAAGACCTTCTCTTCGAATTCTTTCCCGCCGTTCATCGCTTCTTCGCTCGCGCCGATTTCGAGCAAGCCGTCTTTCACCAGCGCCTCGAGCGCCGGCAACGGAGCCACCATCGCCGACGCGATCTGACCGTCTGACGGCAGCACGACGAAGCGCTCGTCGCTCTGCTTCGTGAGCAGCAGTGCATTGAGCAGACCGAGCGTCGCGGTCACGTCGTACCAATCGCCATTGTTCTGCGCCGTCACGCTGTACCGTTTGCCGCCGACCCATGCGCGCAGCTCATAGGGGCCGTCGTCCATCTGCTCTTCAAGCGGAGCGATTTCATCGAACACCACGTCGCTCAACGCCGGCGTCAGCTGCGCCAACTTCGTGAGCAGTACGTGATGCTGATTGGGAAACATGCCGGTCTCGACGTCGAACGGGAGCACGCGACCGCTCTCTTCGAGCATGCGCTCGACGGTGACGTCGCGCTGTTCGAGCGCATTCGCGTTCACGGGCAACAAGCCGTCGGCGACGAGCCGCGCCTGCACCCCTCCGTCGGGGAACGCGAGCAACGTGCGCGTCAACACGCCGACGCCGTCACCATTCTTCTTCAAGCGATCGCCGTACAACCCGACCAATCGCAACGCGGAGGCGCGATCGCTGCTCGCCAACGTGCGAAGACACTCAGCGGCGCGCTCGTCGCCGCGGCGCGCACAGGTCTCGAGCGTCTTCGTCGCGACCGTCGGCCCGAAGCGTTTGCGCACTTCGTCCGACGCGGCACCGAAATACTCGACGACTTCACTCACGCCGGCGTCGGCGCCGGGCTCAGTACGCAGAACAGCGACGCCGCGAAGCGCGTTCTCTTCGGTCGGGCGAAACTGTGCGCACATCGGGTCGTCCTTGAGCACGTCGCACGCCTTGCGTCCGAGGGTGACGAGCGCCGGGTCTGCGCTGCGGAGCAACCCCAACGTCACCGTCGCTTTGCGCTTGTCGTCGCCCGGCCCCGCAAGCAACGCGGTCACTTCCTTCAACACGGGCCCGTTCATCTTCGCAAAGCAGAAGCCGATGCCACGAAGGCCGTTCGACGAACTCGACGCCATCATTCGTCGCACGAAAGCGCCGGGTCGCGGGCTGAACGGAATGCGCTCGTCGTTCTCGAGCGCGAAACACCAGTCGAGGTACGTGTCGTCAGACGCGCCGGTCTCGAACAGCGCCGCGTCGGTCGGTCGGTGGCAACCCGACAACCCGTGAAGCAGCGTCGCTCGCACCGCTTTGCTCGCACCGGGTACGGACTTCGCGAGCCACACGCAGACCTCGGGGTTCGGCCGGTAGCCGAACACTCCCGCGTAATACCGTTCGACCTTCGCGGGCACCGCGCCCTCACGCACCGATTTCTCGAGCGCCACCAACGCCTGCGCGCGCACCGCGGCGCTCTTCTCGAGCCGCAGGCGGAACAGTTCGTCGGTCAGCGCGTCTTCGACCGCTTCTTCACTCGCAGGAGGCGGTGCCGAGAACTTCACCGGGGCCGCTTCATCGATGATCGTCGGCTTCGCGAGCTCGAACGTCACCAACGGTTTCTTCGGCGGGGTGACGACCACCGGCTTCACCGGCGCAGGCGTCTCGCTCTTCTTGCACGATGAAACCGCGACCAACGCGACTGCGAGCCAGACGGTCCTCATGTCAGACGCGGAAGCGACGCACTTCACCGCGCAACACGTCGGCCTGATTGCGCAGCGTCTCGATGGCCTCTTCGAGCTGCTTCACCGAGCGATTCTGCGTGTCGGCGACGGAGCGGATGGTCTCGATGGCCTTGAGCACCTGTTCGGAGCCGCGCGTCTGTTCTTTCTGCGCACGGTTCAGGTGGCCGACCATCTCGTTGATGTTCTCGATGCTGCGCGAGATCTGCTTTCCACCGTGGCTCTGCTCGTCGACGGAGCGCTTCACGTGAGCGGTGAGCATCTTCATCTGCTCCGCGGCCTTCATCACCTGCTCGCCGCCGCGCGCCTGTTCATTGGTGGCCTTGTTGATCTGCTCGATGGTCTCACGCACGCGCTCGACGGCGGTGGTCACGTCCTTGCTGCCGCGCGCCTGTTCGACGGTCGCGCGCGCGATGGCCTTCACCATCTGCGTGGAGTTCTTCGCGGATTCCTGAATCTTCTTGAGCGCGGTCTCGGCTTCGCGGCCGAGCAGCACGCCTTCTTCGACGCTGCGCACGCCGGTGGTCATCGCTGACGCCGCGTTGCGCGACTCGGCCTGCACCGCGCGGATGAGGTCGGCGATCTCCTTCGTCGACGCGGCGGTGCGCTCCGAGAGGTCCTTGATTTCATCGGCGACGACCGCGAAGCCCTTGCCGTGTTCACCCGCCTGCGCGGCGATGATGGCGGCGTTGAGCGCGAGCAGGTTCGTCTGTTCGGCGACGTCGTCGATGACGTCGACGATGTTGCCGATCTCCCCGATGCGGCGCGCGAGCTGCTCGATGACGTCGGCGGCGGTCTGCGACGAATCGCGGATTCGGTCGATGCCGACGATGGTCTTCTGAATCGACTCCATGCCGGTCTCGGCGTCGCGGGTCACCTGCTCCGACAGGCGCGCGGTCTCGTACGCGTTGGTCTCGACCTGGCCGATGGCGATGTCCATCTCGCGAATCGACGACGACGTGGCCTCGGTGCTCTTGAGGAGGTCTTCGACGTTCCGCGCGACCTCCTTGATGGAATACGTCGTCTGCTCGATGGCGCTGGTCGTCTCTTCGACCGACGCGGCCATCTTCGTCACGTTCGCGGCGACCTCGTCGTTGGTGGTCGACATCTCCATGATGGAGGAGCTCGACTCCTCGGCCGACTGCCACAGCACCTCGACGTTCTCGGCGATGCCCTTCAGGCTGCTGAGCATCTCGACCATCGCGCTCGACGTCTCTTCGACGCGCGTGAGCACGGTCGAGGAGCCGCTGGTGGTGGTCGAGGCGGTGCGAGAGATCTGGTCGATGACCTGCGCCACGCTCTCGGCGACGCCGCGCACGCGGCCCAGCGTGTCGCGCAGCCCCTGCCCGATGTTGTTGAGCGAATCAGCGAGCTCATCCAACTCGCGCGTGGGCGCGCCTTCGACGCGGCCCGAGAGGTCGGCTTCCGCCAGACGCATCGCCATGCGGCGCATCGTGGACAGCGGGCTGATCAACAGTAGCCGCGAGAAGATGATGAAGACGGTGACGATGACGAAGATGGCGGCGATCGCGACCAGCAACAGCGTGCGGCGCAGCGAGCCGCGCGCTTCGTCGATGCGGCTGCGGTCCAACGCGACCAGCACGTACCCCGTCGCGCCCTGCACCGGCACCTGATGCGCGACCAGCAATTCACCCGTGTCCAACTGGAGCTGCGCCTTGCGGGAGTCGTTGTTGAACTGCGTCAGCACCGCGCGCGTCTTCTCGGCGTCGGTGTCGGCGCTCTGCGCGATGACGTTGCGCGGCTCGCACGTCCCCGCGCAGGTCAGCACCCACACG
>JBEHYH010000288.1:0-8390 GCA_048498275.1 Myxococcota bacterium | reverse complement strand
TCGACCATCGCCAAGCGCACGCGGTACCTAGCCGCATGGCTGAAGAACCTCTGATCTATTCGATCGCGGTCACCGGGCTCTTTTGTGAGGGGCTCAAAGACGTCGAGACGCCCGAGTTCCGGCGGCAGCTCAAGGAATTCGGCATCGATCCAGCGAAGCCGCTCCCGGGGTACCCGTACTCGCTGTGGGAAGACGCGCTCGAGCTCACCGCGCCGCTCTTTCCCTCGCTCACGCCCGAACAACGTCACGAAGAGCTCGGGCGCCGCACGGTGCTGGGCAGCACGTCGAACCCGATCGTCAAAGCGGTGCTCTCGATCGCCGGCATCATCGGCACCGCGCGGGCGCTCAAGCACCTCATCGGCCGCTCCGGCGCGCACAACTCCAACCCCGTCACCTTTGGCGCGGAGTCGTCGACGATGCTCGCGGTCAACACCGCGAGCGCCGGGCGGGTGCCCTCCTTCAGCGTCGGCAGCTTCAAGGAGCTCGTGAAGCTGCTGGGCGGGGTGAACCCGCGCTGTACCATCGTCTCCAGCACGCCCTTCGCGGCCTCGTATCTCGTCGAGTGGGATTGATCAGGGGCAGGTGGTGATCGACGAGATCCACGCGTCGATGAGCGCCGCGCCTTGATCATCGACCTTGAGACTCCCCAGCGGAGGCATGCGCCGTGAATCGAGCGCATGAATGCGAACGCTCACGATGCTCTGCTCGGGGTGACCGGGTTTGATCAACGCGCCGCCGTCGATGCCGAGCCCGCCGTTCTGCGGCGCCGCGTTACATGACGCGGTGTCTTCGAACGAGAGCCAGTAACGCCAGTCGGCCGGGCCCTGCCCATAGCCTTGCTGGTGACACGGAGCGCAGTTGCTGTGCAGCCACGAACGCGCGCGCGATTCGAGCGGATCCGAACCGAACGGCGCGGGCAGCTTCGGGCGATCCTCAACAGCGGGGAGCGGGTCGGTGAAGTAGCCGAGCGTCTCCAGCGTGCGCAGTTGATCAGCCGTGCGGCCCGTCGATGGGTAGGTCTGCGGGCGATTGAACTGCGCGAGCTCGGGCCCCAGTGAACGCCCGGCCTGCACGGAGTGACACTGCAGACACTGTTCGCGGCTCGGGTAGTACCAGGTCTGCCCGTTCACCTGCTTCGACCGGGAGCCCGCGAGCAGCGTCGCGTCGGTGCCCGCGTCGTTCCATTCGTACGAATAGCCCGCCCAGTTGCCGTCGGAGTGCCGCATGAACAAGCGCGTCTCGATGCGCGTGCCGCCGAGCGTGAAGTGCTTCACCAGCACCGTGCCGTTGGGGAAGTCGAAGTCGCCGCCGTCGGGGTTCACGCCGATGGTCTCACCGTCGGGGATCGCGAAGTACCGGTCCTTGATGGCGCCATCGCTCCAGAAGGGCGCGTTGATGCTGTACGGAATCAGCGAAGGCCCGGTCACGTTGCTCGAGTCGAAGCAGCCCGTCGCGCTCAGCGTCTTCGGGAAGTTGTCGACCGGCTGCGCGCCGTCAGGGTCGAGCCGATGCGCGGAACCATCGACGAGGTCGATCGCGAACAGCTCTCCGTCGACCACGCCGAAGCTGGCGATGGTGTTGCGATGCGCGAGGAAACGCTTGGTGTAGCCGCCGGCGCCATCTGACTCGAGCACCCAGATGCTGCCGCTCCCGTAGTCTCCGAAGATGTACTTGCCCTGCAGCGAGGCGATCGACCCCCGGTAGACATAGCCGCCGGTGATGGAGTTGCCCTCGGTGTGCGAATAATCAATGAGCGGGTCGATGTAGCCGGCCGTTGAGCACGTGCCTCCGCCGTAGCAGTGCAGGCCTTCGCGCACCTTCCAGCCATAGTTGCCGCCGCGCTGAATGACGTCGACCTCTTCCCAATCACCCTGACCGACGTCGCCCACCCAGAGCTGACCGGAGACCTGGTCGAAGCTCCAACGCCACGGGTTGCGCACACCGAGCGCGTAGATTTCAGCGCACTGCACGCTCGCGTCGGGGTGGTCGGTGGTGCCCGCGTCGTCGCGGTTGCAGACGAGCCCGTTCGCGTACGGGTTGTCGGAGGGGATCGCGTAGCGCTGCGCGGCCGGCACATCGACGTCGATGCGGATGAACTTGCCGAGAATGGTGTTGAGCCGCTGCGCGTGATTCTGCGGGTCGCCGCCGGAGCCGCCGTCACCGAAGCCGATGTACAGGTAGCCGTCGGGGCCGAACTCGATGTGGCCGCCGTTGTGGTTGTCGTACGGCTGCTCGAGCACCAGCAGACGTTCTTCGGTGCTGGCGTCGAGCGTCACGCCGTTGTCGGTGCTGCGGTAGCGCGCGATGACGCTGCGGAGCGGGTTGCTGCTCTCGGTGTAGCTGACGAACACCTCCGCCTTCGTCGGCCACTGCGGGTGGAACGCCATGCCCAGAAAACCGCCTTCGCCCTGCGTATTCACCCTGGTGTGAATGTCGAGGAAGGGGCTGATGACCGCCGAGCTCGTCTTGGGGAACGTGCGGATGTAGCCCTGCCGTTCCTGCACGAAGACGCGCGTCGCGTCGTTCGGCGCCTGGAAGAGACCGACCGGTTGATTGAGGCCTTCGTAGACCTTGGTGAGCACCACGCCGCTGCCGGTGAGCGGAGGCGCGGGCGCGATGCAGGTGGCATTCGCGGGGCGCGCGTCGAGGCCGATGCCGCCGTCGTCGACGAAAGGTTCTCCGCCGCCGGTGCTGCCCTCCGTGCCGCCGCCGGTGGTTGATCCGCCTCCGGTCGCCACGCCACCACCCGAGGCTGATCCGCCTCCGCCGCCCCCCGCGAATAAGCCGCCGCCCGCGCCACCATCGTTCGTGTTTTCAGGTGTGCATGTGCAACCGGGAACAGCGCACAACGCCAACAGCAGCGCGAGTCGTCGCATGGCGCGAGACTCTGCGAGGTTCGTGCAACCCGCTCAAGTCTTCGACGGCGGCGCGCGGTGAATCGGTGGCGCGTCGCGCGTGTCGCGTGGTGGCCTCTCAACACCAGCTCCGGTGACTGATTGGTGCAGCCTTCGTGACGCTGGGCCGTGGGGCGTACCCGCGCGCACCTGAAGACCCCTCTCTCGATGAGTGGGCGCACCCCGAAGATGAGCGGACGGAATGCGAGCCGGGCGTTGTATACCCGCCACTGAAGATGGAACCCGTCATCGGTATTGACCTGGGCACGACGTACTCGGCGGTCGCCACGGTCGAAGGAGGCACGCCGGTCATCATCCCGAGCCGTCAGGGCTCGCGGCTGACTCCATCGGTCGTCGGCTTCACGGCGCTGGGTGACCGCGTCGTCGGTGAACGCGCGCAGATTCTGGGTGACGAAGCGCCTGACCGCGTCGCGCCGGCCACCAAGCGCTTCATCGGTAAACGCTGGAGCAACGAGCTCGCGGCGTCCGCCCGCACCGTGGTGCCGTACCCGCTGACGCAGGGCCCGTCGGGTGAGGTGCGCATCAAGGTCGCGGGCCGCGTGATGCCGTTGACGCAGGTCTCGGCGATGTTGCTCGGCGAACTCAAGTTGGACGCGGAGGCCCACTTCGGCCAGCCGGTGCGCCGCTGCGTCATCACCGTGCCCGCGAACTTCGATGATGGTCAGCGTCAGGCGACGCGTGAAGCCGCGCGCATCGCCGGCCTCGAGGTGATGCGCATCGTCAACGAACCGACGGCCGCGGCCATCGCGTACGGCCTGGTGAATTCGGTGCGCGGGCGCGTGCTGGTGTTCGACCTCGGCGGCGGCACGTTCGACGTTTCGATTCTGGAGATGGAGAACGGCGTGTTCGAAGTGCGCGCGACCGGCGGCGACACCGCGCTCGGCGGCGACGACTTCGACAACTGCATCGTGCAGTGGCTCACCGCGCAGGTGCCCGACCTCTACCGTGAAGCGGTGCTGAAGGACCGCGTGTCGATGCAGCGGCTCCGGTACGCGGCTGAGCGCGCCAAGCGCACGTTGACCGAGCAGCCTGAAGCGTTCCTCTCGGCGACGGAGCTGGGAGATCATTCGGAGGGCAACGAGGGCCGGTTCTGTCAGCTCGACACCGCGCTCACGCGGGAGTTCTTCGAGACGCTGGCCGCCCCGTTGTCGGAGCGCTGCATCGCCGTCGTGAGCCGCACGCTCGCGGAAGCGAAGCTGAAGCCCGAAGACATCGAAGCGGTGATGCTGGTCGGCGGCATGACGCGCGTGCCGCTGGTGCGCAAACTGGTGCAGCAGTTCTTCGGCCGCCCGGCCGTCGCGGGTTTGAACCCCGATGAAGCCGTCGCGCTCGGAGCCGCGGTGCATGCCGCCGAGCTCTCGACGCGCTCAGGTTCGACCACGCTCATCGACGTCGCGACGCGCTCGCTGTCGGTCGGCGTGCTGGGTGGCACCGTCCGCAAGCTGATACCTCGCAACACGCCGGTGCCGTCGGCCGCGAAAGAGGTGTTCCTCCCGAACCGCGCGGGCCAGACCGCGGCGCGCCTGCCGATTTTTCAGGGCGAGAGCGAGTGGGCCGACGAATGCACCAAGCTGGGCGAGCTGGTGCTCGGTGATTTGACCGTCGAGCGCCGCGCCGACGTGCCGATTGAAGTGACGTTCGAGCTGTCGAACGAAGGCACGTTGTCGGTTCGCGCGGTCGACACCACGACCGGCCTCGGTGAAGCGATTCGCATCGACGCCCGCACGACGCTGCAGCCGCAGGAGGTCGACAAGCTCCAGCGCGAGCAGGCCGACTACGCCGCGTCACAGGCCGCGAAGCAGAAGGAACAATCGGCCTCGGCCTTCCCGCGCGTGTTGGACAAGGCGGAGCGCCTCGTTCGCATTCTCGAGAAGAGCGCCGAAGAGAACCCCTCGCCGGAAGCCGACGCCGTCGTCGGTCAGGTGCGCGCGTTGCTCGCGCAGGGCCGCATCGCGGTGAAGACGCACGACACCGCGCAGATGGCTGAAGTGACGAAGCTGCTCGAGAACCTCATCTCGCTGGCGTGAAGTTCATCAGTTTTTCGAGGCGACACGCGCGCTCCAACGCATTCGTTCTGCGCACTTGGAGCTGGCCTCGCGTTTGCTGAAGGAGCCCGCATGATCAAGCGACGCCTTCTGAGTGCTCTGTTGATTGTTCTCGCCGCGTGCGTGCCTCCCGTTGATTCGAAGGAGCCGCAAGCTGGTGAAGAAGTTCGCAGCGAGCTCCAACGCATCACCTCGCCCGCGCCGCAGCAGAACGTCGACGACACCGTGCGCGGGTTGAATGCGTTCTCGTTCGACCTCCACCGCAAGCTGGGCGCGGCGGAGGCCGGCAACCTGATCACCTCGCCGACGTCGATTACCACCGCGCTCTCTGCTGCGTCAGCGGGCGCCGCGACGACCACGCTGGACGCCTTCCGCGACACGCTGCACGTTTCGCTGCCGCAGAATGATTTCCACCTCGCGATGAACACGCTCGACGCCGCGCTGCAGTCGCGCGGGCAGGGGCAGTCAGGCACCAACGGCCGCCCGTTTCGCGTCAGCATCGTGAACCAGACGTTCGCGCAGAACGGTTTTCATCTCGAGCAGGGCTACCTCGATTTGCTCGCGCAGCAGTACGGCGCCGGTGTTCGGCTGCTCGACTTCAAGACGCAGGCTGAACCTTCGCGCACCGCCATCAACGATTGGGTGAGCTTCCACACCGAGTCGCTGATTCCGCAGTTGCTGGCGCCGGGCTCCATCAATTCGGCGACACGCGTGGTGCTGGTGAACGCCGTGTATTTCAACGCGAGCTGGGCTTCGTCGTTCGACAAGCAGGCGACGGCACCGGGTGCATTCACGCTGGGCGACGGCTCGACGGTGCAGACCGACACCATGCACGACAGCGTGCTCAACGCGCGCGCCGCGACGCTCAATGGCGTCGAGATCGTCGAGCTCCCGTACCAGGGCAACGAGTTGTCGATGCTCGTGGTGGTGCCGCCGGCCGGTCAGTTGCCGGCGGTCGAGAACGCGCTGACGCCGGAGGTGCTCGACGACTACCTCGCGGCGTTGACGTCGCAGCAGCTCGAGTTCTCGCTCCCGAAGTTCGCGTTCAACACGCGCTCCGCGCTGGCGGAGCCGCTCTCGGAGCTCGGACTCGGAGTGGCGTTCTCTGACGCGGCTGATTTCTCGGCGATGACGGGCGACCGTTCGCTGCAGATCACCGGGGTGACGCATGAGGCGGTGATCAAGGTGACCGAAGAGGGCACTGAAGCGGCGGGCGCGACGGCGGTGGAGTTCGGCACCACGTCGGTTCCGCAGACGCGGCCGCTCCATGTCGACCGCCCGTTCCTGTTCTTGATTCGCGACCACGCGACGGGCGCGGTGTTGTTCCTCGGCCGCGTGGTTGACCCGCGTTGATTAGTTGATCAGCGCCCACTCCAGCTCGAACGACATGTCATCGGCGGCGAGCAGCGAGAACGGCTGCTCCCGCTTCATGGCGTTCCAGAAGGCGTCGAGTGACCGCGCGGTGAGCATGAGTGCGTGGCCGTCTTCGAGGAGGCGAATCTCGTCACGCTCGACTCCGCCGGACACGAGCAGGAATACGCCTGTGATTCGCGAACCGTCTGAGCCCGGCGGAGTGATGGCCGCGGGTTGCCGCTGGCCCGGCCGCCACACGAATCGGGCGTTCGCACTCGCCGCAGGTTCGGTCACGAACGCGATGGGCCGGGTCTGATCAATCTGCCCGAGCGCTCGTCGCAGCCCCGCGCGACCATCAGCATCAATCGTCATGCGCACGCGCGATGCCTCGGCGAGCACGGAGATGCCCGGACAATTCCCGCATGCGACTTTGGTGAGCACGCTGTGATCGTCACCCTCCATTGGCGGAGCCGCGTGGAGATCAGTCCAGAGCGGGGAAGGGAAGAATCGCGCGTCTTCTCCACGCCGGTTCAGCACGCGAAACGGGAGACCTCCGGTGACCAATGCAATCTCAGAAGGGTTGAGCACCACCGCCGCGAGCGCGCGTTCCGGGAGTTCGATGCCCGGAATCGGTTCGGCGTCGAGGTAGATGATGCCGTTGTGGCGCTGACCCAGAAGCCCGCGTGGGCCGAACTGAGTGAAGCCGAAGGAATGGACGATTTTCCCCGCGCTGGCCCACTGATGCACCTGCGCGAGGAAGAGTGACAAGTCTTCGAGCTGGGCCGCGAGCGCGTCGCCTTCGTCGGTCTTGAGCGTGAAGAGAATTTCTCGCTGGCCTGCGCTGATCAGCCCGCGAGACATCAGCGTCACGAAGCGGCCGTCGGTTTTCGGCATCGAGTGCGCGTGGGCGCGCACCGAAAGCACACCGGGGAGCAGCTCTGCCTCCGTGGGTCGTTGAGGCGTGGGCACGACGAGCCCGAACGCCGGCCGAGAGGGCTGCTTCGGTTTCGTGCCGAACAACTTCGAGAAGAAGCTCACGCGCGCAGCCTACCGCGCCGGAGTCAGCGCGCTCTGCTGCACGCGCTTCCACAGCGCTTCACATTCCGCCGCGCGTTCTTCGGGGCACGCCATCACCAGCGTCACCTGAAAATCGCCGACCGGCCGTTGATACGCCTGCCACGAAACGGAGGTGTTTCCCGACTTGAGCGCGACCTCGACCTGCCCGTGCAACCCGAGCTCATCGCGCACCGCGCCGGCGTCGTCTTCGAACCCGAGCTCCGTGACGTTCAGCAGCGTTTCCACCGCGTGCTGGAGCGGGTGCGCGACCGAGGGGTGTGGATCTCTTCGTTCGACTTCCGCCACCAGCGTCAGGTTGCCATCGCTGCGGCCGCGCGTTTCCTGCACGGTGACGCGCCGTCGCGCGGTGTCGAAGCTCAGCGCCGCCCATTCGCGAGGCAACTCGACGGAGAAGCCGTTGATGTAGAGCAGGTTTCGCCCGGCATCGAAGGTCCACTCCGGCGTCGTCTGCCAGGCCCTCAGCGTCGAGCGCACGCGCCGTTCGACCGCGTCGAGCAGGCGCTCGTCAGCCGGAGTGAGCGTCAGCACTTCGGCCGCGCCCTGCGACGCGATGGTGACTTCACCGTTCGCCCACGCGAGCTGCCCTTCGACGCGGTTGTGCTTCGTGACGTGCGCGCCCTCGTTCTCGAGCGCGAGCCACGCCGCGGTGAACAGCTCGTCAGGCGCCTCTGAAAACGCCCGGTGCGTCGGGGCCGCGGTCGCGCACGACAACAGACTCAGCGCGCCGAGCGCGAACCACTCACTTCTCACCGTACGCCGCGTCGACGGCGCGACGCACGTCCTTGAGGAGTTGCTCCGCCGCCGAGAAGCGCGTGAACAACAGTTGCACCTGAGGCCACGCGTGCTCGCGTTCAGCGGCCACCGCACCGCGCGCGGCATCCGCAGCCGAGCTCAGCTCCTGCGCGACCTGCAGCAGCTTCTCTCTCGCCTCGGCAATCTTGCTCTCGTCCATGTGGTTACTCGGAGAATACCGTCCACTGCCGCACGGGGACAGGCTCAG
>JBEHYH010000287.1:0-8394 GCA_048498275.1 Myxococcota bacterium | reverse complement strand
CTCCGGTACGACGGGCGGCGGCTCCGGCACCACCGGCGGCGGCACCGGCACGACGGGCGGCGGCTCCGGCACCGGCACCGCGCTCACGAACGGGAACACCAGCAGCATCAGCGGCGGCCTGCAGACGCAGACGGTCTATTACATCGACGTGCCGTCGGGCTCGCTCGGCCTCGACATCACGCTGACCACCAGTTCTGGCGATCCGGACCTCTACGAGCGCTACAACGCCGTGCCGGATCTCACCGGCACCGGCTACGACCACTACAGCACCAACACCGGTTCTGACTCGATCAGCATCTCTTCACCGACGGCGGGTCGTCACTACATCACGGTGTACGGTTACAGCGCGTACTCGGCGACGCTCACCGCCGAGTACTACTGAGCGACGTTGATCAGCCCGGGGGCTTGAGAAGAACAGTCGATCCATCGTAGGGGGCCGCGTCGCCTCCCGATGGACCGGATCGGGTCACCACCAGCTGTTGAGCCCCTCATGAACGCCTCCAAGTCTCTCGCCCTCGCCTTCGTCGTGGGCTTCTTCGTCGCTGCTCCCGTGACGGGCTGTGGCCCGACGACCGCCGCCTGCGACGCCGACTCGTGCGCGCACGGTTGCTGCGATGCCGCGGGCAAGTGCCAGACGGCGAACTCGATCTTCCAGTGTGGCCAGGCGGGCCAGACATGTCAGGTCTGCGGTGCGACGCAGCAGTGCATCATCGGCATCTGCACCGGCGGCTCCGGAGCGGGCCCCGGAGGCGGTAACGGCGCCATCGGCGGTGGCGTCGGCACCACGGGCGGTGGCAATGGTTCGGTCGGCGGTGGCACCGCGACGGGCGGAGGTTCGGCCATCGGCGGCGGCTCGGCCATCGGCGGCGGTACCGCGATCGGCGGCGGCGTCGGCACCGGCGGCGGCTCCACGACAGGCGGCGGCTTCGGCGGCGGCACCGCCAACTGCGCCATCGCCACGCCCCTCGTCTTCTCGGGTGGCACAGCCACCACGAGCGACACCACGGTCGACAAGGGCAGCGACATCGTCTTCGCGTGCGCGCCGTCACTCTCCGGTGGTGAAGACGTCGTCTATTCGTTCACCACCACGGGCAGCACCACCAACTTCGCGGCGTCGGTGACGTTCAACTCCGACGTCTTCGGTGGCCTCGCCATCGTTTCGCTCGGCCAGTGCACCACGCGCTCGACCAGCAGCACCGAGTGCAACTCGCCCACCGAGTCGACCAACAGCATCTCGGCGGCGTTGCCGACCGGCACGTGGGGCCTCGTCGTGAAGACGTACAGCGATGGCTCTGAATCGAACCCGGGCGGCTACACGCTCACCGCGCAGCTCGCGAACCCGCCTGCGGGCGGCGGCTCCGGCTCCGGCACCGGTGGCGGCGTCGGCACCACCGGCGGTGGCGTCGGTTCTGGCGGCGGAGTCGGCAGCGGCGGCGGCGTGGGGACGACGGGCGGCGGCACCGGCACGTGGACGTGCGACCCCAGCTACCAGACCGACTCCGACTGCGACTGCGGCTGTGGCTTGCCAGACCCTGCGTGCACCAGCTCCGCGCTCAGCGCGTGCAAGTGGTGCAACGACCCCGGCTCCTGCTCCACGGCGGGCTGCACCGGCAACACGGACATCAACTCCACGCAGAACTGGCACTGCAACTAACTTCGCTGGAGCTTCCTCGCGCGACTTTCGAGGCCGGTCCGAGGGCATGAACCGCGCTCTCGGCGACTGGCACGGTTTTCTCGCTCTTCTTACTCAGGGCTGCGCTTCCGCGGCCCTTTGCACGAGGAGCGTCATGCTGAACCCTGGAAAACCTCTCGCTGTCTTTTCAATTCGCCCGTCACGCGGCGGCAGTGTCTGGGTGCGCGCGGGCTGGGCCGAAGTGAATCGTGATGGTTCGTTGAACCTGCACCTCGACGTGCTGCCGCTCGATGGGCGGCTGCACGTTCGCGAGTCGCACGCCCGGGAGCAGCACGCCCCGGCTGAGCCACACTGAAAGCTCGCGGGGGCTTGAGTCGCGCCTGCCGTTCACATACGCGCCCGCACCACCCTCATGAACGCCTCCCGGTCACTCGTTCTCGCTTTCGTCGTTGGCTTTCTCATGGCTGCGCCCGCGACGAGCTGCGGGCCGGTCGCGGCGGTGTGCAACGCAGACACGTGCGCCAACGGCTGCTGTGACGGCAACGGCGAGTGCCAGTCGAACTCGATTCTCGCGTGCGGCCGCAACGGTTCGGCGTGCTCCATCTGCGGTACGACGCAGTCGTGCGTCATCGGCGTGTGCTCCGGCGGCTCGGGCGCAGGCCCGGGCACGACGGGTGGCGGTGTTGGCGCGAGCGGCGGCGGCGTGGGCACGGCCGGCGGAGGCATCGGCGCCACGGGTGGCGGTTCGCCGGTCACCGGTGGCGGCATCGGTGTGACCGGCGGAGGCGCTTCGGTCAGCGGCGGTGGCGTCGGTTCGACCGGCGGAGGGAGCGGCTCCACCTGCAGCCAGACGTGCAACGGCTGCTGCAATGCGAGCGGCAATTGTCTGACCGGCAACGCGACCCTGGCGTGCGGAGCGAGCGGTGCGGCGTGCGCCGATTGTGGTGCCGGAGCGTGCGTCGCGGGCTCGTGTCACGGGGGTTCCGGTGGCGGCAGCGGCACCACCGGCGGCGGCAGTGGCGTCACCTGCAACAGCCAGACGTGCGCCGGCTGCTGCGACGTCAACGGCAACTGCCTCACCGGCAACGCGACGCTGGCGTGCGGTACGAATGGTGCGTCGTGCATGAACTGCGGCAACGGCGCGTGCGCGGCCGGGAGCTGTCTCGGGCTGTCCGGTGGCGGCAGCGGGTCGACCGGCGGCGGCATCGGCGTGACGGGGGGCGGTATCGGCGCGGCGGGCGGTGGCACCGGTTTCCCGTTCATCGATGGAGGCAACGGTGAGTGCGGCGAATGCGACGTCAGCAGCCAGCCGCTCGATGCCAATTGCTCGACGTGCACACTCATCGTCTGCAACTTCAGCGCGGAGTGCTGCACCTCCGCGTGGGACACGACGTGCGTCACCTTCGCCGCGGCGGTGTGCGGGCTTTCCTGCCCTCCGTGAACTGACAGCGCATCACGGCATCAAGAGTCGCCGCGGCAGCGAATCCAGGGTCGCTCTATTCATCGTGCGAGGCTGCGGGTGAACACCTTCTCCGCACGCGGAGCTTTCGTCGGCTGAGCCGCCCGTCTCGCTGCGCTGAGAAGTCGCTACGCGGGTCGTCGACCCTCAAGCCTCGCCGCTGCATAGCGACCTTGCGTGTCACTCCTTTCAACGCGCTGCCGCGAACCCGATGAGCGGGTCTTCTCGAGACCCTGCGCCTCCGCTCGTTGATTCAGTGCATCGCGACTTTGTGTCTCACTCCTCTCAACGCGCTGCCGCGAAGTCGATGGGCAGGTTCGTCTCTTCGAACCCTGCGCCTCCGCTCGTTGATCAGTACGTCGCGACCTTTCGTGTCACTGCTTTCAACGCGCAGCCGCAAAGCCGATGGGCGAGTTGTCTGCTCGAAACCTACGCCTCCTCTTTGATCAGTACGTCGCGACCTTGCGTGTCACTGCTTTCGACGCGCTGCCGCAAAGCCGATGGGCGAGTTGTCTGCTCGAACCCTGCGCCTCCGCTCGTTGATCAGTACGTCGCGACCTTGCGTGTCACTGCTTTCGACGCGCTGCCGCAAAGCCGATGGGCGAGTTGTCTGCTCGAACCCCTGCCCCCCCGCTCATTGATCAGTGCATCGCGACCTTGCGTGTCACTGCTTTCGACGCGCTGTCGCGAAGCCGCCGGGCAGGTTCGTCTCCTCGAAAGCCTCGCTCGTTCAACCATGCCTCTCAACCGTGCGAGAAGCCCGTTCGCAGGTGATCTGATCGAAGCGCCGGAGCGCTTCGTGTGCGCCCCCCGCTTCGCGAGACTCTCTCTGCTGAAAGGAAGAGGGGGAATCAGCCGACGAGCAACTGCATCAACGCGACACCCGCCGCCGCGGAGAGCGGGATGGAGAAGTTGTCGTCGACACGCAGGCTGATCAGCTCCGCGATGGCGCCGCAGGCACCCGCAGCCGCCGCGAGCGCGAACGCCGTACCCGGCGTGACCGCGTGCAACACCATGAACAACGTCGCCGTCACCACCGTGGCGCTCACGAAGAACGCGAACGTGCCCTCGAGCGTGCGCCCATGCAGCAGCCGCGTGCGGCCCCAGCGGCGGCCGATGAACCCGGCGACCGGGTCTCCGATTGCCAGCACCGCGAGCCCGGCGATGCCCCACAGCATCTGATTCGTCGCGGCCAGCAGAATCAGCGCCGTCGCGTACCAGGTCGCGGAGTTCACCTTGTACGTCTCGTGCTCGTGCGCCACCGGCGCGAACGCCTTCATCAACAGCGCGTTGATGCGCGGAGAACGCCGGCGCGCAATCTCACAGGTCCAACAGAAGACCGCCCACGCGCCCGCCACCGCGAGCACCAGCCAGTGCGGCGCCACCTCGAGACAGAACACGCCGAACACGCCCGATGACACGTGGAGAATGCTGCGGCTCCAGTTCGTCGGCCGCAGCGATGGCACGTGAATCGATTCGCGCTGCAGGCCCTTCGCCAGCTCGGTGTACTTCGGTTGGATACGCTTCTTGAACGCGAGCCACTGGCTCTTGCTGTCTGACGCAGGGAGCTCGCTCTGAATCTCGCCCGCCAGCGTCGCGTGACGCCGCTGCAGCTTCGGCTGCAGTTCAGTGAGCCCGGCCTTGAGCTTCGCCGCCATCTCGCCGCGCCAGCGCACCGGGTCGATGTCGCTGAGCAACTGGTGGAGTTGAAGTGCGAGGTCGCGATCTTCGATGAGCTCCGGCGTCATCATGGTGCCCTCCTCAACAAGCAATGGGCCGAGACTCCACCGCGAGCTGATGACGCGGTGACACCGGCATGACATTCGGTGGCGAACAGAAAAGACAACGGGCGGGTGGATATCCTCCACCCGCCCGTCGTTTCAACCTGCGAAAGTTTTTACGCGGTCAGTTTCCACCGTCCCACAGGCCCGCGTCGGGCACGGCCTGGGGCGGGTGGTTGCAGTCGGGGAAGTTCACACCGTCGCACGCGTAGGTGCAGATGGTGCCGAGGGGAGCGGTCTCGAAGTCGGAGCACGCCGCCACGTTGTTGCCCACCGCCGTCGTCGCGGCAGCCACCGTCGAGCACGCACGAGAGGTCAAGAACGCACCGAGCGTGCCCTGCGTCGCCTGCGTGGTGCAGAGCGGCTCATCACCGGCGCACGTCGAAACGTTCGCGTTGGTGCCACAGCCGGGATCCGTGCAGACCGAGCAGGTCGCGGGCGTGCCCGCGTCAACCGTCATGCCCGCGTCAGTGGTCGTGCCTGCGTCAGTCGTCGTACCCGCGTCAGTGGTCATGCCCGCGTCGGTCTCACCAGCGTCGACGCCGGTGCCGCCACCAGTCGCCGTGCCGCCGCAGGTCGCCGTGCCACCGCCGGTCGCCGTGCCGCCACCGGTCGCCGTACCGCCGCCGGTGATGCCCGCGTCAGTCCCCGCGTCTTCACCGCTGCCACCACCGGTCGTGCCGTCACCGCCGCCAGTCGTGCCATCACCGCCGCCAGTCGTGCCATCACCGCCGCCGGTCGCGCCGTCACCGCCGCCGGTCGTGCCGTCACCGCCACCCGTCTCGCCATCGCCACCGCCCGTCTCGGGGATGACCATCACCTGGCACTTATTGTTGACGCAGGTGTAGCGCTTGTCGCCGTCCTTCTTGGACTGCTCGGCGCAGTCGAATTGATCGAGACACTCCGGTGCGCAGCCGGTCAGCGAATACGCCGCTCCGGCGAGCGAGAGAATTGCGAGGAGCTTCCAGTTGAGTTTCACGTTTGCACTCCTTGTGTGGGCCCAGGTGAGGCGTCTTTTGGCAGCAATGCCGTGATGCTTCAAGAAACAGCCGAAAAGAAAACGGCCGATGGCCCTTTCGGACCACCGGCCGCTGAACTTGGCTTCTCAGTGACGCTTACGGGTTCGCGACGCCGAAGCTCGAAACGCCAGCATCGGCCCAGTCAGACTTCTGGTGGGTGTTGAAACCCGACCGGCGCGAAATCGAGTTGCTCGTCGCCGAGGTGCCGGAGCCGAGGTAGTCGACAGAAATCTGCACCGCCGTCGGCGCTGACGCGTAGTCGCACAGCCCGCCGTCACACGTCGCGGGGAACCAGAGACCCGCATCCTGAATCGCCTGCAGCTCACCGGGGAACGCGCCCGGAGGCGAACCGGTGTTGCTCACCACGAACGGCACGGCGTCGACGATGAGGCCTGCAGCCGTTTCCACGCGCACCACGCGGTGCGAGAACGTCGCGCCGGTCGAGTTGCCGAGGAAGTCCCACGCGCCGTCGTAGTTGGCGCCGTAGGTGGCCGTCGGGTACTGGTTCTTCGACGTCGTTTCAGAAGCCGGAGCGATGCCCGTCGTGCCGGTCGGCGTCAGGTGGATGACGATGATGTCGCCCGCCGCGACGTTCACGGCCGGCAACGTCGCCAGCGTGGTGGTGCGCTCGAAGACCTTCATGCCGGAAACCGTGCCGGGGGCCGTGACGAGCAGCTCGATGAGGTCGTGCGCACCGGTGATGTTCGGGTTGATCTCGTTGATCAGCAGACCCGCCGTCTGAACGAAGCCGGTGAAGCTTGCGGTATTCGGCGTGCCGACGGCGGTACCGCGAATGTCGGTGAGCGCCGACAGCACGGTCACGATGTACGCGGTGCCGCCGCTCTGGGTCGTGGTCTGCAGCACAACACGCTGCGCGCCCGTGAGGCCGGCGTCGACGACGGTGAGACCGTTATCGATGGTGAACGCGGCGGCGCTAGCCGTCGTGCCGTCGATGGGGCGGCTGAAGTCGACCTGCACCAGCGAAGCCCCGAGCGCGCTCGCGGCCGTGACGACCGGCGCCGGGCAGACGATGTTGTCGATCTTTGCTTCGTCCCACGTCGAGAGCTGCACGAGGTTGTTGAAGCGCCACACCGGGCCGCCGGTCACGGTGAACGTGCAGCCGATGCCGAAGGCCTGCGCCGTGAGGCCGCTCGCGACCGCATCAGGCACGCGGAGGCTGAGATTGGTGCCGCCGTCCGTCGTGCCCGCGGTGGTGACGGGGAAGCGCGAGTAGCCGTTGCCCGAGTTGCCCGCGGCACCGGTCACCGTCGCGTCGTAGCTGACGTACCTGCTCTCCCAGGTGTCGAGCACGCCGGCGCCGAAGAACGCGACGTTGGTGACCGACGAAAGCAGGGGCGTGATCGAAAGGCCGGTCGCCGTGTGCGAAATGGAGGTGACGCCCGTGATGCGGTGCACGCCCGCCGCGATGTCGGCGGTGGTCACCTTGATATCGAGCTGATCGCCGACCGAGACCGGGCCATCGATAAGACCCGCGCCCGCATCAGAAGGGTCGAGCGCGACGAAGAGGCCTGGGCCCGTCTGCGTGCCCTGAATGAAGAAGCCCGCCGAGTCGTTCGCCGCGGTCTGGTTGGGCACGTTCGGCTTGAGCTGCGTGACGATCGCGCCGTGAATGGTCACGGTGCTCGTCCCCGCGGTCGCATCAGCGCGAACCTGCGTGATCTGCTCATCGACCGTACCGGCATCGATCGAAGCGCCCGCGTCGACGACGCCTGAGTCCGGAACGCCGGCGTCGACCGTTGTGACGACGTCGATGGCCGCGTTCGGGAGCGAGAGACAGCCGCCGCCGACGATGGGCTCGAAGGTATCGGGGTCGACTTCCACGAGCGTGACGCCGCTGAGCGTCGCGTGAATGGTGCCATTGAGCGTGTCGCCGCTGGTGACGGTGAGAGTACCCGCTGACTGGAAATACGTCGTCGCGCCTTCGTCGACGTACGCCACCAGACACTGGTCACAAGCCGAGTAGTCGAGGTTCGTGGCTGAGCCGAGATCGACGGTGCCACTCGTCGGCGCCCAGACCTCAAGCTCCAGACCGTCAATCGTGCCGACGGCGCCAATGTCGGGCGAAATAAGCGCGTCATAGTAAGCGCGGTTGCCGTTCGCGTCTCCGAGGAAGAAAGCGCCCGTGCCGATGGTAGTGCAGGAGCTCCCGGTACCACCGCCGGTGACCGCTGTACCGCCACCCGTCGTACCCGTGCCGCCGCCGGTGACCGCCGTGCCGCCGCCGGTGACTGCCGTACCGCCGCCAGTCGTGCCCGTGCCGCCGCCGGTGACCGCCGTGCCACCGCCAGTCGTGCCCGTGCCGCCGCCGGTGACTGCCGTGCCACCGCCAGTCGTGCCCGTGCCGCCACCAGTGACCGCAGTACCGCCGCCCGTCGTGCCATCACCGCCGCCGGTCACCGCAGTACCGCCACCCGTCGTGCCATCGCCACCGCCGGTCACCGCAGTGCCGCCGCCGGTCGTGCCATCACCACCGCCCGTCGT
>JBEHYH010000286.1:0-8406 GCA_048498275.1 Myxococcota bacterium | reverse complement strand
GAGGTGCTCACGCTCGACAACCCGATGCTGGTGGCAAGCACGCTGCGTCGAAACCCGGTCTCGCTGCTGATTCTCGAGCCGGAGCTCAAGACGATGAAGGCGTCGGTGGTGCTCTCGTCGGCGCGCGCGCACGGCCTGGGTCAGACACCGGTATTGCTCTGGTCGTCAGGCGACTCGGCGGCGCTCGCGTCGCGCGCGCGTGAATGTCAGACCGCGCACATGCTCCGCAAAGGCGAAAACGCGGAGCTGATTCGCACCGTCGGCCGCCTGACTTCACCGAAGAGCTGACGTTTCCCCCGTCACGGTGGCTTCACACTGCATCTGCACCGACCCGTGCGATGATGCGCTCGAATGCTCGCCCACGCGTTGCTTCTTGCCTCGGTGTTCGCCGCTGCTGACGAGACGCCCGCTACACCGGCGCCACCCGCTGCCGAGGCGACGACGACGCCTGCGACCCCGGCTCCCGCGCCGGCGCGCCCGCCGATTCGTCTCGCCGTGGAGAGCCACGGTTCGCTGCTGAACTCGGGTGAGGGCTCTCCGAACCTCAACATCAGCTTCGGCTTCGGCATCCGCGGCGGTATCGAGTTTGGCCGCTGGGGCATCTTCCTCCACGTGGAGAACGACGTGTGGGGTGCGACGACCTACGGCTACAAATTTCAGCCCGGTGTCATGAACTACGGCATCGGCGGCGACTTCCGGTACGCGGGCGGCTTCGTTCGCACCGCGCTCACCATCGGGCTCTCGACGCTGCTGTTCAACACGCCGATCGACAAGGCCGGCAGCACCGGCATCTTTCTCTACGCGGTGCCGGTGGGGCTGCGCTGGCAGTTGAGCAAGCTGGTCACCTTCGGGCTCGACCCGATCAACTTCGTCATCGCCATGCCGTCGATGACGCGCATTCCCCTCGCGCACATCGAGTACCGCTTCGGCATCAGCGTGGAGTGGGGCCTGTGAGAGCCGCCCTGCTGCTCGCCGCGCTGTCGCTGCCGGCGTACGCGTTTCAGATCGGCACCGCGTTCACCGCGCCCTGCCACGAGCGGCTCACGGTGGCCGCGTTCAAGCAGACCTTGTCGACGTGGCCGGTCGAAGATCTCCCGCAGGCGCCAGGCGAGGCGGAGGCGGGCTTCGCCGCCGACTTCGGAAAGAAGTTCGCGCCTGATCTCGACCCCCGCTACCACTACGCGCTCTTCAGCCTGCTGGTCGGCGTGCGCGCGCCCGACTGCGAAGGCCACTCGCTCTTCGAGCTCGAACACACGCGGCTCATCCACGTGCCGGCCGATGATCAATACGGGCACGCGCTGCGCGACGCGACCGACGATGGTGAGGCCGGCAATCAGGCGGCGATGAACGGCACGCGCGCGGTGATTCTCAGTCTGACCTCGCAGGCGCGCTCGACCGACTTCGTCACCGTGAAGCACTTCGCCGACAACTATGGGCTGCTCGACATGAAGGTCTGGGCGCCCGCCTACTTCCTCGGCCGCGCGGCGCACGCCACGCAAGACTCATTCTCACACACGCTGCGCGACGACGACTTCCACACCGTGCGGCACGTGATGAACTACGCCGACGCGCTCATCAAGGAATACGAGGAAGACCGCGACGGCCTGCGGCACTCCGGCTCGATGGATCAGTGCGACGACGCGATCAACGCCCCCATCAGGGCCGCCGCGACCCAGGCGACGGCTGAGCTGATGCTCGCGCGCGGGAGCGACGCCGAAGTGAACGCGATGATGGACTCGTGGCTGACGGTGAACCCCGGCTGCGACCTGGGCAATCAGTACTGCGACAACCCGTGGCTCACCTTCGCGGCGTCCGATCAGACGCACTCGTATCTCGGGTGCTCCTCGGGCTCCGGCGCGTTGATGCTGGGCGTTCTCGCCCTGCTCCGGAGAAAGAAGCGCTGATGCACGCGGTGATTCTGCAGCACGAAGAACATGAAGGGCCGGGGTTGCTCGAGGGCGTGCTGCGCGCCGCGGGTTACTCGCTGACCGTTCGCTTTCGCGGCATCGAACATCGCGATCTCGACGCGGAGTTGCTCGTCGTGATGGGCGGCGGGATGAGCGTGACCTCGACCGAATCGCATCCCTTCCTGCGCGACGAGCTCGCGTTGCTGAACGAACGCGTCGCGCTCGATCGCCCAACGCTCGGCATCTGTCTGGGCGCGCAACTGCTCGCGACGGCCGCCGGGGCGACGGTGACGCGCGGCAAGAACGGCTTCGAGGTCGGCGTCGCTCCCGTGCGGTGGACCAAAGACGGCCTCGCTGACGAAGCGGTCAAAGGCATGCCCGCGAAGGCGGTGATGGCGCACTGGCACGAAGACACCTGGAGCCCGGTGCCCAACGCCACCCTGCTCGCCTCGACCGATCGCTATTCGCAGCAGGCGTTTCGCGTCGGCCAATCGGTCGGCCTTCAATTTCACCCCGAGCTGACCGCTGACGCGTTCGGTGAATGGCTCGACCGTGACGCGGAGCTGCTCGAAGCCGATGGAAAGAACGTCGAAGAGCTGCGCGCGGGGCTCTCGAAGCTCGCCGCGGCCGAATCGGCCAATACGGAATTCCTCGAGCGCCTCGTTCGCTCGCTGCGGCCCCGGTAGACTCGCGCGCATGAGCGTCGCGGACCTCCGATTCGCAGCGGTTCACAACCGGGAACGCGACGTCAACGCGCTCTCGGGTCTCATTCGCGGCATCGCGCTCGACGGGCACATCAAGCCGTCTGAGCTCAACGCGCTCTTCGGTTGGTGCGCCGGCATCCGCATTCAGCACAACGACATCTTCGACGAGGCCATCAGCCGCATCGAAGCGGCGGCCAGCGACGGCGTGCTCGACGAAGAGGAGCGCGAGGATCTCCTCCACTTCTGCGAACGGCTCAGCGTGCCCGCCTCGCGGGTCGATCAGTTCTCGCGCGACATGCAGGTGCTGCACGGGCTGCTCGCCGGTGTCGCGGCCGACGGCGTCATCGTCGAGCAGGAAATCAAGGAGCTCCGGCGCTGGCTCGACGGCTCGACGCACTTGAAAGGTGTGTGGCCGTACGACGAGATCGACAGCCTCATCGCCAGCGCGCTGCACGATGGCCACCTCGACGAAAGCGAACAGCGCTTCTTGATGGCCTTCACGTCGCAGTTTCTCGACGGCGACAATGAGCTGCGGCGCGACACGAGCACCGAGGCGCTGGTGAAGTACGGCATCTGCGCGGTGAAGCCGGCGATCGACTTCGCGGGCAATGTCTTCGTGGTCACCGGTGAATCGTCGACGCCGCGCACGGAGATTCACGAGGAGATCGAACGCCGCGGCGGCATCGTTCAAAACCGCGTCACCGATTCGACGAACCTCCTTGTGGTGTGCGCCGACGGGAGCCCGGCGTGGGCGTTCTCCTGCTACGGGCGGAAAATCGAACAGGCGATGAACCTGCGCAAGCATGGCGCGCGCATCACCATCGTGCACGAGACCGATTTCTGGGCGCGCATCGCCGAAGTCGCACCGACGCGTGACCCGCAGCCGAAGACCAGGAAAGGTCCGCGAAAAGCGTCAGCGCCCATCGTGATGAGCGGCACCAGCGTGAACGGCGCCATCCGCACCGCGCTCGAGAAGCTCCTCGCGTCGGCACCCGACGATGAACGCCGCACGCTCTACAGCGCCGCGCTCAGCGACTGGGCGAACCAGAACGCGCTGTGAGCCCCTTGAAAAACGAAAAGCCCGTGATTTCTCACGAGCTTCATCGAGTGCCCAGGGGGGGATTCGAACCCCCACGCCGCGAGGCGCCACCCCCTCAAGATGGTGTGTCTACCAGTTTCACCACCTGGGCTTGATTCAGTTGTTTCTTCGACTCCGAAAAGCGACGCCCCACTACCACGTCGCCTGACGAGCGGAAGAGTTTTCTTACTGCGGCAGCTTGTCAGCCGGCACCGCGTCGTTCGCCGACGGGACCTTCTGATCGTTCACCGCGGGCGGCGTACCGGGGGCGGCAGGCGCCGCTTCAGTCGGCGTCGGCGCCGGCGTCGTGACGGCCGCGGGCTCCGCGCCGAGCTGGCTCGAAACCGACGAACGCAGACCGACGAACGACAGGCCGAGCGACGTCAGGAAGAACGCGACCGCGCAGAACGCGGTGAGCTTGGTCAAGAACGTCGCCGCACCACGGCCACCGAAGGCCGACGTCGCCGCGCCACCACCGAGCGCCGCACCCATGCCCGCGTCCTTCCCCGGCTGGAGAAGAATCACGAAGATCATGAAGACGCAGAGCAGCACGTGCACGACGGTAAAGAAGGTCAACATAGGAGCGCGCCCTTAAGCATCACGGAGCGGCTTTGACAATGGCCGCGAAGTCGGTCGCCTTGAGACTCGCTCCTCCGACCAGGGCGCCGTCGATGTCGGGCTGGCCGAGCAGTTCGGCCGCGTTGTCGGCCTTCACCGAGCCGCCATACTGAATGCGGATCTGCGCGGAGGTCTCGGCGTTCCAGATCGCCGTCAACACCGAGCGGATGTGCGCGTGAACGTCTTGCGCCTGGCGCGAGGTCGCCGTCTTGCCGGTGCCGATGGCCCACACGGGCTCGTAGGCGATGACGAATGAAGCGCCCTCCTTCGCGCTGAAGCCCTGCAGCGAGCCGCGCACCTGCGTCTCGACCACGGTGAGCGTCTTGCCGGCCTCGCGCTCTTCGAGCGTTTCACCGACGCACACGATGGGCTTCATGCCGGCCTTGAGCACCGACGCCACCTTGCGATTCACACCCGCGTCGGTCTCGCCGAAGAACTGACGACGCTCGGAGTGCCCGAGGATCACCCAGCTCACGCCGACCTCTTTCAGCATCGGCGCCGAGACTTCACCGGTGAAGGCACCCGAATCGGCCGCGTGGCAGTTCTGCGCCGCGAGCAGCACGTTCGAATCTTCCAACGCCTTCGCCACCGGGTGCAGCGCGGTGAAGGGAGGCGCGATGGCGATCTCCACGCGATCACGCACCTGCGAGACGGCATTGCGCACCTCACGCACCAGCGTGAGCGCCTCGTCGACCGTCTTGTTCATCTTCCAGTTGCCCGCGATGAATTTGCGACGCGTCATGGTCACTCCAATGCCTTCAAGCCCGGGAGCTCTTTGCCTTCGAGGAATTCCAACGACGCGCCACCACCCGTGGAGACGTGCGTCATCTTGTCGGCGAGGCCGAACTCGTTCACCGCCGCCGCGGAGTCGCCACCACCGATGACCGTCTGCGCGTCACGGTTGTTGGCCATCGCCACCGCGACCGACTTCGTGCCTTCGGCGAACTTCGCGACCTCGAACATGCCCATCGGGCCGTTCCAGAGCACGGTCTTCGCGTCACGTAGGTGCTGCGTGTAGAGCGCGCGCGTCTTGCCGCCGATGTCGAGCCCCATCAGGTCCTTCGGAATCGCGCGTTCGTTGACGTCGATCGCCTTGCTGTTCTCGTCAGGCGAGGTGCCGCAGACGTGATCGACCGGCAGCACGAGGTCGACGCCGAGACGCTTGGCCGAATCGAGCAACCGCGACGCCAGCGCGAGCTTGTCTTCTTCGACGCGGCTCTTGCCGACCTCGACGCCTTCGCTCTTCAAGAACGTGTACGCCATCGCGCCGCCGATCAGCATCGTCTGGCACTTCGGCAACAGGTTCTCGATGACCTTGATCTTGTCAGACACCTTCGAGCCGCCAAGCACCACCACGAACGGCTTCTCGGCGCTCTTTACGACACGCCCGAGCTGTTCGATCTCCTTGCGGATCAGCAGGCCCGCGCATTTCTCCTTCACGAAGGGCACCATGCCGGCGGTCGAAGCGTGCGCGCGGTGCGCCGTGCCGAACGCGTCGTTGCAGTACACCTCGGCGTTCGCGGCCAGCTCGCGCGCGAACTTCTCGTCGTTCGCTTCCTCTTCCTTGTGGAAGCGCAGGTTCTCGAGCAGCAGCACCTGATTGGGCTTCAACTCGCGCGCCTGCTTGCCGACGCCTTCACCGATGCAGTCATCGGCCATCAGCACCGCAAAATCGCGGCCGAGCAGCTCGGCGAGCTTCTTCGCCACCGGCATCAACGACAGCTTCGGGTCATTGCCCTTCGGGCGCCCGAGATGCGACGCGAGAATCGGCTTGCCGCCACCCGCCAGAATCTTGCGGATGGTGGGGAGCGCTTCGCGAATGCGCGTGTCGTCGGTGACGTTCTGCGCGTCGTCCAACGGCACGTTGAAGTCGACGCGCACGAAGACGCGTTTGCCGGTGAGCGTCAGCTCGTCGATGTACTTCGGCATCACTTCGCTCCGGCCAGGAAGCGGGCGACGTCGACCACGCGCGAGCTGTAGCCCCACTCGTTGTCGTACCAGGCGAAGACCTTGAGGAAGTCGTCACCGATGATCTGCGTCTGCGTCGAGTCGAAGATCGAGGAGTGCGGGTTGTCGTTGTAGTCGATGCTGACCGTCTGCTCGGTGTCGTACTGGAGGATGCCCTTCATCTTGCCCTCCGCCGCCGCCTTCATCGCCGCGTGCACCTCGTCGATGGTGGTCTTCTTCTTGAGCTTCACCGTGAGGTCGACGAGCGAGACGTTGGGCGTCGGCACGCGAATCGCCGCGCCGTTCAACTTGCCCTTCAGCTCGAGCAGCACTTCGCCGATGGCCTTCGCCGCGCCGGTCGACGCGGGGATCATCGAGAGCGCCGCCGCGCGCGCGCGACGCAGATCATCGTGCACCAGGTCGAGGATGCGCTGATCGTTCGTGTAGCTGTGGATGGTGGTCATCAGGCCGTGCTCGATGCCGAAGCTGTCGTTGAGCACCTTGGCGACCGGCGCGAGGCAGTTGGTGGTGCAGCTCGCGTTGCTGATGATGTGGTGCTTCGAGGCGTCGTACTTCTCCTCGTTGATGCCCATGCACATGGTCAAGTCGACGTTCTTGCCGGGGGCCGAGATGACGACCTTCTTCGCGCCGGCGTCGATGTGGAGCTGCGCCTTCTCACGCGCGGTGAAGCGGCCGGTCGACTCGATGACCACGTCGACGCCGAGCTCCTTCCACGGGAGCTTCGCGGGGTCTTTCTCGGCGTAGACCTTGAACACCTGACCATCGACGGTGATGGAGTTCTCGGTCGAGCTGACCGTGCCCTTCCAGTTCGGGTGCACGGAGTCGTACTTGAAGAGGTGCGCCAGCGTGGACGGCTTGTCGAGGTCGTTGATGGCCACGATCTCGATGTCCTTCTCCTGACGCTGCAGTGCCGCGCGCAGAACCATGCGGCCGATGCGGCCGAACCCGTTGATCGCAAACTTGATCGCCATGAATGACTCCGTGAGTGAGAGGTGAAAACCGTCGCCCTCTTACCGCCCACGGCGTGGAACTCAAGGCGAGTCGGCTAACGCGGTGAGCCTGACTTATTGCAGCGCTCGTTCACGCTGGTGTTGCCCGAAAACGCGAACCACATCAGCAGGTCGCCCTTCTTGAGCGGCACCATCAACGTCTGGTGCACCACCCTGCTCGCGCTGTCGTTCTTCACCGCGCCCGGCAGCTTCATCTTCGAGCTTCGTTGCGAGATGACGTCCATCGTCACTTTGCTGCCCGCGGGCAGGTCTTGAGCGGCGACCAGATACTCGTCAGCCCACGCCGGGAGCGACAACAACGCACTCAACAGCAGGAGCCTCACCATGACGCGCTCTCCTTCTCGACCCACGCTGCGGCCGCGCGTTGTGCCACGATCTTCTTCGTCATGTCTGACGCGCGCGAGGCTTCGAACTCGCAGTTCCCGGGCGTCCCCGGTGTGTTCAGCATCTGCCACCACAACGGAGTGTCTTTTTCGAGCTCCGCCAACACCTGCTGGCCGATGAGTTCCTGCGCGCGCTCGGCGGGGATCCAACTCGCGGTCACGAACTCAGGCGGACCGTCACCTTCGCGAAGGTCACCCGCCTTCAAGACATCGCCCTCGCGCAGATCACGCGCGACAAAGAGCACGCGGCCTTTGGGCTTTTCCCGCGCAGGTTCCTCGCGGCGCTGAAACGTCGCGAACACCTTGTCGACTTCGGCATTCGCAGCGGCGTTGACCTCGCCGGCGATCGCTTCGGCACACGCGCTCGTACGATTGCTGACGGTCAGATCTGCGAAATGAGCAGCCGTGAGCGCAGCGCCCTTCAAGCCCACGAGACACGGCTTGCCGACGTACGTGGCCGCTTGTTCAGGCGACAACCAGGCCGGAGAAATGATGTCGCCGGGCACCAGCGCCTCGCCGATTTCCGCAGCCGTGAGCGGCGTACCGTCGGCGTGATCTGCCTTCAAAACTGCGATGCGAACGGCCGCGGCAACTGGCGCCTCCCTGCTCGTCATGAATCGCACGGCGCCGACGACGAGCGACGAACCGAGGCAACTCAGCAGCGTCAGCAAGATCACGCGCATCATCGCGAACCTCCCATCTTCGTCTCGATGGCCGCCGCGCACGCGTCTTTCTCAG
>JBEHYH010000285.1:0-8407 GCA_048498275.1 Myxococcota bacterium | reverse complement strand
ACGACCACCGTGAACCGGCGCGACTTCGGCGTGCTGTGGGACTTTCCCGGTGAAGGAACCGGTGTCGTCGTGGGCGACACGATTCACATCACCGTCGATCTCGAGCTGGTCCTCGAAGGTTGATTCAGGCCGCGAGCGCGGCGCCGACGAGGCCGGCATCGTCACCGAGCTGCGCGACCTCCACGCGAACGCGGCTCGACTCGACGGTCGAGCGACGGCGGATCATCTCGCCGATCTGCTGCATCAAGCGCGGGCTGCGCGAGAGCACGCCGCCGCCGAGTACGAGCACCGCGGGGTTCAGCACCGTGACCTGATTCGCGATGGCCAGAGACAGCTGCGTCGAGACGAAGTCGTAGAGCTTGCCGGCCGTCGTGTTGCCGCCGAGCGCGAGGGCTTCGAGGTCACCGGCGGTTCCGCTCAGGCCTTCCTCCTTCATCCATTCGCCCAGCTTCGCGCCGCCCGTGTACGCCTCGAGGCAGCCTTCTTGCCCGCAGCCGCAGCGTCGCCCGCCTTCCGCGAAGAGCTTCACGTGCCCGAACTCGCCGGCGACGTGCATCGCTCCGCTGACCAGCGCGCCGTTGGAGATGATGGCGCTGCCGACGCCGGTGCCCGCGAACACGGTGAAGCTGTCGGTGACGCCGCGCGCCGCGCCGGCCTTGAATTCGCCCCACGCCGCGGCGGAGAGGTCGTTCATCAGCTTCACGTTGCGACCGAGCGCCTTCGAGAGTTGCGGCCCGAAGTCGACATCGCGCCACCCGAGGTTCGGCGCGTTGAGCACCGTGCCTCCACGCAACATCGCCGCGAAGCCCGCGCCCGCCGCGCCTTCCGTCTTCGGTAACTGCTTCACGAGGTCGACGACGGTCGCGATGACGGTGGGCACGTCGCGCTCGGTCAGCACCGACTTCACGCTCTCCACCACGCGGCCGGTTTCACGTTCCACGACCGCTGCGCGAGCCGTGCTTCCTCCGAGATCGAAACCGAGCGCGAGCGTCATGACAGTGACTCCACGTACCGCGTGATGAACTTGTCGAGTTCAGCGGCACGCGCGGGCTCTTTCAACTGCCCCGCATCATCGAACGCACTGGCCGCCGACGAGATGACGAAGTGCCCCGGCATGCTCCACGCGGCGAGCGAGTTGAAGATCTGCCGGATCTGCGCCTGGGAATAGAGCGTGCCGAACCCGCCGGGCGTCGCGCCGAGGTGCGCGATGATCTTCCCGCGCCACGGCTGCTCCTTCGGAGGCCGCGACACGAAGTCGATGAAGTTCTTCAGGCCGCCGGGAATGCCGTTGTTGTACTCGGGCGAGACGAGCAGAAACCCATTCGCCGAACGGATTCGCTCTTTCGCGTCGCTGACCTGCGCCGGGTAGTTCGTGTCGGACGTGTCGGGGTCGTAGATGGGCACCTGCGCGGCGCGGAAGTCGAACACGTCGACCTCCACGTTCTTCGCGCGCAGCAACGGCACCGCGAGGTTGAGCAGCTTCGTGTTCCAGGAGCCGGTGCGCAGGCTCCCCGACATCGCGAAGACCTTCACCCGCCGAGCTCCGCCTTCGCCTCGTGAATCGTGGCGTCGATGAGCGTCTGGATTTCTTTGAGCCGTTCCTTCGTCTTCGCCTCGTAACGGACCACGAGGATCGGCGTGGTGTTCGACGCGCGAATCAGGCCCCAGCCGTCGGGCCACACCGCACGCACGCCGTCGACGGTGACGAGCTCGTAGCCCTTCGCCTTGAGCTTCTCGGTGCAGCGCGTGACGAGCGCGAACTTCTTCTCTTCGATGGTGTCGAAGCGCAGCTCCGGCGACGAATAGGTGACGGGCACATCGGCGAGCAGCTCGGCGAGCGTCTGCTTCTCGTTCGACAGAATCTCGAGCAGGCGCGCGGCCGTGTACGGCGCGTCGTCGAAGCCGAAGAAGCGATGCCTATAGAAGATGTGGCCCGACATCTCGCCCGCGAGCGCGGCGTGCGTTTCCTTCATCTTTGCTTTGATCAGCGAGTGGCCGGCCTTCCACATGACGGCCTTGCCGCCGTGCTTCGCGATGTCGTCGTACATCGTGAAGCTGCACTTCACTTCACCGACGATGGCCGCGCCGGGCACGTCCTTGAGCACCGCGCGCGAGAGCAGAATCATCAACTTGTCGCCCCAGAGGATTTCTCCGTTCGCGTCGACCACGCCGATGCGATCCGCGTCTCCGTCGAACGCGATGCCGAGGTCAGCCTTCGTCTCGCGCACCTTCGCGATGCAGAACTCGAGGTTCTTCGCGATGGTCGGGTCAGCGTGGTGATTGGGGAAGCGCCCGTCGGGTTCGCAAAAGAGGGGAACCACGTCGTAGCCGAGCTTCTCGAGGAGCGGCTGCGCGACGATGCCGCCGACACCGTTGCCAGCGTCGAGCACGACCTTCAACTTCTTCGGGCCGCGCTTCACGGTCGAGAGCACGAAATGGAGATACGGCGTGATGGCGTCGAACTGCGACACCGTGCCGAGGCGATCTGACTTCTCGAAGTCTCCCGCTTCGATGAGCTTGCGCAGCGCCTGAATGGTCTCGCCGTAGAACGTCGTCTTGCCGACGCCCATCTTGAAGCCGTTGTACTCGGGCGGGTTGTGCGAGCCGGTGATGACCGCGAGGCCTTCGACCGGCAGCGTGTTCGCCGCGAAGTACACGATGGGCGTGGGCACGATGCCGACGTCGATGACGTGAATGCCGGTGGAGATCGCGCCCTTGATGAACGCGTCACGGAAACGTTCGCCGGAGAGACGTGCGTCGCGGCCGACGACGATGGTGGCGCCTCCGTCGCGCTTCACCATGGTGGCGAGGCCACGCCCGAGGTTCTCGACGACCGCGTCAGTCAGATCTTTGTCGACCAGGCCACGGACGTCGTACTCGCGAAAAATCTGCGGATTCATGCGGCGCTTATTTCACCGCGCCCGGGGTGATGCCACCGGCTTCGCGGTCAGTGCGCTGCGAAAACCGCGCGGATCGAGCGGGCTGTGAGCGCTGCGTCAAACCACTTGTCGAGTTGCGTCACGTTGGCTTTCGCGAGGCGCGTGTCGAGGTCGGCGGGGAGCGACTTGAAACGCACGTCGAGGACCTGCCGGAGCTTTCGACGGCTGACGTTCGTGGCGGTTGTCTGCGCGGTCGCTCTGGCCACATCCTTTGCGAGGTCTTTGGCGAGATCCTTCGCGAGGTCCTTGGCGAGTTTCTTCGCCGCGATCTTTGCCGCTGCGGCGATCTCTTCGTTCATCACATCGCGAACGCTCTTCATCTCCGGCTCCTTCTCCTGCGTGTACAACTCGAGCACTTCAAGCAGTGCTTGCTTCACTTCGCCTTGTGTTGCTTCCAGAAGGTACTCCACGAAAAACTCACGCGACAACGGGTCGCCTCGCAGACTGTCGAGCATCTCGTAGATCGATTCACGGAGTTCACGCGGGTCTACGGCCGTCTTCAACGCGAGCAAGCCGCCTTTGAGCGTCGAGTGCTCCGGCAGCGAATCGAGACGCCCGAGATCGAGCACGTGAATCGGAAAGTCGAGCCCGAGCGCCTTGAGTTCATGCGGCGCATTCACCGAATCGGCGTAGCGCAGCGGCCCGCGCCACCTGGCTTTGCCCGTGTACACGACGAGCGCGACGGTGAGCGGAATGCGCCCGTTCTTCGCGGCCCATGACGCGACGGACACGAGGTAGCGCGCGAGCTGCAACGCGACCTTCTCCTCACTTCGACTCTTGTGTTCGAGCACGAGAAAGATCGTCAGCGTCTGTTCGCCGATAGGAATTTCCCAGACGGAATCAGCGATCGCCGAACGGAGCGGATGTTCGACATACGCCTCCGACACCGCGCGCGGCTGGCCGGTGATGCGCCGCGTGAGTTTCAGCGGCAGACACTTCTTCACCAGCGCCATCACCGCACCCGGCTCTTTCATCAACTGGCGAAACGCCTTGTCGTGAAGATGCATGCGCTCGTCGAGAGCACGAGTCGCGCCAACGTCTCCGTCGGCGCATCTTCCGAGCGGTTCTCAACCCCCGAGAGCGAATTGGAGCATTCATGCCCGTCCGTCACGGCGGACTGGTGTCTTGCGTGGAGCGATCTAGAACCCGCGCGTGGCCTTCTCATCGCGAGTTCACGGCGAGCACTTCACGTTCTCTTCTCTGAAAGAGGTGTTGGGTCGCGCCAACGAAGTGCGCTCCGGTGACATTCAGGCCGGGCTCGCGGCGCGTTCGATGCGCGAGATGGCGGCGGCGAAACAGGTGCTCGCCGACATCACGATGGAGCAGCTCTACAACGCGCCTTCCGTCTCCTACGAAGAAGACGAAGTCACGCGCGTGGTCGTCGATGGGCTCAATCAGAACGCGTTCAACCGCATCAAGTCGTGGAACGTGTCGCGGCTGCGCGAGTGGCTGCTCGATGATCGCACGAGCGGCGAAGACATCGCGGGCATCTCTCCCGGGCTGACTCCGGAGATGGTCGCGGCGGTCGCGAAGTTGATGTCGAACATGGACCTCGTCACCGCCGGCCGGAAGATGCGCGTGGTGGTCCGCTGCAACAACACGCTGGGCTTGAAGGGCCGCATCTCGTCGCGCCTGCAACCCAATCATCCGACCGATGAAGTCGAAGGTGTGCTCGCCGCGGTGAAAGACGGCCTGAGCTACGGCAACGGTGACGCGGTCATCGGCGTGAATCCCTCGACCGGCGACATTCAAGGCACCGTCGACATCCTCACCGCGGTGAAGGATCTCATGCGGCGCTACCGCGTGCCGACGCAGAACTGCGTGCTCTCGCACCTCACGATTCAGATGGCGGCGGTGCGTCGCGGAGCTCCGTTGGACCTCATGTTCCAGTCGATCGCCGGCAGTCAGGGCGCGAATCAGAACTTCGGCATCTCGGTGAGTCTGCTCGACGAGGCGTACGATCTCGCGCGGCGCGAAGGCACGGCGCAGGGCCCGAACGTCATGTACTTCGAAACCGGGCAGGGCACGGCGCTCTCGGCGAACGCGCACCATGAGACTGATCAGGTGACGATGGAGGCGCGCGCCTACGGCCTCGCGCGAAAGTACAAACCGTTCCTCGTGAACTCCGTGGTCGGCTTCATCGGCCCCGAGTATCTGCGCGACGCGAAGGAGATCACCCGCGCCGGTCTCGAAGATCACTTCATGGGCAAGCTGAGCGGCATCTCGATGGGCTGCGACGCCTGCTACACGAACCACGCGATCGCTGATCAGAACGATCAGGAAAACCTGGAGATGCTGCTCACGCTCGCCGGCGTGAACTACCTGATGGGCATCCCCATGGGTGACGACGTGATGCTGAACTACCAGACCACTTCGTTTCACAACAACGCGGCGCTCCGGGAGATCTTCGGCCAGCGGCCCGCGCCTGAATTCGAAGAGTGGCTCGAGAAGATGGGCCTGTGGCGTAACGGAAAGCTCACGGAGCGCGCGGGCGACGCCAGCGTGTTTGACGAAAACTTCCGATAGGCGCACCGTGGGCAGGCACTCGAAAGGAGCCGCCCATGAAGCGCATCCGCGACGTGATTGCAGAGAAATCCCTCCAGCGATTGGTGACGGTCGAGCCGTGGACCACCATCACCGACGCGGCGCATTTGATGGCCGAATGGAACGTCGGCGCGTTGCTCGTGATGCAAGACGGGCAGCTCGTCGGCCTCGTGTCTGAACGCGACTACGTGCGCGGCATCGCGTGCGCGGGCCGCCACCCTGAAGGCGTCGCCGTGCGCGACATCATGCAGCGCAACGTGCGCATGGTGTCCGACGAGCTGACGACGGAAGAGTGCATGTCGCTGATGACGCACTTCCGCACGCGGCATCTCCCCGTGGTCTCGGGGCGCGAGGTGCTGGGCGTCATCTCGATCGGCGATCTCGTGAAAGACGTCGTCAGCGAGAAGGCGTTCATCATCGAAGAGCTCGAGCGCTACATCGCGCGCGGGCCGTTCGCCTAACGCGGCATCCCGCAGCGGATCCACGTGAGGATGAGGCGGCGATCGTCGTCGGTGAAGCCGGTGCCGGCGTCGGCCTGCGGCATCGTGCAGTCGAGGAGATCGCTGCGGATCAGCTCCGACCAGTCGTAGACCGATTCGTAGTCGTTGAGCGGCCACGGGCCGTTGTCTTGACCGTTGTGGCAGATGTTGCAGTGGGCGTCGAAGACCGGCTTCACCGCGTCGTACGTCGGCGCCGGGTTCGGGCACACGGTGACCGGGGCGAAGTTGCACGACCCCGCGTCCTGCTTGGTTTCAGGAGGGCAGCCGGTCAGCAGCAGCGCGAAGAACATCCACCTCGACATGCGTGCGTCATCGCACCGATGCGCGCGCGCCGCATGCGACATTGTGACGCAGGGCGCGCCGGGGCGGTGCGTGTAGATGCGCGGTCATGAATCGAATTCTGACTGGCTTCTTTCTGGCGGTGAGCAGCGCCGCTTGGGCGCACATCGAAGCGGAAGGCCCCGCGTTCGCCGGAGCCACGCAGGAAGTGACGTTCGAAGTGGGCCACGGTTGCACCGGCGCCGACACGAAGAGCGTGACGCTCGACATCCCCTCGACGGTGACCACCGTGCGCGCGGTGAACAGCAATCTCGGGCGCGCCTCCGTGACGAAGGACTCGGCGACGGGCTTCGTGACGACCGTGACCTGGCAGAAAGACGTGAGCGAGGTGCTGGCGAGCGACGACAACTTCTACACGGTGACCATTCGCATCAAGGTGCCGAACGCGCCGTTCACCAAGCTGAACTTCGTCGCGCATCAGGTGTGCCGCGCGGCTGACGGCACGGAGACGACGGTGAACTGGGACGGCACAGAAGAGGAGGCTCCGGAGGTGCTCGTGCTCCCCGCGCGTCAGGCCGGTTGGAACAAGTACACCGTGCCCGCGGCGGTTTCAGACTTGAACGAGTTCTTCAGCGACGCGGCGATCGTGTGGAAGGGCACCGCGGCGTGGAGCCCGAACGCGAACACCGTCTCGCAGATTTCATCGACGAAGGGCGTGACCGCGCTCTCGTCGCTCGCGGCGAATGACGAAGTGTGGGTGAAATACTGATGCGCGCCGCGGCGCTGTTGGTGTTGTTGCTGACCGCGTGCGAGCAACCGAAGGGCGCGTGTGTCGAGCGGCCTGATGCGTTGGCGCAGCCGTCGAAAGATCTGCCCTGCGAGCTGCTGCCGCCGGGGTTCGTCGCGAAGTGAGTGAGGGCCGAATTCAGTTCAATCGCAGCGAGCACGAGCAACTCTGCTACCCGCGTGCGTCCAGTGACTGATGCGTTGGGAGCAGCCGTCGAAAGATCTGCCCTGCGAGCTGCTACCGCCGGTTTTCGTCGCGAAGTGAGTGAGGCCCTCACCCGATCCTCTCCTGAAATCGGGGAGGGGATTGTTCAGTTCAAGCGCAGATAGCAGCCGAGCGACTTGGGCTCGGTGACAGGCGGAGCGTTCCCGTCGACCAGCGCGGTGAGCGCGTCGCGCAGCCAGTGCTTCGTCTTCTCATCAGGCTCGTGCTTCGAAGAATCGATGCCGCCGCGGTACACGACGTGACCCGCGGCATCGACGATGACGGTGGTGGTCGCGAACGTCGCCTCCATCGCCTTCGCGAGCGTGGCGTCAGCGTCGATCAGAATCGGCATCGGGTACCCGTGCTTTTCAGCTTCGGCTTTGTCGGTTACGACGGTCGCTCCCGATTCGGAATCGACCGAGAAGAACTGCACGCCCTTCGCCGAGAAATCGGAATGCAGCTTCCGCAGCACGCCGTCATGCGCGCGCACGCACGGGCACTTGCGCGAGAAGAACGTGAACACCGTGAAGCGCGACTTCACGACGGTCGCTTTCAGGTCGCGCGTCTGCCCATCGGTACCGGCGAGCGAAACCGCGGGCACGCTGAGGTCGCTCAGGTTCGCGGCGAGAACGAGAGAAAGAAGAAGAGTCATAGCCACGCTCGAAGAAGGGTCACGGTGAAGCCGGGGCCCGCGGTCTGATTCTGCCCGAGCCCTGAAATGGGCAGCGAACAGTTGATGCCGCCCTGGATGCGCCACGCGTCGCCCAGCGGCAGCGTGCCGGTGAGCGCGATGATGGTCTGGGCGCGCCCGCTGTTCGTCGCGCGCGCGCCGTTGATGAACGCGTCGGTTTCAGCGGTGTAGTTCGCCGAGAGCACGAGCGCGGCTTCGTTCTCGAAGGTGTACCCGACGGCGGCGAGCGCGGTGAACTGCGGCCCGAGCTGCGAGGTGAGCCCGTTCACTTCGCGTCGAGTGCGCAGCGCGATGAGGCCGCTGAGGTTCACCACGAAGTCGCCGAACGTCTGTTCGAGCGCGACGCCGAGGTTGAACTGAAACGCGCCCGCGCCGGTGGCGTCGGTGGCGAGCGGCCGACTCGAGGTCTCCGGCGGCGCCGGCGTAGCGTGCGCCGATTCGAAAGTGGATATCGGGTTTGGGG
>JBEHYH010000284.1:0-8422 GCA_048498275.1 Myxococcota bacterium | reverse complement strand
GGCGCGACGTTGATGCGGCCGTACCGCGGCTGCCCCGGAGAGCGGATGTCTTCTTCACCACCCGACACCACGCGGTACTTCTGCTCTTCGAGCTCGACGAGCACCACGCGCGGCTCATTGGTGCGCGAGGTGAAGTCGATGTGATGCACGAGACGATCGACGCGCGTGAGCTCCAGCACGCGCGCGCCGGGGAGCCCGACGATCTTCGCGCGACGCGGGTCACCTTCTTCACGGCGCGTTCCACGCGTGACTTCGAGATCGAGATCTTCGCCGTGCTTCATCACGCGCACTTCACCGGGCTTCACGCGATCGATCTGCGTCTCACCGGTGTACGCGCCGTCGGTGAACACCGACAACGTGCCGCCTTCGAGCGTGAGCGCCGTCGTGTTCTCGAGCCGCACCGCCGTGAAGACCGCACCGCTGTTGTCGAGCAACGTCACGCGTTCGGCTTTCGTCGAACCGTCGATGATGGGCAGCAGCGCGCTCTTGCGCGCACCGAGCACCACGGGCTCCTTCACGCTGTAGAGAAAGAGGTCGCCCGCTTCGCTCACCGCCGCCGGCTCGAGCGGAGTCGGACCGTCTTCGAGTACCACCGAGTTCAGGCCACTTCCGGTTCCTGAACCGCGGCCGACGGTGCCGATGTTGCCGACGCCGATTCCACCGCCGCCCGCTCCGTACCCGCTCGCGCCGTAGCTGCCGCCTGAGATGCCTTCCCATTCACCTTCGCCACGCAGATGCGCGCGCGCTTCACTCGTCGCGAGCTGCGGCGCGGTCTCGAGCCCGTCTTGCGGCGCCAACATTTCGCGACGGCCATAGCGCGGCCCCGCGAGCGGGAAGAGGAACGACGTCGGGTGACCTGACGCGAGCGTGACCTTGACCGAATCCCACGCTTCATCGCTGTCGTTGTGCACCAGCGCGAAGCCCTGCAGGCGCTGCTGCGTTTTCTGGTCGGCTTCTCGGCGGCCGAAGTCTCCGCTGCGCTTCGCTTCGTCACGCCCGGCCGCAACTGCAGCGGCCGGGTTCCCTGCGAGGCCTCCGTTCTTTCCCATCACGAGCCGGTACGTCGTGCGCCACACCGGCGCCTCCGTCGTGTAGCCGACCGCCACCGCGCCGCCGCCTGATGCGCCCCGCACCACGATCCGTTCACGTTCAGGCTGCATCGCACGCGCGCCGACCGCGCGATTCCACGCGAGCGACACCTGAGAACCCGTTGGCCGAATCGCGTCGATGCTGCGCAGCGCGACCTTCGCGAGCCCTGCTTCGCCGAACACCAGCAACGCGGGCTCCGCAATCGGGTGACCTTCTTTGTCGACGAGCCCGAGCCGCTCTTCGGCGACCTCGATGACGCGCCCTTTCACCATCACGCCAGAATGACGAACTTCGACTTCGACGCCGGTGAGGCTGCGGCACAGATTCGTCAGCGACGCCTGCGCTTCACGTTCAGGCAGCCCGGCCATCGCGCGCGCGGCTTCAGCAGAGAGCGGAGGCGCGAACTCGACCGACGCCACGCCCTGCGCCGACATCACCACCAGCGACTTGAGCGCGTCGTCGAGCTGCCCCGGCTCGAGTGGAATTTCTGCTTCAGCGCCCTTCGGCACGTTGCCGCGCCGCTCGAAGTACCCGACCCCGTTTTCGTAGAGCACCAGGGTCTTGAGCGGCAGGCGTGACTGATTCGGAGCAGCAGCGAGCAACAACAACGCAAATGCGTGCATGAGGCCTCCGACAACCGCGAGCACGCCGGGTTCCAACGACTGCGTCACCACGGCTAGAAACTCGATCATGCGTGCGGTGTTCGCGGTGTTGGGGTTCGTCGGGTTCTATGTGGTCACGCTCGCCGCCATCGTCGGCCTCGGCGCGACGGGGCTCGGGCTGCTGTTGCTCGCGACCAAACTTCACGTCAGCAAAGCGACGTTGTTGGTGGGGCTCGTCGCCCTCGCCAGCCTGCTCGCAGCGGGTGTGCTCGCGTGGTCAGCGTTCCCCCGCGTCGACCGCTTCGTACCGCCGGGCCCGGACTTACTCGCAGACGAACACCCGGCGCTGTTCACGATGATCCGCGAGGTGTCTGAGGCCACGGGCCAGTCGATGCCGGTGCACGTGTACGCGGTGCTCGACGTCAACGCGTTCGTGACGGAGCGCGGCGGCTTCATGGGCTTCGGCTCGCGACGCGTGATGGGCATCGGCCTGGGCCTGCTCAACGCGTTCACCGTCGACGAAGTGCGCGCCGTCATCGCGCATGAGTTCGGTCACTTTCACGGCGGCGACACGCGGCTCGGCCCGTGGGTCTACAAGACGCGCGCGACGATGGGCCGCACGGTGAACAGCCTGCAGCTCGCCGCGGCGAAGGTCGCCGAAATCGAAGCGATGCGCATCGTGCTGGCGGTGGTCGAAGCCCCCTTCCGGTGGATGGCGCTCGGCTATCTCCGGTTGTCGGCTTCGGTCTCACGCGCGCAGGAATTCGAGGCCGATGCCGTCGCAGCACGTGCAGTCGGCGCCGCTCCGGTGCTGTCGGGCTTCTCGAAGCTCGCGGGCACCAGCGCGGCGATGAACGGCTACTTCGAAGAGCTCTCGGCGCTCATCGGTCACGGGGCGTTGCCACCGGTGCTCTCGGGCGCGCGGCAATTCGTCGAAGCCAATCGCGAGCGGCTCGCGCAGGTCGACGCGGAGAGCGCGAAGTTCGGCGAAGCAGACCCCTTCGATTCGCACCCGCCGTTGTCGGAGCGCATCTCGGCGGTGCGAAAGCTGACGCTCCCCGACATCGCGTCACGGCGCGCCGACGAGCGCTTGTGCATCGAGTTGGTGAACGCCCCCGAGGCGTTGGCGCGCAGCTTCATCACCGAGCAGGTCGGCACGCCGCTCAAGAGCATCGACTGGAGCGAGGCCGCGCCGCTCTTCATGCGCGACCAGCACCGGGCGCTGCGTCACCATCGGCGCTGGCTCGAAGGCCGCGGGGCAGGCGACGTGAATCGCGAGCACCGCACGCAGTGCGACGCGGTGAGAATCGTCGACGGCATCGGCAGCCACCTCCCAGACCTCGAGCTGACCGTCGTCACGCACCTCGCCGGGCAGCTCTATTCGGCGGCGTTCTCGATCGCGCTCGAGCACCTCGGCTACGTGGCGAGCACCGGCCCCGGCGAACCGATGCGCTTCCAGCGCGGCGAAACGATCATCGAACCCGCGGCCATCGTGCGCCGCTACCTGACCGGCGAAATGCCTGACGAAGAATGGGTCGCGTTCTGGTCGAACGCGGGCCTCGCCGAGAAGCCGTGGGCGGCCGTCGTCTGGAAAGACTGAGCGGCGACGTCAAAAGCGATCATCGAACCCGGTGGCTGCGAACCGCTCGCGGAGGAACTCGACGAACGAACGCAGCCCGGGAGCACCGCGCAGCCCCACCCGGAAGATCGCGTGCACCTCAATCGGCGGCGTCGCCCAACCACGCAGCACACGCCGCAGCGAACGGCGCGCGAGGTCTTCGCGAACCAGAAATTCAGGGAGCGTCGCGATGCCATCGCCCGCGAGCGCGAGCTCCCGCAGCACGTGCATCACGGTGCAGCGCACGCCGACCTGCGGCCGCGCAACCACCGTCTGCTCACCATTGGTCAACGTCATGTTCGCCGGCGCCGTGGGCACGAGCGCGATGTGCTCCGTCAATTCACTCGGCGTCCGCGGAGCTGCGTGGTGGCGCAGATACGACGGCGACGCGACGAGGACGCGGCGAAAGCTCGCCAGCTTCTGCGCGACGAGCTCCGTGCTGTCGGGCGGCGGCGCACCGACCCGAATCGCGACATCGACGCCCGCGAAGACGAGATCGATGAGCGCGTCCTCCAGCCGCAGCTCCAGCCGCACGCCGGGGTGCTTCACGCGAAAGTCGTGCACGTGCGGCCCGATGGCCGCGAGCCCGAACGTCACCGGAGCGCTCACCGTCAGGTCGCCCTCGACGCGGCCGTGCTTGCCGACCGCGCGCGCTTCTTCGACTTCGCGAAACACGCGCTGACATCGCTCGTAGAAGAGCTGCCCCTCGGGCGTGACCGCGAGCCTGCGTGTGGTGCGCGAGAGTAGCTTCACCTTCAGCGTCCCCTCGAGCGTCGAGAGCTGCCGGCTCACCGCGGGCACCGAGAGCCGCCGTTGCCGCGCCGCGAGCGTGATCGAGCCCGTGTCCACCACGCGCGTGAAGGTCGTCATCTTCTCCAGTAGGTCCATGGCGATTGTTTACCTGAACGCAAGAGTCTCCTGCACCCCGCGGCATGGCGACGGCGACGCTCGCGACGCATCTGTGAGCGCGTTCCACCCACCCAGGAGTCACCATGTCGAAGTCATTCGCAGGGAAAGTCGTGATCATCACCGGAGCGAACTCCGGCATCGGCGAGAGCGCGGCGCTCGCGTACCTCGAGGCCGGCGCCACCGTGTACGGCATCGCGCGCCGCAAGGACGCCATCGACGCCGCCAGCAAGAAGCACCCGGGCATCACGTGGCGTCAGGCCGACGTCGCGAAGAACCCGGAGATCTCCGCCGTCATCGAGCGCATCGCGAAAGAAGCCGGCCGCATCGACGTGCTGGTCAACAACGCCGCCATCTTCGCGGTGGGCCCGTTGGATCAACTCCCCGATGAAGCGGCGCGCGCACAGTTCGACATCAACGTGCACGGGCTGTGGTTCGCCACGCGCGCGGCGTTGCCCGCGTTGAAGGCGTCGAAGGGCAGCATCTTGAACCTCTCGAGCGCCGCGGGTCACAAGCCGGTGCCCGGTGCGTCGCACTACGGCGCGACCAAGGCGGCGGTCGAATCGTTCACGCGCTCGTGGGCGTTGGAGCTCGCTCCCGCCGGCGTCCGGGTGAACGCGTTGGCTCCCGGCCCGACGGAGACGCCGGTGTTCGACAAGCTCGGCCTCCCGACCGAGATGGTGCCGCAAGTGAAGGCCCAGTTCGTCAGTCAGGTTCCGCTCGCGCGCATGGCGAGCGTCGAGGAGGTCTCGCGCTGGGCGGTGACGCTGACCGACCCGGGCGTGACGTGGCTGACCGGGCAGGTCCTCTCGGTCGACGGCGGCATGAGCCTCACCTGAATTTTCTGATTCTCGTGGAGGAAGCATGACCGGTGACGGAGTGTTATTTCGGTCACTGTGTTTCGCTTTCGCTTCGGGCCCTTCCCTGTCGAGGTTCACTTCGGCCACCTGCTGATCAACGCGTTCGTCGCGTACAGCTTCGTGAGCTACCCGACGTCGACCGCGTGGCCGGCCGTCGTGCTGAATGACCCGGCCAACCCGCGCCGCGCGTTGACCTTCGGCCTCGTGCTCGCGGGGTGGATGGCGCTCATCTCGCTCTCGGTCTTCGCGCACGAGCTGGGTCACGCCATCACCGCGCGCCTCTTCGGTTCGCGCCCCTCGATTCACTTCGTCGGGCTCGGCGGGCTCACCGTGTACCCCGACGGCGGCTCGTTCGAGTGGTGGAAGCAGGCGCTCATCACGCTCTCGGGGCCGGCGGCGGGGCTGCTCTTCGGCGTGCTCGCGGGGCTGCTCGCGCTGGTCGGAGGCTCATCGCTGCCCGACGGCGTGCGCTACTTCGCGGTCGGCATCTTCCAGGCGAACCTGTTCTGGACCGTGCTGAACCTGCTCCCCATCAGCACCTTCGATGGTGGCCGGCTCGCCGAGCTGTTCCTCACGCGCTTCCTCGGCCGCACCGGGTTCCTCATCGCACAGCTTGTCGCGCTCGCGTTCGCCGCCGGGTTGTTGCTGCTCGCGTTCCTCTCGCACCAGCTCCTCATCGGCGTGGTGGTGTTGATGATGACCGGCCGCACGCTCGCGAACATCAGCGCGTATCAACGCGGCGAGCTCCCGCTCGGCGCCGCGGCCCACCCGCTCACCACCGTCGTGGAGCGCGCCGAAGCGCTCTACCGAGAACGCAAACTCGACGAAGCGTACGTGCTCGCGCGCGGCCTCGCCGAAGCGCAGCAGACGCCGCCCGCCCTGCGCAGCCGCGCGCACGTGCTCCTCGGGTGGATCTCCATCAAGCAGAGCAACGGCCGACGCGCGCTGGACCACTTCAGTCAGGTGCAGGGGCTCGTGGTGCCCGTGCACGCGCTCGCCGCCGCGTTCTCGCTCATCGGTGACGAGACGCGCGCGATTCCCCTCTGGGCGCAGGCCGTTCAGCAGAACAACGACGAGACCATCGTCCACGAGTATGCCGGCGCGTTGATCCGCGCGGGCCGCGACGCCGACGCGCGGGCGCTGCAGGGCGTGAACATGGCGCGCGCGTACCTCGCCGCCGAGCGCGTGCACTACGTGCGCAAGGAATTCGTGCAGGGCGCCGCCGCCGCCGAGAGCGCGTTCCGCGAAGAGCCCACCGCGGAGCACGCGTACACCGCGGCCTGTGCGTGGGCGCTCGCCGGCAAGACCGAAGACGCGCTGCGCATGCTGCAGCTCGCGTCGCAGAACGGCTTTCACGACACCGAAGCCGCGCAGACCGATGCCGACCTGAAGAGCCTGCGCGCCCGCCCGGAATTCCAGGCGTGGCTCGGTTCGCTTTCGACCGCCCGGTGACAGTCGGGTGACCGCTCGCGGCGTTTACTCCTCGAAGCAATCCGCTCGAGGAGTCCGCGATGACTGAAGCCCTTCCCTACGACCCGAAACTCGACAAGCCGAACCTCGTCACCAGCATCCCCTTCGTGCTCACGCACCTCGCGGTCGGTCTGGTCTTCGTCACCGGCGTGTCATGGCAATTGGCGCTGCTGTGTCTGTTCTCATACTACGTGCGCATGTTCGGCGTGACGGCGGGGTACCACCGGTACTTCTCGCACCGCACGTACAAGACCAACCGCGTCTTCCAGTTCCTCCTCGCGTTCCTCGCGCAGAGCTCCGCGCAGAAGGGCGCGCTGTGGTGGGCGGCGCATCACCGGCATCACCACCGGTATTCTGATCAACCCGAAGACGTTCACTCGCCGGCGCGCAAGGGCTTCTGGTGGAGCCACGTCGGGTGGATCCTCTCCTCGCGCTACGACGAGACCCACTACGACGCGGTGAAGGACCTCGCGCGTTTCCCCGAGCTGGTGTGGCTCAACAAGTTCCATCTCCTGCCGACGGTGGTGCTCTTCGTCGCGATGTTCGCCATCGGTGGTCTGCCGTTCATGGTGTGGGGCGCCATCGTGCCCACGGTGTTGCTGTGGCACGGCACCTTCACCATCAACTCGCTCTCGCACGTGTTCGGCCGCCGCCGCTACCTGACGACCGACACCAGCCGGAACAACTTCGCGCTCGCGCTGCTGACCATGGGCGAGGGCTGGCACAACAACCACCACTTCCACATGGCGAGCGTGAACCAGGGCTGGTTCTGGTGGGAAATCGACGCGACCTTCTACGCGCTCAAGGTGCTCTCGTGGTTCGGCGTGGTGTCTGATCTGCGCACCGTCAAGGACGAGACGAAGTACGCGTTCCGCAAGTACTCCGAAGCGCAGAAGGCGCAGTTGCAGAACGCGCCGGGTTACCGTGACTGGGCGCGCGCCAACACGCCGCATGAAGTGCCCGTGCTGGGCCTCGGCGCTCCGGCTCCGGCCATGGTGAAGCGGTAAAAGAAAACCTCCTCCCGCTTTCGCGAGAGGAGGTTCGTTGGAACAGGCGCGCTCCGATTCAGTTGCAGAAGCCGAAGCCGGTGCCCGTCACCTGATTGATGCACGCGCCTCCGTCAGCGCAGCCGGGCGTACCTGCGTCGAGGTTGCAGAGCGCGCGGCACGAGCGGGTCGATTGCACCTGCAGGCACACCGCGCCGGGCACGCACTCGTTGGCGTAGCCGTCGCACGCGGTGCCGACCGTCTTCGTGCCCGCCGCGAGGCAACCCGGGCTGTTCTGGAGGACGTAACAGGCCTCGCCAGCCTGCGTGCAGCTCCCGGCGACGAACGGGTCACACGCCGAGGTGTAGAGACACGCCAGCGCGACGTGCGGCGCGCCCTGGAAGCTGACGACCGTCGAGCACGAACCACCGTCGGAGCAATCGTCGTTTTCGTAGCAGAAGTTCGTGCACTTGCCGCCGACACACTGGCCGCGCGCGCACTCATTGCCAGCGGAGCACGTGGCGCCCGGCGCCTTGGTACCCGCGGGGACGCAGATGCGATCGAAGCCGCCGTCATCGCCCGTGCCGAAGAGACAGGTGTCGGTCGGCGCTGCACAGTCTTGCGTGACGACATTGCACTCGCCGGCGAAACAGCCACCGGTGGTGCTCTGCTGAGTGAAGGGGAAGCACATCTCGTTCGCGTTGGGGCAAGTCAACGTCGACAGGCTGCACGAGGTCACGCCCGTGCCGCCGCCCGTCGAACCTGCGCCACCACCCGTCGCGCCCACACCGCCACCCGTCGCGCCCGCGCCGCCGCCCGTCGAACCTGCGCCACCACCCGTCGAACCCGCACCACCACCCATCGCGCCCACAACACCACCCGTCGCACCCG
>JBEHYH010000283.1:0-8495 GCA_048498275.1 Myxococcota bacterium | reverse complement strand
AGCGGGCTGCCGATGTTCGCGGTGCCCGAGCCGGGCGGGCCGACCGCCTGAAGCACGTTGCCGCACATGCGCACGAGCACGAGTGACCAGCCTCCCGCCGTCGGCCCGAGCGGCGGCGTGTTGATCGGCCCGAGGCCGGCGTACGACGTGGCGGCTGAATACGTCGCCATCCGCCATTCGGTCGAAGCCTTGTTGAGCTCGTGACCCACCCACGTCACCGCGCCATTCGGAGGCTGCACACGGAGCTGCTGCGCGAAGTTCACGCTCGCGAGATCGGGGCTGTACCACCATGACTGAATGCTGACGTCGCGCTCGGTGAGCGGCAGCTTGAGCCCGAACGTCAGCTCGGTGCCCGCGTCGTTGCCGAGGTTGAGGAGCGCCGCCGCGCTCCCGCCGTGCCCGTTCGGGTCGAGCACCCATTGCGAACCACCGTCAGCCCAGCGGTCGAGCCCGGTCTTCTCGAAGTCGTCTTGAAACAACCAGACGTTGTCGGCGGAGCTCTTCGCCGCCTGGCTCGAGGCGTTCATCACGAAGAACGCGTAGCGGTTGTCGTTCGCGTCGTTGCCGAGATCGCTCTGCGAGCGGAACCAGAACTGCCACTGGTCGGCGCCGTAGCCGCCGTAGACGCGATCGATTTCGAGCCACCCGTTCGCGCTCCAGAAATACGCGCGCAGTTGATTGAAGTCGCCGGGCAGCGGCGCGCCTCCATCGATGATCGTGAGAATGCTGTAGCCGTCGTAGCCGTTGAACGGGCGGCTCGCTCCGGTGTGCACGTTGAGGGGGATCTCGACCAACGCGTCCGGGGGGAAGCGGCGAACGGCGTGCAACGTGAAGTCTCCGGTCGTTACGCCCGCATCCACATGGAGGTCGTAGTCACCTTGATCCGCCGGCCGCGCGTAGAAGCTGCCGACGGTCGCGGGGCTCGTGAGCCCGTTCATGCAGCTCGAATCGCCGAAGAGCGGCACGTCTGCGACGAGCTCGATCGGGCCCGGCGGCGTCGGGTTGCCGGCGTCGTCGGCCCAGCTCACCGACAGCGCGTTGCAGGTCGCGGCGCCCAGCGTCGCGCCCGCGTCGAGGGTGAACGCGTACGCCGGCCCGGCGGCGACGTTGTAGATGGCGGTGCCCGGCACGAACCCGGTCGCGCTCGCGGTGAGCGTGAAGGTGCCCGCGCGCGAGGTCACGAACGCGGCCGCGGTGCTCGACACGCCACTCACGACGATCGACGTGCGCGGTTGCGCCGAGTTGCAATCGGAGAGCAGCGAAAGCGCCGACGTACCCTCGACGAAGATCTCCAGCGGCGTGCCCGACACGTAGTTGCCGCCGTCGACGTCGAGCAATTGCAGCCCCACCGATTCGCAGCGCGTCGCGGTGAGGGTGTTGTTCGCGGGAATGACCCGAATCGATGGCAGCGCGACGACCGAGAGCTCCTGCGTCGCGCTGGTGAGGCCCGCCGCGCTCGCGGTCAGTGTCACCAACCCCGCCTGCGAGGCGCGCACGTAGACGAGCAACCCGGTTTGCGGCACCGACTCCGGCGCGGCGCCCATGCAGTCGGGCGTCGACGAGAACACCACGCCGGGGGCGCTGAACGTCAGGCCGCTGGCGAGCGACGCGGCGTCATCGAAAGGGTCTCGCGCTTCGACCCGGAGCGGGTTGCTGCACGCGCCCTGACTCACCATGGCCGGCGGCGAGGTGAACACCAGCGCGCTCGCGACGCCGCGGCAGGCCGCGTTGCATTCGGAGTCGGCGCACCGCTGCAGGCCATCGCAATCGCGATCGACCGGGTGCCCGCAGTCTTCCGTGAGAAAGGGTGAACGCTGGGCGTCGTTGTCGGCGCAATCTGCTCCACCGGCCGACACCGCGACCGCGTGATCTCCGTCGACATCGGCGAGCTGTTCGAATCGCGCCTCGACGGTGGCGAGGCCTTTCACGAAGCGCGCGTCGTCGATCGCGATGAGACCGTTGGCGAGGTGCGGAGCGGCACAACCTCCGTCGCTCGTCACCCACGCCTCGACGCGGAGGGCGAGGTCTCGAGGAAACGAGCCTTGATTGATGATGACCTCGGTCGCCCCGGCGTCCGCTCGCGAGACGACCGCGCTCCCGAGATCGCCGCCGCTCCCCGCGACCTTCACCTCGAAGCAGGTCTCGGGCCGCTCTTCGGCCGTCGTGATCTCGACCTTCAACGCCGCGTCTTGCGAACACGCCGCGAAGAACACCAGCACCGCTGAACCCAGTCGTCGCACAGGCGCGCGAATGTAGCGAAAACGCCGGGCGCGCAACGCGACGGAGTTACAGCTTACCGCTGAAGTAGAACTGGTACCCGTTCTCGAGGCCGCCATCGACGTTGATGACCGCGCCATTCACGTAGCGCGAGTTGGGCAGACACACCCATTCGATGACCTCGGCGATCTCATCGGCGGGCGCGATGTGGCCCGAGGGCACCATCGCCGGCACTTCCTTCTCGAGCTTCTTCCAGTTGTCTTCGCCGATGTAGAAACGCGAGCTGTCGGTGTCGATGAAGCCGGGGTTCACCGCGTTCACGCGAATGGCGTCACCCGCGAGCTCCACCGACAGGTAGCGCACCAGAATTTCCATCGCGCCCTTCATCGCGCCGAGCAACCCGTGGAAGGGCAGCGGAATGCGCGAGTCCATCCCCGAGACCATCACGATGCGCGCGCCGCGGCCCTTCATCAACGGCTGCGCGAGCTGCGTCATGTACAGAAAGCTCTTCACGGTGACGTTGAAGGTCTTGTCCATCTGGTGGAGCTTGGTTTCCATCAGCGGTGCGAAGCGCGTCGAGGCTGCATTCGCGACCAGCACGTCGAGCTGACCGAACTCGGCTTTGATCTTCTCGAACACCGGCTCGAGTGATTCAGGCTCCAGTTGATCGGCGACGAGGGTGAGGCACTTGCGGCCGAGCGCGGCGACTTCCTTCTCGAGCTCCTTCGCGGCCTCGGCGTCGCGGCGGTACGTGGAGACGATGTCGTAACCCTGACGCGCGAGACGAAGGCTCAGCGCTTTACCGACTCCGCGGCTGCCACCAGTGATGAGTGCGACGGTCATAAACGGGCGAGTTACCAGAAGTTCTGAAAGAGTCGCGCCATGTCTGAAATCCCATGGCAGCGGCTCTTTGATGCGGCGGAGGCGGCGAGAAAGAAGGCGCACGCGCCGTATTCGAAGTTCTTCGTGGGCGCCGCGGTGCTTCAAGACGACGGCTCCATCACCGCCGGTTGCAACGTGGAAAACGCGAGCTACGGCCTGACCGTGTGCGCCGAGCGCAACGCGATGGCGGCGATGACGCTCGCCGGCCGTAAACCCGTGGCGGTGGCCATCGTGGTCGATTCGCGTGAACCGACGCCTCCGTGCGGTGCGTGCCGTCAGGTGCTCGCTGAATTCGGAGCCGCGGACATGCCGGTTTCGTCGCGTACGTTGAGCGGCCAGCAGGCGACGTGGAAGTTGGGAGAATTGCTCCCGTTTGCGTTCACGAAGTCGTTCTTCTGACCGTTCCAGATTTGGAACGGTGTGACCCGCCCGTTCCGATTGGCACAACGGCCTCGCATGGTCATGTTCTGAGCCATGAAGACACTGCGAAGAGCTGAAGACAGAGGCGGCGCGAACCACGGCTGGCTCGACACCAGGCACACGTTCTCGTTCGCCGATTATTACGACCCGAAGCACATGGGGTTCCGTGCGCTCCGCGTCATCAACGAAGACACCGTGAAGCCGGGCAAGGGCTTCGGCACGCACGGCCACCGCGACATGGAGATCATCTCGTGGGTGCTGGAAGGCGGCCTCGAGCATCGCGACACCATCGGTGAAGGCGGCGTGCTGCGGCCGGGCGACGCGCAGGGCATGAGCGCGGGCACCGGTGTGATGCACTCGGAATTCAATGCCTCGAAGACCGAACCCGTGCACTTCCTGCAGATCTGGCTCGAGCCTGACCACGCGGGCGTGAAGCCGGCGTACGACCAGAAGAACTTCGATCTGACGAAGGGCCTCACGCTCATCGCGTCGCCTGACGGCGCGGAAGGCAGCCTCAAGATCAACGCCGATGCGCGCCTCTGGGCCGCGCGGCTCGAAGCGGGTCAGACCTTGAAGCGCGACTTCGCGAAGGGCCGCTTCGGCTACGTGCAGGTCGCGCGCGGTGAAGTGAAGATCGACGGCGAGGTGCTCAAGGCCGGTGACGGGCTGCAGCTCGAAGAGGTCGCCAGCATCTCCATCGAGGGAGGCCCGGCGAGCGAAGTGCTGGTCTTCGACCTCGCCTGAGATTACCTCTCGCCCTCGATGTCAGCTGAAGCGACGCCTTCGTGGGTGCTCATCTCGGTTCTGTTCAGCACCTTCCCGCTGGAAGAGAGCCTCGCCCTCGCGTTGCACCGCGTGGCGATGGATCTCTACCAGCGGAGCGCTTCGGCTGGCGCCATCGACCACGGGCTCGCGCACGGCGTCGTTCGGAATTCGAACAAGTCAGCGGCCGTTGGCTCCATCACCGGGCCGATCTTCGAAGCAGAGCTCGAGACCGAGCGCGGCAAGGGTGAGGTGCGCTTCATTCTCACGCGGCAGGGGCTCGATCTGCTCGAGGCGAACGCGGCCGCTCCCAAAGCGCCGCAGTATCTGAATTAAGGGGACTCCATGAAACTGAACGTGCTGTTGCTCGAAGGTATCCACCCGGTGGCTGAGACCGCGCTCGTCGAAGCCGGTCACAACGTTCGCCGCATCGCCGGCGCGCTGAAAGAAGACGAGCTCATCAAGGAGCTCAACGGCGTGCACCTGCTCGGCATCCGCTCCAAGACCAACGTCACGAAGAAGGTCATCGAGTCAGACGCGGCGAAGAGCCTGCTGTCGATCGGCGCGTTCTGCATCGGCACGAATCAGATCGCGCTGACCGACGCGATGAGGCGCGGCATCGGCGTGTTCAACGCGCCGTTCAGCAACACCCGCAGCGTGGCCGAGTTGGTGATTTCCGAGATCGTCGCGCTCTCGCGCGAGTTGGGCGACCGCACCATCGAGATGCATCAGGGCATCTGGCGCAAGACCGCGTCGGGCAGCCACGAGGTGCGCGGCAAGACGCTCGGCGTCGTCGGCTACGGCCACATCGGCACGCAGGTCGGCATCATCGCGGAGTTCTTCGGCATGAAGGTCGTCTTCTTCGACGTCGCCGCGAAGCTGCCGCTGGGCAACACGCAGGTCGTCGGTTCGCTCGACGCGCTGCTCGAGCAGTCTGACTTCGTGACGCTCCACGTGCCGGAGACGCCGCAGACCAGGATGATGATCGGCCCGGCGCAGATCGCGAAGATGAAGAAGGGCGCGAGCCTCATCAACGCGTCGCGCGGCACGGTGGTCGACATCGACGCGCTCGCTGAGGCGCTCAAGTCGGGTCACCTCCACGGCGCGGCGGTCGACGTCTTCCCCGAGGAACCTGAGTCGTCTGACACCAGGGGCTTCAAGACGCCGCTGCAGGGCGTGCACAACGTGATTCTCACGCCGCACGTCGGCGGCTCGACGATGGAAGCGCAGGAGAACATCGGCCGTGAAGTCGCGGCCTCGCTGATCCGCTACGCCGATTCAGGAGCGACCGGCGGTTCGGTGAACTTCCCGCATGTGGAACTCGGCCGTTCGCCGAAGACCTGGCGCCTGACGCACGTGCATCAGAACGTGCCGGGCGTGCTGCGCGACGTGAACCGCGTCATCGGCGATGCCGGCGCGAACATTCACGCGCAGTTGCTCTCGACGAACGCCGACATCGGGTACCTGATCATCGATCTCGATTCTGATTCGGCGGCGAACGTCGTGCAGGGCCTGCGCGCGTTGCCGACCACGATTCAGGCCCGCACGGTCTGATTCAGCGGCGAACGCCGCCGTCTGGCATCACCCGGTCTTCGTCCGACAACGGAGGCGGTTCATCGGGAACGCCTCCATCAGGGAGCGGGCAACGATCGGATGAGCTGCTGCCACATGGCCTGACGAGCTCATTCGTCGTGCCATGACGCATGCACATGTGTGTGGTGTATGGCGGCTTCTTCGGTGGCACGTAGAGCGTCACGCGGCGCCGCAGAGAACACGCTGCTCCGTCGCAGACGCATTGTTGCCCGGAAGGGCATTGATGGTCGGCGTAGCACTCGCTGAGAGATTCCTGCGCGCGGTGCTTCGACAGCCATGCGTGCGCTTCGACGGCCTCGGCCTCTGTCATGCAGGCCGCGGCGCTCGAGCGACGCGCGACGTCTCGATACCTCATCTTCTGGCCAACGAACCAATGACCCGGAGGCCACCAGCGTCAATCGACGCGCCGCTCGCACGCGCAGAACTTCGGCGGCGAGCAGTCCGAATCAGACCGACACGTCGGTGCCTTCTGCGAGAGCAGCAGCAATGTGACCGCGACACCGAGACTCAACGCCAGGTGCCGGCGACGTTCGCGTTCGCGCCGGTGACCGTCGTCTCGTAACCCGTGACGGCACGAATGCTGTTCGCCAACTGCCACGGCCGCATCGCCGCGTCGGAGAAGCGAATCAGCCGCGGCACCACGGTGATCTGCTCGCTCATGCCGAAGCCGAGGCTCGCCGGCGCGTCGCCATACGGCAGCGAGGGGATGCGCGCGATGCTGAAGGGCGCTCCCGGGCCGGTGTAGATGCGCCACGGGCTCTTGGGCTGGCCGGGCTTCGAGAGCTGCAGCTCGAACGTGTGGAAGCCGGAGCCGCTCGCGTTGCCCGACACCGCGCCAAGCGTCGTGCCTGACGTCGCGATCGCCGTCGCGGAGGGAATCGAGAACGCCACCGGCGCGGTCAGCGAGCCTGAATAGAAATGCTGCAGCTGATTCACGCCTTTCGTGACCTCGACCACGAGGCGATTGGGCGCGAGGTCTCCGGTGATGCCGCTGAAGGTGCCGGTGATGACGCCCGCGTCGGTCTGCGTGAATGTGGAAACGCCGGCGGTGACGAAGCCTTCGACGGGCTGCGACACCATGTGGAGCCCGTACGCTTTGATGTTGGTGGCACTCGCGAACAATCCGTCCGCCGGCCAACTCGCGATCAGCGTCGTGCTGGTCGCCGCCTGCGCCGGGTCGGGCAGCGACACCGTGAGGTCCTTCGGGCCGCCGCGCGCGCCGCCGTCCTGCACCGCCCAGTTGTTGATGTTGCCGTCGGTGCCGATCTGGAGCGCGACGACGCTCAACGGCAGCGTGGTGTTGATGACGTACGTGGTCTGACCGAACGACGCCGACGTCACCTCCTGGGCACCGTAGGCGTCGAAGAGCATCGAGCCGCCATCGAAGTTGTCGATGGTGATCGACAGATCTCCGGTGGTCTCGGTGTTGGTCGAGAGCGGGTCGAGGCGCACTTCGGCCGGCAGATCGTCGGTGAGGCCCATGAACGACACCGCGCCGTATTGCGAACCGGTGACCGTGAGGTTGACCGGCCCGGTCACCGACAGCGTGAGGCTGATGGTGCCGTCGTTGCCGGTGCGGCCTTCGACGAAGGTCTCCGGGTCGCTCTGCAGCTCGACGCGCACCGCGGCGTTGGGGAAGGCGGCGCCGCTCGGCGTGACGACCTTGAACGCGTACGTCTGCTCATGCGGAGCCACCGGTTCGAGCCGCCAGTCGCTGCTGAGGGGCTGCGGCACGGTGTCGAACGTCTGCTCGTACTCGAGCTGCGGCACGTCGTTGTTCGACAGCAGCCACGGGCGCGTCGTGGCGTCGCTGAACTTGATGGCCATCGCCCTCGCCTCGAACGTGGTGGCGCTGGTGAACATCGCGGGCGTCGTGCCGGTGGGCAGCGCCGGCAAGCGCTTGATGGTGAAGGGCGTGCCGGGCGCCGTGACCACGCGCCAGAAGCACGTCGACGAACCCGGCTCGACGATCGACAGCGCGAGGGTGTCGAAGCCCGGCGCCGTCGCCGAGGCAGCGACGTCACCCAGCGACGCGCCGGTGAGCGCCAACGACTGCGCGCTGAGCACACTCACCGTGAAGTCCTGCGTGAGGTCGCCGGCCTGGAAATAGTGCGTCGTGAACGTCGCCTGGTCCGTGATGTCGACCTGCAGGCGATTGGGCGCATAGGTGCCGGTGACGCCCGACAACGAACCCTGCAGCGCGACCTGGTTGCCGCTCGGCATGGCGGTGAACGAACCGGAGCCGGTGACGATGAAGCCCGACGCCGTCATGTAGAGGCCGCTCATGTCGGCGTGGTTGGCCAGCGAGAGAAGTCCACTGCCGTCGGCGAAGCCGCTCCAGGTCGCGTGCGAGGTGGTGGCCGCCGGGCTCGGCAGGGCGATGGGCACCGTCAGATCGAGCCCGCGCGCCGACCCTTCGACCACCGCCCAGTTCTGCACGTCACCGTTGCCATCGAGCTGCAGCGCGACCAGCGGCAGCGGCAACTGCGAGTTCGCGCGGTACGTGGTGGCGTAGGTGGGCGCGGTCGCGATCGTGGTGTCGAAGTCGAACGAATCGACGATGACGGTGTCTCCCGCCGTGGCGCCGGTGATGGTGCCGCAGATGGTCTTCACCAACGGCG
>JBEHYH010000282.1:0-8495 GCA_048498275.1 Myxococcota bacterium | reverse complement strand
AACGTCGTGGAGCGACTCGCCGACGTCGTGGATCAACTTGTCAACGCCGTGGAGCAACGCGCCAACGCCGTGGAGCAATTCGCCGACGTCGTTGAGCAACTCGCCGACGTCGTGGAGCAACTCGCCGACGCCGTGGAGCGACTCGCCGACGTCGTGGAGCGACTCGTCAACGTCGTGGAGCAACTCGCCGACGTCGTGGAGCAACGCGCCGACGTCGTGGAGCGACGCGCCGACGTCGTGGAGCGACTCGTCAACGTCGTGGAGCAACTCGCCGACGCCGTGGAGCGACTCCTTTTTCGTAGGGGCAAAGCAGTGGAGATACGTGCCTCACCTACGCGCACGCACATGCAACTCCAGCGGTCAGGAGCTGCACGCACTGACGGAATAGCGATGCGCCCGGTTTTTTTGATGTCGCAGCCACACAACGCGCGATGAACATCAAACCTGAGCAACTGATTTTCAGAACGGCCGCGCTCCTCCAGTTCGGAGCACTGGGTTCGTTCATCGTCGAGCATGGGTACGAGAACTTCGCCGCCACGCGCTGGCCTCTTCGACTGTGGCTCGCCTCCGTCGCGGTCGCGTCAATACCGCTCATCGGGTTCTTGATTCACAGCGCGTTCGTTGCCGCTCGGCGTTTCGCTTCGCGATGAGCGCGCCCCTGCTTCGCTCCTCGCGTTACGAGCTGCACGAGAGCGCTGAGCACCCCGGCTTGCTGCGCGCCCACTCGGGCCGCCTGGCCGCGAAGCGCTCGTTGCCCGGCTGCTCGTCGAACGGCTTCTTCATCACCTCGTAGAGTTCCTTCACCTTCGACTCGTCACCCGCGTGCGCGGCGTCGATGGCTTCCTGCGCGAGGTAGTTGCGCAGCACGTACTTCGGGTTCACCGCGTTCAGCTTCGCGGCGGTCGCGTCGGCGTCCTTCGCGCGGCGCCACCACTTCGAGACCCACGCGAGGCCCTTGGCGAGGTGCGCTTCAGACGGCTCGCCGTAGAACGCCGCCTTCAACGCGTCGGGGAAGCGCGTCGGCATCTCCCTGCCCACCAGCGTCGAGAGCGCGCGGAAGAAGATGGTCATGTCGGTCTCGTGCGCGATGAGCCACTCGAACAACTCGTGCGCGAACTCGGGGAACTCGGCGTCGTTGCGCACTCCGAGCTTCGCGGCCCAGCGCAGGCCCGCTTCTTCCTCGAACACGCGCTGGTACTCGCGCAGCGGCGCCTCGAGCTTCGACTCGTCGTCACCCATGAGCGGCAACAGCGCGACGCCGAGCCGCTCGATGTTCCACATGCCGATGGCCGGCTGCGCTCCGTAGCGGTAGCGGCGCTGCTGCGCGTCCGTCGTATTGGGAGTCCACCCGAAGTCGAAGTCGTCGACCCAGCCGTAGGGGCCGTAGTCGAGCGTGAGGCCGAGCAGCGACATGTTGTCGGTGTTCATCACGCCGTGCACGAAGCCGACCGTCTGCCAGTGCGCGATGAGCTTCGCGGTGCGGCGCGAGACCTCGTGCAGCAGCTCGAGCGCGTCCTTCACCTCGGGGAAGTACTGCGCGCGCGCGAAGTCGAAGAGCTGCTGCAGCAGCTTCACGTCTTCACGCGACGCGGGCAGCTCGAAGTTGCCGAAGCGCAGGAATGACGGAGCCACGCGGCACACGATGGCGCCGGGCTCGGCCTCGGGGTTGCCGTCGTAGAACATGTCGCGCACGACTTTTTCGCCGGTGGTCACCAGCGACAGCGCGCGCGTGGTGGGCACGCCGAGGTGATGCATCGCCTCGCTGCAGAGGAATTCACGAATCGACGAACGCAGCACCGCGCGCCCATCGGCGCGCCGCGAATACGGAGTCGGCCCCGCGCCCTTCAACTGCAGCTCGTAGCCATTGAGCTCTCCGAGGCCGATGGCGCGGCCATCACCGAGCTGCCCGGCCCAGTGGCCGAACTGATGCCCGCCGTAGTTCGCGGCGAACGTCTGACTGCCCTGCGGCGGCGCGTTGCCCGAGAGCACCGGCAGCAGCGCGTCGACATCAGCGAGTGAAAGACCGAGCAACTGCGCGACCTCGGGTGACGCGACGACGAGGTGCGGTGACGAAACCGGAGTCGGCGTCACCTTCGACCAGAGCGCGCCCTTCACGATGCGCGGCAGGTTGTCGGCGAGTGAATCGCCCGGGAGCTGCTCCACAAAACGCGGGGAGAATTGGAACGACATGGCGCGGCGACCTTAACGGCCCACGCACGCACGCGCAGCGGTCGAACCTCGCCGTTGAGTGCTATGCCGTCGCTCATGCGCCTCACCGCACTCTTCGCGTTCGCCACGTTGTTGTTCGCTGCTTCATGCGGCCCCACTTCGCAGCAGTGCGGCCCCGACAACTGCACCGGCTGCTGTTCAGCGGCGGGCGTGTGCGAACCCGGCAGCTCGACCAATTCATGCGGTGAAGGCGGCGGCCTCTGCAGCGCGTGCTCCGGGAGCGACGTGTGCACCAACCATTCGTGCGCGCCGCCGGTCGTCGTGCAGTGCAACGCGAGCAACTGCGCCGGCGGGTGCTGCGACGCGAACAACGTCTGCCAGACGGGCGATGCCGACACCGCGTGTGGCACCAACGGCGCGAGCTGCGCTTCGTGCACCACCGGCAACGCGTGCGTGGCGAACGCGTGCACGCCCACCGCGCAGCCCATCACCGCGACCGCGGAGACGTGGACGTGGGTCGGCTTCCCCGACTCCGCGTGCGGCAACGGGGCGGCGACGGGCATCGGCGTGAACCTCACGACGCGCAGCACCGACGTGCTCATCTACCTGCAGGGCGGCGGCGCCTGCTGGGACCCGTACACCTGCGGCCCGCTCAACACCGCGACGGCCATCAACAGCGGCTACGGCGCGTCAGACTTCACCAACGACGGCACCAAATCGGCGGCGCCCTTCTCGCGCGCGACGGCGAGCAACCCGTTCAAGAACATGAGCTACGTCTACGTGCCGTACTGCACCGGCGACGTGCACGCGGGCGACGCGGTGACGACGTACCCGGCGACGGGTCAGGTGCCGGAGAAGACGGTGCATCACAAGGGCGCGGCGAACATGCGCGCGTATCTGGCGCGGCTGGCGGCGACGTTCCCCAGCGCGACGCGCGTGTTCGTGTCGGGCTCGTCAGCGGGTGCGTACGGCGCGGAGTTCAACTTCGCGGCGGTGAAGGCCGCCTTCCCCGGCGCGGAGGTGCACGTGCTCGCCGACTGCGGGCAGATGATCAACCCCGCGGGTTCGACGCTCTCGCAATGGGTCGCGGCGTGGAATCTCCAGGTGCCCGCGAGCTGCACCGATTGCGCGAGCGACTTCACCAGGTACCCGGCGTGGCTGTTCTCGACGTACCCGGAGAGCCGCTTCGCGCTGCTCGCGTACACGCAGGACGGCGTGCTCCGGCAGTTCTTCGGCTACCAGCCCGCCGACTTCGAGACGCAGACGCGCGCGTTGCTCACCAGCGACTACGACCCGAGCAGCAACGCGAAGTACTACCTCGTGGCCGGCGACTCGCACGTGATGCTGGGCAACCTCAACACCATCACCAACAACAACGTCACGCTGCTCGACTGGACCAGCGCGTTCGTGAGCGGCACCGGCTGGGCGAGCGTGAGCCCTCCGTAAAAATCGACGGGGCCGTTTGCCGCGGCGATGTGGGCCTGCAAGAGTCTTCTTCATGTCCATCTCCGACGTGAAGAAGTCGGTTGGTTCGATCCCCGGCAGCGTCAATCGCGATGGTTCGGTCACCGCGAAGAAGGAGCACAAAGGCGGCAACGCCTCGAGCACGAAGCAGGTCACCGAGAGCAAGAGCGGTGGTTGGCTGGCTCCGAAGAAGTCGAAGGCCGAGGTCACGTCGAAGACCGAACACCGCGAGGTGAAGAAGAGCTGGAGCGAGAGCACCGACGCGTTCGGCCGCTCCGAGACCTCTGATTCGCGCACCACGAAGAAGACCACCGGCAACGCGACGCTCAGCACCACGGTCGGCCATTCGTCGACCACCGGCGCGGGCACGTTCGACGTGAACAAGACCACCGCGGGCATCAGCAACTCCGTCGTCGACGGGAAGAAGACGAACACCAGCGGCGTCACCGTGACCACCGACGACCGCGGCAACCGTCAGGTCGTGCGTGAAGAGTCGACGAAGTTGAAGCAGAGCGACACCGTCAGCATCACGTCGTCGAGCAAGGAGACGAGCGGTTCGAGCTTCAACGTGAAGAACGAGTCGGGCCTGAAAGACGGAAAGTTCAACATCTCGTCGCAGGGCGATTGGAAGAGCGGCAGCGCCACCGACAAGAGCTGGGCGCGCGAAGACGAGAAGAAGAAGACCGACGGCGGCTTCTCGCAGGTGAAAGACGACAAGCTCGGCAAGGCGCAGAAGGCGGGCGACCTCCTCGCGGCGATGGGTCTGCAGACAGACCTCGTGAAGAAGGAAGACACCGACACGCTGCACTCCATGAAGTTCGGGAAGGACGAGCTCAACGGCACCAGGAGCTTCGTCGGTGCTGATGCGGGCGTGCGCAAGCAGACCGAACTGACGGTCGGAGCGAACGGGCTCAAGGGCAACTTCAAGCGCGAAGCGGTCGCGGGTGTGTACGCGCAGACCGCGGGCAAGACGACGGGCAAGCACGGCACCGCGGAAGGCGCGCTCGAGGCGAAGGCCGAAGCGACGGCGTCGGTGAACGCCAAGGGCACGTTGAACTCCAACGGGCTCGATGCGTCGGCGGGCGCGAAGGTGAGCGTGGGCGTCGAAGCGTCGGCGTCGGGCAAGCTCAAGTCGAATGAGGTGACCATCGGCGGCGAGAAGTTCTCCGCGGGCGTCGACGGCAAGGTGCGCGTGTCGGCCGAGGCGAAGGCCGAAGCGACGGTGAGCGCGAAGGTGACGCGCAACCCTCCGACGGTGGTGCTCGAGGGCAAGGCGGGCGTGTCGGCGGTCGCGAAGGCCGAAGCGGAAGGCTCCATCACGCTGGGCCCCATCAAATTGATGGGCAGCGCGTACGGCAGCGCCGGCGTCGAAGCGCAGGCCTCGGGCGTCATCGGCTACCAGGACGGCAAGTTGAAGATCAGCGGCAGCCTCGGCGCGGCGGTGGGTCTGGGCGCGGGCGCGAAGGCCGGCGTGGAGATCGACGTCGCCGCCATCGGCAAGGTCGCGGTGAACACCGCGAAGACCGTCGCCGACGTGAATGGCGACGGGAAGCTGGGCCTCGATGACGTCAGCGCGGCGGCTTCGAAGGCCGCGAACGTGGCGAGCAACGCGGCGAGCGCGGTCGGCAGCACGGTCAGCGGCGCCGCGAGCAAGGTCGCGGGCTGGTTCGGCTGGTAATGCGCGCGGTGGTGTTGGCGGCGCTGATGCTCGCCGGGTGCAAGTGCGAGTCAGACCCGCACGAGGAACAGGGCCGCTGCACGCTGTCGTTCCCCTCCGGTGAAGGCACGTGCCACTTCGTGGTGCCGCTCGTCGAGCCGGAGCCGCGGAAGTTCTACGTCCCCACCACGGAGAGCTCGCTGCGGGTGACGGTGAAGGTCATCGTCGGTGAAGGCGGCGTGCGCGCGGAGCTGGCTGATGAGCAGGACGGCACGACGCACGAGGCCACCGCGAAGAGCGGCGAGCCCGCGACGCTCATCGGCGTGCCGTACATCGGGCAGAAGCCCATCAACAACCCCGGCGACGACAAGTGGTACCCCGTCGTGCTGCAGGCACTCGGCGGCCAGGCGAAGAACGTGACGCTCGACATCGCCTTCACCACGAACCTGAAGAAGCCGCCGGAGTGAGTCACGTCTGGTCGAAGTGGTACCCGCGCTCGCCGTGCACGTGGAGGTCGAGCCCGTCGCGCTCTTCCTGCTCCGTCGTACGCAGCCCGAACACCGCGCCGAGGAGCTTCGCCAACACGAACGTCGCCGCGCCCGCGAACACGATGGCCACGCCGACTCCGAGCGCTTGAAGACCGAACTGCTTCAACCCGCCCTGCACCGGCGTGAATGCGAAGAGGCCGGTGAGCAGCGCGCCGAGAATGCCGCCGACGCCGTGCACACCGAACGCATCGAGCGAGTCGTCGTACTTGAAGCGCGTCTTCAACTGCACCGCGCCGTAGCAGACGACTGACGCCGCCGCGCCGATGAGCAACGCCGCCCACGGCTTGATGTGGCCGGCCGCCGGAGTCACCGCCACCAACCCCGCGACGATGCCCGACGCGAGCCCGAGTGACGTCACCTTGCCGTGATGCCAGCGCTCGACGAGCATCCACATCAGGCCCGCCGCTGCAGCCGCCGTCTGGGTGGTGGCGAACGCGAGCCCCGCGATGGAACCTGCGACGGGAAACTCCGCGGCGACCGCGCTGCCCGCGTTGAAGCCGAACCAGCCGAACCAGAGCAACCCCGCTCCGGTGAGCGTCAGCACGAGGTTGTTCGGCAGAATCGCGTTGCCCTTCGCGACATCACGCCGCGGGCCCAGCATCAGGGCGAGCACCAGCGCCGAGACGCCCGCGGAGATGTGCACCACGGTGCCGCCCGCGAAATCGAGCACGCCCAGTTTGTAGAGCCAGCCATCGGCGTTCCACACCCAGTGCGCGAGCGGCGCGTACACCAGCGTCGCCCACGTCACGCAGAAGGCGACGTACGTGCGGAACTTCATGCGCTCCGCGACCGCGCCGCTGATCAACGCCGGGGTGATGATGGCGAACTTCCCCTGGAACATGACGAACACCAGCTCGGGGATGTGCTTGTCGGCGAACAGGCGCGACGGCTCGACGCCGTTCAACGCGAAGAGGTCAGGGTCCCACCCGATGAAGCCGCCGTACGACTTGCCGAACGAGAGCGCGTAGCCGACGAGCACCCACTGCACGCCGATGACCGCCATCGCCACGAAGCTCATCATCATCGTGGTGAGCACGTTCTTCTTGCGCACCATGCCGCCGTAGAAGAGCGCGAGGCCCGGCACCATCAGGAGCACCATCGCGGAGGACGCCAGCATCCACGCGGTTGAACCTGAGTCGATAGAAGAAGGCTCCATGAGGCGCAAACTCTGCCCCATGGAGCCTTAAATCAACGGAAATTAACTCAATGTGTCGCGCGCTTATTCCAGCGGGAGCGCCGCCGAGAGGCGCAACGAAGCGCGCGCGGTCGCCAGTTCGGTGCGGGCCTGAATCTGGCCGAGCTCCGAAGAGAAGAGGTCGCGCTCGGCCTGAATCACTTCGATCTGCGTGGCTGAACCGACGGCGTAGCGGTCCTTCGAGACCTGCGCGGCCTTCTGCGCGGCCTCGACCTGCGCCTTGGCCGCTTCGATCTTGATGAGCGCGGCGGTGAAGCGCTGGAAGTCGGAGTTGATCTGATCGCGCGACTGCAGGCGCGTCTTCTCGGCCGCCAACTTCGCCTGGTTCGCGAGCGCCTGGGCGCTGGCGATGTTCGCCACCGTCGGCACGTCGAGACGCCAGCTCGCCGAGAGCCCCAGCGAGTACGCCGCGTTCTGACCGGTGAAGCCCGTCGCGTTGGAGATGCTCTCGGTGAAGTTCGCGCCGACCGTCGGCACCAGCGTCAGCCCCGCGCCGGTCGCGGCGAGCTCACCGGCCTTCGCTTCCTTGTCAGAGGCCTTCACCGCGGGGAGCTCGGAGATGCGGCCCTCGAGCTCTTCGAGCGCGGGCTCCGGCGCCATGTTGTCGGTCCAGTCAGGGAGCGAGTCAGGCGGCTCGATGCTGGTCAACGTGCGCAGCGTGCGGCGCGAGGTGGCGATCATCGAGATGGCGTCGGCCACCGTCTGGCGGTTGCGCTGCACCTCGGCCTTCGCGCGCGCGAGGTCGAGCGCGGTCGTCGAACCGGCGCTGGTGCGGATCTCCATCAGCTTCGCCTGCGCGTCGGCGGCGGCGAGCGACTTCTCGGCCGACTGACGCAGCGCGAGCGCGGCCGCGTAACCGTAGTACGCGCCGACGACCTGCCGGGTGATGACGTCCTTCATGTACGCGTCACGCAGCTCGGCCGATTCCTTGTTGATGCCGGCACCGGCGACCCGCACCCAGCGCGCGACGTCGATGATGGGGAGGTCGACGCGGATGCTCGCCTGCAACTGGTCCTGCAACTGAATGGCGCGCGTCACATACTCGGGCGTCGCGGTGCCGATGTACGGGTTGAAGCAGGTCTGCGCGCCACCCGGGCAGGTGACGAGCCCGGAGCGGCTGTCGACCAGACCCGGCGTGATGACGTAGTTCCCGGCCGCGTCCTTCTTGAGCACGGTGTTGCCGTCGGAGTCCTGCTTCGGCAACTGCAGCTCGGCCTTGTACTGGTTGTGAATCCACTGGCCGTTCACGGTGAGCGCCGGCAACAGGCCGCCCCACGCCGCGGTGAAATCAGACGCCGCCTTGTTGCGGGTCTCGATGGAGATGCGCCGGTCGACGTTCTCCTTCTGCGCGGCATCGATGTACGACTTCAGGTCGGTGGTCTGCGCCAACGCGGCGCTCGACACGAGCGCCATCAGAACTGCGGTCTTCATTTGCCTGCCTCCACCAGCGCGACGTTCTCAG
>JBEHYH010000281.1:0-8527 GCA_048498275.1 Myxococcota bacterium | reverse complement strand
ACTCGACCGAACGCACGCAGGTCGAGTCACTCAACGTGAAGAAGACCACCATCGGCGCGTCGGTGTCGACCTCGAGCGAGCGCTCGCACGCCGCGGCCTCCTGCGCGCACGCGACGTCGAACTCGCCTTCTGGCGCGCTGAACTTGCGGTCATCGCTCCAGACATTGCCGGGCCCGAGCCGGAAGAGCGCGGTGTGCGTCGGCAACTTCGGCGGCGCGCGTTCAGTGACCGACGGAGGGTCGACCACCGGGAACGGCCCCAGAACCTCCCGGCCGCTGTCGGGAATCACGGAGGCTTCGACGGGCTCTCGTTCGACGTGTTCTCGTTCGACGCGCGGCGCCTCGACGGACGGCCACGAATACCAGGCCACCAACGCGGCCAACGCGAAGCCCACCAACCACCAGCGCCACCTCCGCGATTCGGCTCGCACGGCCGAAAGAAATCACGCGTTCGCCACGCGGAACAACGGCACCGGCTGCGACTTGCCCTTCAGACGCGCGGGCTCCAGTGCCTCGATGGAAATCGAGTCGCCCACCGCCTGCGCCGTCAGCTCACCCATCAACACGCTGCCGGGTTCAGCCAACGCGCACAGCCGGCTCGCGACGTTCACCGTGTCACCGATGCACGTGTATTCCGTACGCCGCGCGGAGCCGATGCTGCCCGCGAGCACCATGCCGGTGTTGAGCCCGATGCCGAGCTCGAACGGCGCTTCGCTCGTACGCGACGCGTTCACTTCGGCGACTTCACGACTCATCTGCAGCGCGGCGTGCACGGCTCTCACCGCGTCATCGGCGTGCCTCACCGGCGCGCCCCACACCGCCATCAGCCCATCGCCGAGAAATTTGTCCAACGTGCCGCCGTGCTCGAGCACCACATCGGCGAGCCGGCCGAGCACCTGATTCAACTGGCGCATCACCTCTTCAGGCTCGTGGCTCTCGGCGAACGACGTGAAGTTGCGCAGGTCGGCGAACAACACCGTCACTTCGCGCTTCTCACCCGACAGCACGACATCGCCCGAACGCAGAATTTCCTCGACGACCGCGTCTGACGTGTACTGCGCGAACATGCGGCGAACGCGATCGGTCTCGCGCGTGCGGCGGAGCACGGTCTCGACACGAACACCGAGCTCCTCCATCGACGCGCCCTTGCTGACGTAGTCGTCAGCGCCGTCGCGCAACCCCTTGAGCCGCGTCGACTCTTCATCGTTCGCCGTGAGGATGATGACGGGCACGTCTCCGCGAGGCCCGGCCTTCAACGTGCGGCACAGCTCGCTGCCGTCCATGCCCGGCATGCTCAAGTCGGTCAGCACCATCGCCGGCTTGAGCGCGTCGAACTGTTCCATCGCCAGGAACGGGTCTGAAAAACACAGCACCTCGTAGCCCTGCGCGGCGAGCCCTTCCTGCACCAGCGCCAACGCGAGCTCGCTGTCGTCGATGACCATCAACTTCACGCCGCGTACGACCGGCGCCGGCGCTTCTCCTTTCGGAGCGCTCTCCGCGCCCAGCGTCATGCGCTGCTGCAGGCTCAACGCTTCGTAGAGCTGCTTGTGCTGGAGCGCCTGTTGGTCCGTCAGCACTTCACCGAGCCGCTTGCCCGACTTCTGCTGCTCGCCGAGCGCGCGCTCCAACTGCTCGCGATTGATGACCTTGAGCCCGAGCAGAATCTCGCCGAGCGGCGGGCGGTCGAGCATGCCTCCGCCGCCTTCGCGCACCGCTTCAGACAGCGCCCGCTGCAACTGCGCGCGCGTCAAATACCCGAGCGACATCAGCGCTTCACCGACCCGGCTCCCCGTGAGCGGCTGCAACGCGAGCGCCTGGTCGACCTGACCCTGCGTCACCAGACCCAGAGAAATGAGGAAGTCGCCGAACCGGCGAATGGAGTCGCTCAAGGGCCCGCGACTGTAGTCGTGTCGCAGAGTCCGGCACCTTTTCATCAGCGCCGAAAAGCCCCTGTTTCCGTTCGCGCCTGCCGCGGTGCGTTGGTCGAACCGGCCTTCCGGGGACATCTGCCAGCCGTATTCTCCGCGCCCATGAGACGAGTGCTCGTGGCGTTGGCGATGACTTTCGCGGCGTGTGAGAAGTCGGCGCCTCCGAACCCTGACGACCCGTTCGCGCCGCCGCCACCGGGCATCATTTTTACGTACCCGCGCAATGGGCAAGTCGATGTGCCGACGGGCACGCGCGTGTTGCTGACGTTCTCCGAGACGCCGAGCGTTTCGGATGCCGGCTGCACGCGTGACGGCGACGCGGGCACGGTGACGGGCGAACTGTGTCTCGAAAGCGCCGAGGGGTTTCTCGAACCGAACGCGTCGGTGGTCGGCAACACGGTGGTGCTGCAACCGCACTTCACGGAAGGCGTCGAGTACCGGCTCTACGTCGGCAAATCGGTGCTGCCGAGCGCGAGCAATTTGAAAGACGGCGCGCCGCTGTTGAGTTTTCGCACGCGCAACCTCCGCGTGATTCCCGATGCGGGCGCCCAAGCGTTGTTCGAGCCCGACTCAGGTCTGCCCTTCATGGATGGGTTCACCCTGCGCTTCGTGTTCACCGAGCCGCTCGACCCGTCGAACGTTCACGGCGAGCTGCTCGATGAGAATGACGCGGGCGTCGATGGCGGGCTCACCGCGCTCGGCGTGCACGTGACGTTCGACCCTGATTCGAACCTGAAGGCCGGCGCGCCGTATCGCTTCGTGCTCTCGGGCAAAGACCTCGGCGGTGAAGACTTCAACTTCGAATACCCGTTCACCACCACGCGCATGGCGACGGCCGACGGCAAGGTGTTCCCGCAGAACATGGCGGTGACGCCTCCGTGGAATGACGGAGGCACGCCTGATTCAGCGCTCGCGGGTCTGCCGGCGAACACCACGCTTTTGTCTGCGCAGCTCGTCGGTACCAACACGCTCGGGCTCTTGAAAGGCAGTCTGCGCGCGGAGCTCGGCGACCCGAGCGCCTTCGGCGGGCCGATTCCGCTCGTGATTCGCAAAGGCCAGCGGCTCGATGTGTCGCCGTTCGACATCCACTTCGGTGGAGCGCTCGTTTCAGGCCGCTCGACCGGCATGATCCACTTCACGCTGTTGTCCGACGCGAACGGGTATCTGACGCGCAATCCGCTCCGGCCACCGGAGACGCTGCCTGAAGACACGCGCTCGCCGGTGTTCGTCGACTTCACGATGGATGCGCTGGTGTCTGGTGACGACGCCGCGGGCAACACGATGTCGACGCAGACGGTGCTCGGTATTCGCCTGCTCGGCGTCTCGACACAGGATCATGATCAATTGATCATCGACCAGGTCGGCGCGCTCGACTTCAGCACGCTCGGCGTGAACACCGCGCCGGTGAACATGGCGCTGCGACTGCGCACCGGCACGAAGGTCGACCTGCCCGCGCTGCCTGAACCGCAGCTCGTCTCGAGCTACCCGAAGCCGGGCTCGACCGACGTGTCGCCCGACAGCCTGTTGGAGCTCAACTTCACCCAGCCGGTGTTCGCCACGAGCGCGACCATCACGCTGACGCAGGGAGCGAACACGATTGCGACGTCACACTGGCTCGACGGCACGGTGCTCATCGTGAAGCCGCTCACGCGACTCGCCGCGGGGTCTGCCGCGTCACTGCAGGTGAATGGGCTCACGTCGCTGAGCGGCGCCACGCTGCAAGACTTCGCGCTCAACTTCTCCACGCCGGCGATTTCGATGTCAGACGCCGCGCCGCCTGAATTGACCGCGCTGGTGCCGGGAACTCCGTGTGCATTGAGCGGAGGCAACGCGACGAGCCCCGGTTCATGCGTCGGCGGTAAAGCGACCGACTCGACGTACGTGCCCTTCACGCTGCCCGCGAATCGCTCGGTGCACGCGCAGTTCTCGCAGCCGATGAACCCCGCGACGCTGGTCGTCGGCACCAGTTGCGGCACCGGCACGATTCGCATCGAGAAGCTGAATGGCGCCACGTGCGCGAACGCCGTCGAAGGCACGCTCTTCGTGTTCGACCGCGGCTTCCGCTTCACGCCGAAAGACCCGTGGGAGGTCGGCGCCTCGTACCGGATGACGCTCATCGCGGGCTCCGACGACACCTGCGGTGCGAACGAGATCTGCAGCCGCGCGAACAAGCCGCTGAACACCGACGCGCTGGTTGATCCGAAAGGCGGCTCCGGTGGCGGGCCCAACGTCGTGATTCCCTTCGTCGCGCTCGAAGCGACGCCCGACAGCTACGTGCCGCTCGAGAGCGACCCGTTCGCCGATCAGAGCGGCAACGGCATCATCGACCCGGGCGAAGTCGAGAACACCGCGAACTACACCGCGATGGAGATCACCGGCACCTCCGGCGTCGTGAAGAACGCGACGCTCAAAGGCCCCGACTGTCTGACGAACCGGCCCGGCACGCAGAACTGCATCTCGATGCACGCCACGCTGCCGGTGAACGTCGGCGAAGTGTTGCCGAATTGTCCCGTCGACCTGCAGGGCAACCCGTCGATCGTCGCCAACCCGTGCGTGAAGGTGCGCGTGTACCCGAACTCGATCCTCGCCACGGAGATGGTGATGGATTCGACGGCCCACGTGCTCATCGACATCCCCATCAATGACGTTCACACCGGCGCGCTGTTGATGCGGCCGCGAGAAATCGGTGAGCCCGCGTTCGGCTACATCCTCCAGGAGCCCGGGCAACCGTCTCCGCAGTTCGTCATCGTGCAGGCCATCTACATGGACGCGCCGAACCTCGTGATTCAGGCCGCGGGGTTCGTGAACGTGAATCACGACCTCCACAGCAAGGAGCTCGCGCCCGTCTTGAAAGGCCCGGTGAGCTTCCGCGACGACGGGAGAATGGACGTCGACTTGAGAAGTCTCTCGGACGTACCTGTCGTCGTGAACCTGAGCTCTGGCGTCGGCAACGGCACCATCAACCTCCTCATTCCCGCGGGCGAAATGCACATCACTCTGGCCGGGCCGGTGCTCCGATGAAGGCGCTCAAGTGGTTGGTGATGTCGCTGGTGATGTCGTCGCAGGCGTTCGCGATCGACATGATGAACGAGGACTATTCGAAGACCGACGGCTGGTACGGCTTCTATTTCCGCGCGGGTGCGCTGTTCGTGATCCCGACTGGAAAGAGTCAGCCCGTCGAGCTCGCGAACGTGTCGGGCCCTGCTGAGTTGTCGGTGAAGAACGGGCCCATCAACGGCAGCTACGTGACGATGGGCATCAACGCGATGCCGGCGCTCACCATCGGTTACGCGTTGCCGTTCTGGCAGCGGCAGCTCTCCATCGAGACGATCCTCGCGTTGCCGTTCGAGATGACGATGCACGCCGGCGGCACGCTCGCCACGCAATCACTCGCGCCGTACGCGTTGGGCAACCTGCCGACGGGCGTGCCTCCGCTCGGAGATGAGCTCGGGAAAATCAAGGTGCTCCCGCCGGTGCTGACCGCGGTGTGGCGCTTCCTCCCCGACTTCCGGTTTCACCCGTACCTCGGCGCGGGCGTCAGCGTTCTGATTCCCATGGAAGCGAAGCTGACCAACCCGGTGCTCACCGAGGTCGGTCACCCGACGCTGGAGGTGCCAGTGAAAGCCGGCTTCGTGATTCAGGCCGGCGCCGAGGTGCGTTTGTGGAAGTGGTTCTTCCTCACCGGCGACTTCAAATACATCGCGGGCTTCGACATCGAAGCGAAGGTGAAGAACATCGCGGTGAAGCTGCCGGCGTTGCCGATCTTCGGCCAGGCGAAAGTGGGCGACAACGTGGTGAAGATGTCGGTGAACCCCATCATTCTGCAGATCAGCCTCGGCATGGATCTCTGAGCATGACGGTCAAGCAGCAGATCGACGCGTACATCGAGAGCCAGCCTGACTCGAAGCGCGGTGACCTGCGTGCGCTGCACCAACTCACGCTGCAGACGCTCACCGGCTGCAAGCTGTGGTTCCTCGATGGAAAAGACGAGCACGGCAAGACCGTGTCGAACCCGAACATCGGCTACGGCCAGCAGACGATGACGTACGCCGATGGTTCGAAGCGCGAGTTCTATCAAGTGGGCTTGAGCGCGAATTCGACTGGCATCTCCGTCTACGTGATGGGGCTCAAAGACAAGACGTACCTGAAGAAGAAGTGGGCCGGCGCGCTCGGCAAAGCGAACGTCACCGGGTACTGCATCAAGTTCAAAGCGCTCAAGGATATCGACGTCGACGTGCTGATGGACGCGATGCAGGACGGCGTCGCGCAGACTCAGTGAATGCGCAGCAGTGCGAGCACGAGTTCGAGAACGATGAGCACCACGACCAGCGTCTCGAGCGTCAGCGCGCGGCCGGTGTCGACTTCGCCTTTGAGCAATTCGTACGTCTGCTGCAGCAACCGATGTTTGCGTGAGACCTGTTCCGCCCACTTTTGAATGCGGAACTGTTTGAGCGCCGCCTCGTAGACGCGCGCGAGGTACACGTCGCCGACGATCTTGAGCGCGTTCTCGACACGCTCGATGAACGACGAGAGCTCGATGAGCGTGCGGAGTTGATCACGCAACGCGCCCTTGTACGGCGATGACCACAGCGAGTTCGGCCGCCCGACGACGCCGTACATGTGCGTCAGCGCCTTATCGAGTTCATTGTCGTAGTACCGGAGCTCGAGCAACTGCGCGTTGGCGATCTCCAGCAGGTCGACGATGTCTTCGCTGCCCGACGGCTCGTAGACGAGCGCGGCGTTCCACTCGACGATGACGAGGTCGCTCGGCGTGTAGCTGAAGTGGTTCTCGAGCACCTCGGCCTCTTCTGACTTCGAGAGCGCCGATTCGCGTTGTTCACCGAGGAGCAGCCGCGCGATGCCGGGCTCGGCGAGCAGGTCGGGCGCGAACGGTTTGCTGCCTGAATCGCTCGAAATGTCGCGCACGAAGACCACCGCGTAGCTCTCGTTCTGTTCGAACAAGTGGCCACCCGCGATGCACGGCGCGAGCGTCTTGCGCAGCTTGTTCACTTCTTCGAGCGCGAGCGCGTCGAGCGCCTTCGAATCGTACAGCTCGTCAGCGAGCGGAATGAGCTGCTCGAAGCTCGCTCCACGCGGCACCGGCACGCGGATCTGAATGGAGATGGCGCCGTGGTGGAACAGCGCCGCGTCGAGTTTCACTTCGCGTGCGGCACCCGCAATCGTGAAGCTGCGCGCGCCGAGCGTGACGAGGAGCGGCGGCTCCGAGAGCTGGATGTACTCGCTGCCTTCGCGGCGCAGCGAGAGCCGGCGGATGTCGACGCCGCCCGCGGTGATGATTTCGCGGCACTTCTCGAGATCGATGGTGTCGGCCACGTCGAAGATGCGCGTGCAGCGGATGTCGCCGTCGAGAACGTGCAGCATTCAGTCTCTATAACGCACAGCTCCGGGGGAACGCGGCTGCTCGTTTTTCCGAGTGCGCGCGTTCCGATCGGGCTCTCGACTTCGAGCGAACTCCATTCAGCCGGTCTGCGCGTCACCCGCCAAGGCGCTTCTGTTCCCACACTCCGCGCGCGCGGAAGACGCGTTCGACGTAATCAGAATGCAGCGCGTACAACGGCGCGGCGACCTCGCGACCTTCGAGCAACTCGATGGCTTCGGCGATGGCCTCCAGGGTCGAGCGCCCTTCTTCGAACGTCGACTCGCGCAGCCGCAACACCTTCGCCGCGCCGGGAGGCAACGCGACCTTCGGCACGTCATGCAGCGCGGGCAACTTCGAGAACATCTTGCGCGTCTGACGCCAGGTTCCATCGAGCACGATGAGTCGCTTGATGGGCGCCGCGCTCAACGTCTCCGCGCCTTCACCGGGGAACAACAGCCGCGCATCGGCAACTTCCACAGCGAGCGCCGACTTCGCGGGCTCCGCGTCTTCGCCGTATTCAATGATGCGCAGGTTCGGCATCGCGAGCTGCGCGATGCGCGCCGTGCCGGTCGACTTCCACCCTTCTCGCTCGTGACGCACGACGAGAACCTCTGTCCGCGTGGTCACGTTGGGCACGCTCGCGCAGATGCATTGCGCTTGAAGAATCAGACAGCGTGGGCAACGGCCCGGTGCGCCAGCGGTGGTGAATGACCTCACGACGGCCGCGGCTATAGTCGAACGTGCATGGCGCGTGGGGACTTCACCTTCGAATCGCGGATGGTTCCGTTGCTCCTCGCGTACGCGAAAGAGCGCGGGCTCGACGCGCACGCGTTGATGAAGAAGTACGAGCTGCCGAAAGAGGTGCTCGAGCAACCCGGCAAGTCGACGGTGGTGACGAAGATTTCGGTGCTGCCCGCCATCGCCGACGAGTTGTCGCTCGCGCTCAAAGATCCACACGTCGGGTTGGCGATCGCCGCCTGGTCTCCGCGCGGTGCGTACGGCGTCGTGGAGTTCCTCGCGCGCTCGGGCCCGACGCTGCGCCAGGCCTGGGCAAACGTGCTGCGCTTCAACAGCATCCTCGGGTTGTGCCAAGAAAAATGCCTTGAGCGCTCTGCGCGACTGGGACTCTTTGTCGATGTTGTTGACGAGGCCATCTTCGCCTGCTTTGGCGGGAGTATCGGCGACGAAGGTCACGCCGGCCGCGCTAAAGGCATCGTACT
>JBEHYH010000280.1:0-8549 GCA_048498275.1 Myxococcota bacterium | reverse complement strand
GCGGCATCGCCGCGGCCGGCCGTTCCGGCCTCGAGCAACGCACCCGTCGCTTCATGGCCGCCCTGGTGCCGATGGCGCTACTCGGCGGCGGCGCGCTGCTGGCAGGGCTCGTGCTGCTTGCGCGCGCGCAGAGCCGGCTGTCGACCATGCTGAAATCGGGCCTGCGGCACGGCGAACTGTTCCTCGAATACCAGCCCATCGTGGATCTCGCCAACGGTCGCTGGGTCGGGGTCGAGGCACTCTGCCGCTGGCGCCGGCGCGACGGCGAACTGGTGCGCCCGGAAGTGTTCATCCCCGCCGCGGAAGAGGCCGGGATCATCCACCTCGTCACCACCCGCGTACTTGCCCAGATCGCGCAGGACCTGCCGCGGATCGTGGCGCTGGATTCCGAGTTCCACGTCGCGGTCAACCTGTCGGCGGACGACCTGTACGCCAGCGACACCGTGCCGTTGCTGCGGGCCACAGTGAGCGCCTCGGGCGTGGACGCGCGCCACCTGCAGATCGAGGTGACCGAGCGCGGATTCATGCGCACGGACGCCGCGCGCGAGGCGGTCCGTGCGATCCGCGGCATCGGCATCCGGGTGGCGGTCGACGATTTCGGCACCGGATACTCGAGCCTGTCCTACCTCGAACTCTTCGAACTCGACCTGCTGAAGATCGACAAGTCCTTCGTCGACACCATCGGGCAAGGCGCCGCCACCAGCCAGGTGGTGCCGCACATCATCGAAATGGCGAAGAGCCTGCGGCTGCAGATGGTGGCCGAGGGCATCGAATCGCAGGCGCAGGCCGACTACCTCGGCCAGCGCGGCGTCCGCTACGGCCAGGGTTGGCTGTACGCGCGGCCGATGCCGCTGGAAACCCTGCTGCAACGCCTGCGCCAGTTGCGCGAGCGCCCGGCGATACCGCCGTCACCGCACGCCGGCTAACACCCGTGGCCCGGTCGGGTTCTTCACGACCGACCACAACCACCTCGCCCGCGCCCGACAGCACGCCATGGTGCTGGGCCAGCGGCGAAGGCGATCGAGCGGTCAGGCGGTTTTCACGGCCCCAGCATCCGCGGCGCGATCGCGTGCCATGCCGGGGTATCCCACAGCAGGTAGACCGCGACGGAAAACGCCACGTACACGCCCAGCCAGGCGGCGTAGGCCTTGAGCGCCCGGCGGTGCCCGATCGCGTCCCACAGGAACATCGGTGCGATCGCGAGCAGCAGGTAGAGGTCGCTCGACAACGGGCTGGCCGGCATGGGCCGCCGATTCTAGCGCCGCGTTACCGGTTCGCCTCCCGCAAACGGCGGGTCAGCACCTTGATGATGCCCTGCGCGATCTCGGGCTTCTCCGTCATGATCTCCGAGAAGTCCTCCCGGGTGATCTTGAGGAGGTTGGCGTCGTCCAACGTGGTGACGCTAGCGGAGCGCGGGGAGGCGTCGAGAATCGACATCTCGCCGAAGCACTCGCGTTCACCCAGCTCGGCGAGCACGCGGTTGGCCTTGTGCACGCGCACCTTGCCGTCGATGACGAAGTAGAGCGCGTCGCCCGGGTCGCCCTCGGCGAAGATCTCGTCTTGTTTGTCGCGGCGTTCTTCGGTGGAGATGACCGCGATCGCCGCCAGGTCCTCCCCGGGGATCTGGGAGAACAAGTCGATCGACTTGAGGAACAGCACCTTTTCGACCGTCGAGAGCATCTTGGCGCGCCGACTCTAAGCAGATACGGCCCGGAACATGGACTGGAAGTTACTGGGTACGACCTTCGCGGCGGTCTTCGTCGCCGAGCTGGGTGACAAGACGCAGCTCGCGGCGCTCTCGTTTTCGAGCTCCGGGAGTTCACGGTGGACGGTGTTCATCGGCGCGTCGCTCGCGTTGATCCTCTCGACCGCGATCGCGGTGGTGGCGGGTGAAGCGCTGACCCGCGTCATCTCTCCGCGCATGTTGCAGCGCGGTGCCGGGGTTCTCTTTTTGATTCTGGGCGTCGCGGCGCTCTGGCAGACGCGCGGCGAGTGACTCACGCAGGCGGTGCGTTGAGCAGCTCCGCCTGACGACGCACGAGCGGTGACGTGTCTTGCAGCCGTTCAGGGAGCAGTGCGCGCGCGAGGGCTGGCGCTTTTCTCGAGAGCGTCACGAAGGCGATTTCTCGAACGACCGGGCTGGTGTCGGTGGTCGACCCCGCGAGCACTTCGGCCGCCCCGGAGTTCTCGGCGAAACACCACGTGGCGCAGGCGCGAACCCAGCCGGCTTCATCTTTCGTGAGTTCCTGCAGCATCGCTTCGGCGCTGAGGGTCGGTGCCGGGTAGAACTCGGCGACCTGTTTCAATCGCTCGGTGCGCGGCAACTCCTCGACGAGCGGCAGGAAGCGCGCCTTCAGGTTCCGCTCCAGCACGTTGTCGAGCAGCTCCACGGCGTTGCCGCGACGACGCGCGGAGTCCGCGGCCGACGAGTCCTGAATGCCGGCGCTGATCTGCTCCATGTCGGCGTCGGGGTAGAGCACCGCGAGCAGCAGAAACACGCGGCCGGTGACCTGCTGCACCTTCTCGACGAGCGCCGAGGCGAGCAGGGCGCGTGACGCTTCGACGCCACCGCGCGGCGTGGTGTGCGTGGGCAACGCGTCGAGCTTGAGCAGCTCGAGCTGATGCAGCGCCTTCCACGCGCGCTCCAGTTCGCGGCCGACGGCGGCCTTCACTTCGCTCAGGTCCTTGAGCAGGAGCTGCTTGCCCTTCACGGCGCGCGCGAGCGATCGGTACATCACGCCGCGCAGCTCTTCGTCGGCCTCGTCGAGATGCGAAGCGATGACCTCGAGGGCTTCACCGGTGCCCAGGCGGCCCAACACGCGCGCCACGGCGCGGCGAACCTGGCCATCTTCGTGCGTGTTCGAGATCACCTTCGAGAGCGCGGGCAGAATCGACGAGCCGTAGGCGGTGAGCGCCTGCGTCGCCTCGCGCTGCGTGTCGCGAGAACCCGTCCGGTAGATGAGCGGGAGGATGAACTCCGGGCTCTTCAACACGCCCGCTGACGTCACCGCTTCACGGCGCACGCGCAGGTCGGGGTCGTTCATCAACTGCAGCACGGGTTTGTAGAAGTTCTTCACGCCGATCGCACCCAGCACCCGCGCCGCGTGGAGCCGCATCACGGGGTCGGCGTTTTCGATCAACGCCTTGAGCGCCTCGGCGGCGACGAGCACACCGTCGAGCCCTCCGAAGCGGATCATGCCGGTCACCGCCGCGCTGCGGATGCGCGGGTCGGGGTCGGCGAGGAACTGCTTCACGCTGCGCACCGACTTGTCACGGCCGAGCGCGGAGAACGCGTCGATGGCCGCCGCGCGCACGCCGGGGTCGGGGTCTTCAAAGCGCCGGTACGCCGCGTTGGCGAAGCGCATCGACTGCCGGGCCGCGTAGTACTCGAGCACCTTGACGCGCACGGCGGCCGAGGCGTGGTCGACCAGCTTCTCGACTTCGGCGTCGAGCTGCAGCTTTTCCAACTGCGGCAGGAGCGCGAGGGCGTTGAGCACCTCCTGCTCGTCGTCGCTGCCGAGGGCGCGCGCCAGCGCCTTGCTGGTGTTGGCGTCAACCACCTGATGCCGCGCCGAATCGAGGTCGAGCCGCCGCTGCTTCAGGTTGTCTTGCAGCGACTTGAGGTACTTCGAGCGCATGCTGATCACGACCGCGATCCACGCGAGGGCGAAGACCAGCGAGACCCAGGCGAGCTTGTACGGGTTGCCTCCGCCGAAGTTGCGGTAGCCGGCGAGCGCGACGCCCGCGAGACCGATCGCCATCGGCTTCACCACGCCGTCGATGAACGCCTTCGCCGAGACACGAACCTGCGCCGGCACCGGCAGGTAGAGGATCTGCGTGGTCGCGTCGTTCACCGAGTAGCGGAAGAGCGTGTCTGCGCCCTTGGCCATCGACGCCGCCCATAGCGCGGGCACGAGAATGAGCGCCGCGTCTCCGAGCGCGAGTGACGCCGGCAGAATCGCGAGCGAGCCGATGACACCCGCGCGATTGAGCAGCCGGCTGGTGCCGAACAACTGCAGCGTCAACGCGAGCGCACCGACGACCGCGCTGAAGTAACCGAAGTAAGCCGCGAGCTCGTCGCCGCGCAGCTTGTCGGCCGCGACCACCTTGAACTGAAAGTCGATCAGCGTGGTGGTGAAGAAGGTCACCGCAGACAGCATGGCGACGGTGCGCAGATGCGCGTCGCTCAGCACGCGGCTGCCGCCTCCGCCTTTTTTCACCGCGCTGGGTTTGCCCGTCGCCGCGCGCGCCGCGAGCCGTTGCCGCCCGAGCCGACCGGCCATGAAGCTCGCGCCGCCGGTGATGAACAGCAGCACCGCGCCCATCAGCAGCAGCGACGCCGTGCCGAAGCGCTTGGCGACGGCCGCGCCGATGAGACCGACGAGAATGTTCGCGAAGGTGCCGCCGGCGCCGATGAAGCCGTACAGCCGCTTGGCTTCACGCGCGTTGAAGAGCTCGTTCGCCAACGTCCAGAACTGCACGAGCACCAGCGCGCCCATCACTTCGACGTAGACGTAGATGACGCTGTAGATGCCGGGTGGCTGGTATTTCTCCGCGACCCACAGGAGCAGGAACATCGCGCCGAAGAGCGACGCCGAGCCGAGCGCCATCAGGTCGCGCCGCAGCCGGCCGGCGTAGCGCCCGTAGAGCAGGCCCGTGGCGGTCACGAAGATCGCGCTGAGCACGTACATCCACGCGAGCTGGCTGCGATCGCCGTGCTCGAGGAAGAGCGCGTCGCGCACCGTGCGGCCGGTGAGAAACGCGCCGACCGCGAACAGCGAGTGGAAGAAGAGCGTGAAGGTGAGCTGCCGTTCGCCCTTACGAGCCGGCAGCAACATCTCGAGTATGCGCAGCAGCACGCGGCGAGCCTAGCCGCGCCAACAACGTACGTCTCTCATCGCTTGAAAGCGGCCGGCCACCGAAGCGCGCTTCGAGGTAGCGGCGCACGGCCGCATCGAGCGGCGCGGCGATCGGGTGCTTCTGGGCGACCAGCCGCCGCGTGAGCGCTTCGAGTTCTTCGTCAGGCCCGCGCAGCTTGAGCGCGTCGACCTTTCGCTCCAGCTCGGTGCCGAAGGCGGTCGCAGGGTGTTCACGTGTGCGCTTGCCGAGCCGGCGCCAGAGGAGCCAGACGATCGCTCCGGCGCCGAGGGCGACGAAGAGCGCGCGCGTCGGCCGTCTGGTGGTGGGCTGATTCAGCGTGGAGGCCTCGGGCTCGCTCGGCGACGACCCGCGCGGCGGCCGAATGAGGTCGCGCACGAAGCCCCATTGATCGCTGAACGAGTAGTCGACGACGCGTGAACGCCAGAGCTCTTCGAGTTCCTCGAAGGCGTCGACCAGGCGCGAGAGCAGGGCGGGAGGCCGGCTCCCGCGGCCCGACTCGGGAGTCGCGTCGAACGTCATCCACCCGCGCACCGGGTCGTACGCCTCGACCCACGCATGCGCGTCGCCGGCCCGAACGATGTAGCGATTGCCGACGAGCTCACCGCCGAAGAAACCGCCCACCACGCGCGCGGGGATCTTCCGGGTGCGCAACATCACCGCGAGCGCGGTCGCGAAGTGTTCACAGTGGCCGGCTTTGCGGTTGAACAGAAAGTCAGCGAGCGGGTCGTCGGAAGGGGAGAGCTCGAGCGAGTATTCGAGGTTCGAGCGGAGCCATCGTTCGAGCTTGTTGGCGACCTTTCGCGGCTCGGTTTCGTCGCCGGCGATCTGCGCGGCGAGTTGCGTGACGCGCGGGTCGAGCGTCTCCGGGAGGCTCGAGAGCGCGGCGAGCCGTTCGGGCGTCTCGGGTTCGCCTTCGAAGTCATCGCGGCTGATGACGGTGTACGTAAACGCGTTGCCCTCGCTCGCGAGGCGCACCTCTTCGCGATCGGCTTCGACGAGCTGCGCGGGCACGGGGATGCCGGTGGTGATCGCGTACGCGGGCCCGAACATCAGCGGCTGGCTCAAACCGACCAGCGTGCGTGAGTCGTAGGCGGGCAGCAGTTCGATGCGCTGGGTCTCCGTCGTGCCGCGCACGTCACCCAGCATCACCCGGGGAGCCGCCGGCTTCGCTTCACCGCTGCCGCGCCATTCCTTGCCATCGAAGACGTCGAAGTGCCGGCCGGGCCAATATCGATCGAGGCGTTCGCTGCGGGGCTTCGGCTCGATCTTCGCGCGGAGCACGATGCGCGCGCTGGTCTTGATGTCGCCGCCGCCGCCGAGCCGCACGCGGTCGGTCATGCCGGTGGTGCCGCCGAGCAGCCCCGGGCCCTGGTTTCGCGACGCCACGTTCCACGAGAGCCGCGGGAAGAGAATGAAGAACACCACGCCGCCGAGCAGCGCGACGAAGACGCCGATGCTGACCGACCTGAGCACCGGCGAGAGCGGCAGCTCTTCGTCGCGCTCCTGCGGGCCTTCGACGACCGCCAGCCCGAGCGTCAGACACGCGAACACGCCGAACGCGAGCAGGCACAGCGCGTACCAGATGTCGCCTGACAGCGCGGCGGCGCCCGCCATCAACAACAGTGACGCGAGGAGCACCTGTTGATCGGTGGTGGCCGTCGGCTCCGAGAGCATCCGGTGGCCGGTGACCAGCGTGGCGAACGCGACCGCGGCGATGACGAGATCGAGCAACCCGCGGAACGCGAGGCCGAACAGCACCAGCGCCGCGCCGAGCAACACGATGACCGACCACACGGCGTGCCCGGCGAACGGCCGCTTGCCGGCGAAGCTCAGGATCAACGCGGCGATGAAGAGGCCGACCACGTACAGCGGCAGGGACCCCGAGAGTGCGACCGCGAGGAACGCCGAGAACGCGGAGAGGTCACGCAAGCGAAGCCGCAGCTTCTTCCGTTCGCCGAGGTTCATTCGCGATCACCGAAGCCCAGCAACGCGAGCGCTGAGAGAATCCGCTTTTCGTGACCGGGGCCGGAGCCGGCGCGCAGCTTCCGATGACCCGCGACGAGCCCGACGTCGTTGCCGGCGTTCAGGAGTTGATGGGTCAGCGCCGCGGTCTCTTCGCACGCGCGCTCCAGCGCTTCACCCGGCGCCTCGCTCTCGATCTTTAGCGTGTACTGCTGACGATCTTCACGTTCGCGTTCGACCTTGAGCAGTTGCCCGACCGCGGCCGACTTCTTCCAGTGCACGCCGCGCGCGTCTTCGAGATCGCCGAGCTCACGCAGCCCCTGCACGTCACCTGAGCCATCGCGATGTTTCTGATTGCCGTGCTCACCGGTCTGCAGCCCGAAGTCGGCCTGCGGTGGCTCGCAGGTGAAGCCTCGGCGCGGCCACACGAGCAGGGTCTCCTCGATGTAGAAGGTGCGCGTCTTCTCGAACAACCCGAAGGGGAAGGCCGTGGAGATGCGGATCTCTCTGAGGTCGAGCGGCCCGCGTTTCGGCGCCACCATGTCGGCGCGCGCGATCACGGCCGTGCCTTTCTCGACGGTGGGAATCCACGCCCAGCCGGTGAGCGCGCTCTCGGAGATCTTCACCGCGAACGCGCGGCCCTTTTCTGAAGACACCTCGTAGCGGAGCGGGAAGGGCTCGGTGGCCCACGCACCTTCGGGCATCAGGCGCTTCACGCGAATCGCGGCGATCACGCGCTCCGACAACACGCCCGAGAGCACGATGATGCCCAGCAGAAAACCGAGCACCAGGTACAGCAGGTTGTTGCCGGTGTTGAGCGCCCCGAGGCCGATGCCAAGCGTGAGCACGAGATACGTGCGGCCGATGGTGGTGATCTTGAGCTGCCGCCTCCAGTCGGGTTGGCGCGCCGGCTTCTTTGCGGCCACAGCGGTCATTTGGGGGCAGGCACCCGGCGCAGGAGTTCACCGGCGAGAGGCGACGCCTCATCGCGCGCGAAGCTGCCGTGCGCGGAGCTCTTGAGCAGCAGGCGATGCGCGAGCGCCGGCACGGCGATCTCGCGAACGTCGCCCGGAGTCACGAAGTCACGGCCGTCCCACAGCGCGATCGCGCGAGCCGCCGACATCAGCGACAACACCGCGCGCGTGGAGATGCCGCGTTCGATTTCAGAATGTTCACGCGTGGCCGTCGCGAGGCGCACCGCGTAGTCGGCGACGTCGCGCGAAATCTGAACGGCATCGGCGCTCTGCTGCAGCTGCGCCAGCGCGTTCGCATCGGCGATCGGTTTGAACGAATGGAGCGGATCTTCGCGCCGGCTCATCAGCAACCCGGTCTCGACCTCCGGCGAGAGATGACCGAGCGAGAGCCGGAGCAGGAACCGATCGAGCTGAGAATCGGGCAGCGGGTACGTGCCGCTCAGATCGAGCGGGTTCTGCGTGGCGACCACCGAGAACGGCTGCGGCAGCGGCTGCGTGACGCCGTCGAGACTGACCTGCCCCTGCGCCATCGCCTCGAGCAGCGCCGACTGCGTACGCGGCGGCGCGCGATTGAGCTCATCGGCGAGCACCAGTTGGTGAAACACCGGCCCGGGGCGGAACTCGAATTTCCCCTGCGCCTGGAGGAACACCTGCGCGCCGAGAATGTCGCTCGGCAAGAGGTCAGCGGTGAACTGCACGCGCGCGAAGCTCATCGAGAAACACCGGGCGTCG